>DASTYZ010000020.1:0-3341 GCA_035764545.1 Solirubrobacterales bacterium | reverse complement strand
CGGTGCTGTTCGCGAAGACGATGGCCGGGCTCGGCCTCGATCCCGAATACGGCGCCTACCTGGACCGCTGGCCCGGGGTGACGCTGGCCGCGGTCAACCTCCTCACCGGGTTCGGCCTGCACCGCCGCCGCCGCGGCGCCGCCGTCGGCCACCTCGCCGGCTTCGAGATGACCTCCTCGATCCCCAACCGCCGCTACGGCAACGCCCTGCGCCGCCTCGGCTACGGGCCCGAGGTGACCCACTTCTTCGACGAGCACGTCGAGGCCGACGCCGTGCACGAGAACATCGCCGCCTGGGACATGGCGGGCGGCCTCGCCGCCGAGGAGCCCGATGTCGCCGCCGACATTCTCTTCGGCGCCCGGGCGCTGCTGGCGGTCGAGGCGCGCTGGGCGAGCCACCTGATGGACGCCTGGGAGGGAGGGGAGACGTCGCTGCGCGCTCCCGTCGTCCCCGTCCCCGCGTGAGCGAGCGCCTCGATCTTTCCTATGTGGTGCCGATCCGCTGGCGCGAGGGTGAGCAGCGAGAGGAGCTGGCCGCCTACTTAAGGGCGATCGCCCCGCACTGCGCCGAGGCGATCGTCGTCGATGGTTCCTCGCCCGAGGTCTTTGCCGCCAACGCGGCGGCCTTCGGGGAGGCGGTGACCCACGTGCCTGTCGACCCCGGCGAGCAGTGGCTGATGGGAAAAGTCGCCGGCGTCCGCACCGGCGTGCGGCTGGCCGGTCACGAGCGGGTCGTGATCGCCGACGACGACGTCCGCTACGACCCGGAGGAGCTGGCGCGGACGGCGCAACTGCTTGATCGCTACGACCTCGTCCGACCCCAGAATTACTTCAGCCGCTGGCCCTGGCACGCCCGCTGGGACACGGCCCGGGCCCTGCTCAACCGCAGCCTCGGCCGCGACTTCCCAGGGACCCTGGCGGTGCGCCGCTCGCGGATGTTGGCAATGGGCCTCTACGACGGCGACGTCCTCTTCGAGAACCTGGAGCTGATCCGGACCGTCCGCGCCCACGGCGGCAGCACGGTCGCACCGCTGGACCTCCACGTCGCCCGCGTTCCGCCCTCGGCCTCCCACTTCTGGGGCCAGCGCACCCGCCAGGCCTACGACGACTTCGCCCTGCCGGCGCGGATGGCGCTCTGGCTGGCGCTGCTGCCGACGCTGGCGCTTGCAAGGCGTTTTAGTGAACCAGGGGGCAACAAAAACGCCTTGCCCGCCGCGGCGGCGGGGACCGCTATCGCGCTGGCGGAGGTGGGACGACGGCGAGCCGGAGGCGCCGCGATCTTCCCCGCGACCTCCTCGCTACTAGCGCCGCTCTGGGTGCTCGAGCGGGCCGTCTGCGCCTGGTTGGCGGTGCTGCAGCGCCTCCGATTCGGCGGCGTCCGCTATGGCGACTCCGTGATCCCGCTCGCCGCCCACTCCGAGCGGCAGCTGCGAAAACGAGCGGCGGTTGCCTGGGGACCCGCGGTTAGGCGGGAGGAATCGCTGCCAGTTGCTCGGTCGTCGTCGTCGCGATCACCATCCGCTCGTCCAGCCCAGTCAGGTTGAGGACCCGGCGGACGGCGGCTGACCTGCTGGGGACGAAGCTGAAACGTTCGGCGTCGTTGCGGCCGAGCAACCGCACGATCAAGGCGAGGCCGGTCGAGTCGATGAACTCGAGCCCGTCGAGGTCGACCAGGACCTTCTTGCCGGAGTCGATCGCGCTGTCGAGCGAGACCTCGACGGTCGGCGCGTTTGAGAGATCGAGCTCGCCGCTGAGGCTGAGGCGGACATGGGCGCCTTCGTCGGCGCGGATGACGTGGAGAAGCCCGTCCTGGGCTTGTGCATCGCTATCGGGCACTCTAGGACCTTCCGGTTGGTTTGCTGGAAGTCCCGAAGCGCATCTCGGTGCGCGCCCGCGGTCTTGCCTCGTACCAGAGTCACCGGCCCGGATCGCGGACCGATAACCCAGGTGACGATGCTAACGCACGCCCGGAGCCGTGGCTAGCGCAATCTCGGCACAGCGGGCGAAACCGGCGAAAGTCTTTTCCGCGCTGCGCGGACTCGTTGTAGGAGCTTGTCGCGCTTCAGCGCCGGGCCGATCTCCGGGCCGCGGATCTCCTCACGGGTCCGTTTGACGTCGTTACTGCTCAGGGGTCCAGGCGGGGCGTTCATGGTTCCTCCGGCGTTCGAAGTTTGGGGTGATCTGGCGTGACCTCTCCCAATCTCCGTGCGAAAGCCGCGAGAAGTGAGCGGTTACCTCTCGACACAAACGGCGATGCGACCGTTGTGCCGATTGTCGAGTACCCACCGCCTGTGTGACCAAAACCCAGTTTCGATCCAAAGCCGAGCGGGAAACGGAGCCGCAAGGACACGAGACGATGGAACACACCGGTTTCCAACACCAGGCCCTGATCTACGAGAGCGCCGAGGAGTACTTGGCCGGCACCGCCCCTTACCTCCGAGCTGGCCTCGAGGCCGAACAGCCCGTGCTGGTCGCGGTCGGCCCCGAACAGACTGAGCTTCTGCGGGGCGAGTTGGGCGCCGACGCGGAGCTGATCCGGTTCGTCGACATGCGCGAGGTTGGGCGCAACCCCGCCTCGATCATCCCCCTCTGGGCCGAGTTCGTCGACGAAGGGGAGGGGATGCCCGTGCGGGGGATCGGCGAACCCGTCTGGGCCGCCCGAAGCACCGCCGCCCTCGACGAGTGCCAGCGCCACGAGTCCCTGCTCAATTTCGCTTTCGATCGCGGCTGCGCCTGGGATCTTCTCTGTCCCTACGATGCCGCCGGCCTCGGCGACGAGGTGCTCGAGCAGGTCGCCCGCTCCCACCCGCTGATGCACCAGAACGGTCGCAGCGCGCGCAGCGCCACCTTCGTCCGTGACGAGGACTGCTTCGGTGGCGAGCTGCCGGCGCCCGCGGCGACGCCGGAAGTCCTCTCCTTTGGCTTAAAAGACCTCACCCAGGCCCGCCGCCTCGTCACAGAGACCGCCGAGCGGGTGGGGATGGAGCCTGCCGAAGTCGCCGACCTCGTCACCGCAACCAGCGAGCTTGCCGCCAACAGCGTCATGCACGGGGGAGGCAGCGGCACCCTCCGCCTCTGGCAGGAGGACGAGCGCCTCCTGGTCGAGGTCGAAGACCGCGGCCAAATCGAGGAGCCGCTGGTCGGCCGCATCCGGCCCGACGTCCATCAAGAGGGCGGCCGCGGCCTCTGGCTCGCCAACCAGCTTTGCGACCTAGTCCAAATCCGCTCCGGCGAAGCTGGCACGACGGTCCGCCTCCACGTCCTCGCCCGCGAGGCAGCCTTCGTCTGAGGGCGCTGCGGTAGAGGGTCCGGTCACCCTCCGCGTGAATTAGTCGCGCCCCT
>DASTYZ010000019.1:0-30316 GCA_035764545.1 Solirubrobacterales bacterium | reverse complement strand
GCCGCTGGGTGGCATGAAAGGACGAACGCCGGGCGGGGTCTCAGCCCCCCTTTTGGATACCGGCAGCCGGGAATGGCCGCTCTACGCCCGTGAGCTTCATCTGTGTCACCTCCTTGCCGATCGTGGTCCCGGCTCAGGAAGGGACTCGCAGGCGAGGTTGACGCGGCGCTACTAAGGCGTCGACGCGCTCGCAGGCGCGAGCGGTCCTGAGCCCACGGGCCTACCGTTTACTGGAATTATCTCCAGCATTCAACGAGACTTACCTTGCATTAGGCGCAAAATGCAGCAATTCTTTAAGCGGAAGTCTTTGCAGGAGACCTCAAACGTTCAAAACATTGGAATAGTCCTGGTGTCTGAACCTTTAAGCGCTTCCCAGGGAGGAAAAGTGGCAACCCAGGCTCGCCCGAACCTGATCGACGAAAGAGTTCTGAAGGCGCAGTCGCACCCGATCAGGGCGCACATCCTCAACATCCTCAGCGAGGGGCCGAGTAGCCCGGCAAAGATGCAACGCCGGATGGACAACGTCAGCCTCAACCTCGTCTGCCACCACATCAAGGTTCTGCGCGACATCGGCCTGATCGAGCTGGTCGACATCCGGCATCACGGGGGTAGACGCGAACACATCTACCGGGCGACCAAGCGGCAGTACTTCACGCTCGAGGAATGGTTGGCGATCGACCCGAAACTCCGTAACCCGATCAGCGCCACCAACCTTCGCCACATCTCCGAAGACACCGCCCGGTCGGTCATCGAAGGGAGGTTCAGTCAGCTGCCCGACGCTCACTTGAGCCGATCGCCGATTGAACTCGACCATGAGGGCTGGCAAGAAGTCGTCGACATCCTCAAGACCGCGTTGGAGGGAGTCCTCGAGGCGCATGCCCGTAGTGCCGAACGCAGTCAGGAGAGCGGCGAGGAGCTGATGCCCGCCCGGGTGATGATCATGCAGTTCCCGATCGGCCGCGAGGGCGCCTGCGACTAGTCTGCGCGCATGCAGCGCTACGTCGCCTTCCTGCGCGGGATGAATCTCGGCGGGCGACGGATCAAGAACGAGAACCTGCGGCGCCACTTCGAGGAGATCGGGCTGGAGGAGGTGGGGACCTTCCGCGCCAGCGGCAACGTGATCTTCGCGACGCCGAAGCGGGAGGCGGAGGGCAAGTTGGCTAGTCGGGTCGAAGCCGAGCTGGGGAAGCGGCTCGACTACGAGGTCCCGGTGTACCTGCGGAGCGCCGCCGAGGTCGCGGCGATCGCGGCGCAGGAGCCGTTCGCGGCGAAAGCCGTGGAGAAATCGAAGGGCAAGCTGCAGGTCTCGCTGCTGAAGAAGAAGCCAAGCGCGGCGGCGAAGAAGAAGGTTCTGGCGCTGGCCACCGACGAGGATCTGCTGGCGATCGAGGGCCGCGAGCTCTACTGGCTTCCCGGCGGTGGCACGCTCGAGTCCGACCTCGACCTGAAGGCGATCGAGAAGCTGCTTGGCGCCGACACCCGGCGGACGATGGGGACGGTCAAGCAGATCGCGCTGAAGCTCTCCTAGCCGGTCGCCCATTACCTTGGTCAGTCATGGCCATCGCGACCGCAACTTCGCTCGACGTCTACGTCGGCGGCCGGCTCCTCTTCGAGGACGTCGGCTTCAAGCTCGAGCCGCGCGAACGGATGACGCTCTCCGGCCGCAACGGCGCCGGCAAGTCGACGCTGCTCCGGGTCCTGGCGGGGGAGCTGGCGCCGGACGCGGGCTCGCTGACGGTGCAGCGCAGCGCCCGGGTCGCCCTCCATGACCAGCGGCCGCCGCGCCACTCGGAGACCACACTTGGCGACTACGTCTTCTCCGGCCGCAGCGACATGCTGCAGACCGAGGCGGAGCTGGAGCGGCTCGAGGGGGAGATGACCGGCGAGGTGGCGGAGGAGACGATGCGCGCCTACGCGGCCGCCCAGCAGCGGCTCGAAGCCGGCGGCGGTTACCGCTGGCGCGACGACGTCCTCGCCGTCCTGCGCGGCCTCGGCTTCGGCCCCGAGCAGGCCGAGCGCCCGCTTTCGACTTTCTCCGGCGGCGAGCTGACCCGGGCATCGCTCGCCCGCGCCCTCGCCGCCCGCCCCGACCTGCTGCTCCTCGACGAGCCGACGAACCATCTCGACATCCCCTCGCTGGAGTGGCTCGAGCGCTACCTCGTCGACCTCGACGCCGCCGTCGTCCTCGTCGCCCACGACCGCTGGTTCCTGGAGGCGGTCGGGACCTCGGTCCTCGAGCTGGAGGCCGGCCGCGCCCGCTTCTTCGCCGGCCCCTGGCACGCCTGGCGGGAAGAACAGGCGAAACGGGAGATGGCCCTCGGCAAGGCGATCGAGCGCCAGCAGGCGGAGATCGCGCGGATGGAGCGCTTCGTCGAGCGCTTCCGCTACAAGGCCTCGAAGGCCCGCCAGGCGCAGTCGCGGGTGAAAATGATCGAGAAATCCAAGCGCGAAGGGCCCGTCTCCGAAAAGCGCGACAACCGCCACCTGCGCTTCCACTTCAAGCCGCCGGATCGGCCCGGCCGGGTAGTGCTGAAACTGGTCAACGGCCGGCTTGAGGTGCCGGGCCGGGTGCTCCTTGACAAAGCGAACCTAGAAATCGAACGGGGCGAACATGTCGTCCTCGTCGGCCCCAACGGCGCCGGCAAGACGACCCTGATCGAGACCCTGGCGGGACAGCGGGAACCGGCCTCCGGCAGTGTCCGCAACGGCCACAACGTCAAACTCGGCTACCTCTCCCAGCACGCCGAGACCGCAGCCGGCAGCGGCTCGGTCCTCGACGCCGCCAAGCGGGAGACGGGGCTGACCGAGAACAAGGCACGGGCCCTGCTTGGCGGTTTTCTCTTCTCCGGCGCCGACGTCGAAAAGCAGCTCTCCGATATCTCCGGCGGCGAGCAGCGGCGGCTCTCGCTGGCGATTCTCGTCGCCTCCGGCAGCAACGTCCTCGTCCTCGACGAGCCGACCAATCACCTCGACATCGAGAGCCGCGAGGCGCTCGAGGACGCGCTGATCGAGTTCGAGGGGACGGTCCTGCTGGTCTCCCACGACCGGGCGCTCTTGGAGGCGGTTGGCGGTCGCACCCTCGTCTGCGAGGGAGGCAGGCTGGAGAGTCACCAGAGCGGCTGGGCCGAGTACCAGCTGCGGCGCGACGAAGAGGCGACGGAGGCAAGCGCGGCGGCGAAGCCGCGCGGGGGCGGGGGCAAGAAGTACAGCGCCACCAAGCCGGCGCAGAAAGCGGCCCGCAAGGCGGCGAAGCTGGAGCAGCGGATCGAGCGGGCGGAGGCGAAGCTGCGCGGGCTCGAGGACGAGCTCGCCGACCCGGCGGCCTGGTCGAGCCCGGGCCGGGTCGAGCGGGCGACCAAGCGCCACGAAGAAGCCAAGGCCGAGGTGGAGGAGCTCTACGCGGAGTGGGAGGCTGCTCAGGCGGAGGCTGAGGGAGCGCCCGCCGGCAGCGGCTAGGGGCGGACCGCCGCGGCCTCGAAGTCGAGGTCGGGTCGGGAGAGGGGGCGTTCGAGGACCACCCTGGTGCCGTGCTCGGGGGCGAGGGTGATGTTGCGGACCTTGACCTTTTCGGGCGCTTGGTCGGGTGCGCGCAGGGCTGCTCTGGTGACGAATTCGCGGAGGACGATCCGCATCTCGAACTCGGCGAAGGCGGCGCCGACGCAGCGCCGGATGCCGCCGCCGAACGGGATCCAGGAGTAGGTGTCTGCTCCGCCCTCGAGGAAGCGCTCGGGCCGGAACTGTCGGGGGTCGGGGTAGAGGTCCGCGCGCATGTGGACGGCGGCGATCGCCGGCACGACGAAGCTCCCGGCCGGCAGCCGGTGGCCGCCGATCGTCGCCGGCGCCGTCAGCCGGCGGGCGACGTCGATGATCACCGGCCGCGCCCGCAGCGTCTCTTTCACCGTCGCCTCGAGGTAGTCACCGCTCCCCGTCGCCAATGACTCCCGCAGCCGTCCCAGCGCCCCCGGGTTGCGCAGCAGCCGCTCCATTGCCCAGGCGAGCCCGGTCGCGGTCGTCTCGTGGCCGGCGCCGACGACGGTGACCAGCTCGTCGCGCAGTTCGGCGTCAGACATCGGCGAGCCGTCCTCGTGCCGCGCCCGCAGCAGCAGCGAGAGGACGTCGTCGCGCTCCTCGTTCTCGGCCTCGGCCCGGCGCAGCGCGACCTCTTCGTAGATGAAGGCGTCGAGCGCCTCGCGGGCGCGGAGGAAGCGCCGCCAGGGACTACCTGGGCCGAGGTCGCGGCGCAGGACTGGGAAGCGGACGATCGTCGTCACCCGCTCGGAGAAGGCGTCGATCAGCATTGCCGCGCGGTCGATCCGGGCCTGGTCCCGGATTCCGAAGACCGCCCGCAGGATCACCGCCAGGGTGATCCGCTGGGTATGGGCGCGTAGGGCGAAGGGTTCGCCTACCGGCCAGGTCTCCATGTCCTGCTGCGTCGCCGCTTCGATCAGCTCGCCGTAGCGACGCACCCGCTCGCCGTGGAAGGGCGGCAGCAGCAGCTTGCGCTGGCGCAGGTGCGGCTCGTCGTCGAGGGTGAGGACGCTGTTGGGTCCGAGGGCGGGCTCGAGCATCGTCGCGTTCGCTTCGCCGGCGTGGAAGACGGCGGCGGAGCCGGTGAAGACCTCCTTGACGAGCTCGGGGCTGGCGACGTAGACGATGCGGCCGAAGAAGGGGAAGCGGACGGTGAAGACGTCGCCGTAGCGCTCGCGATAGCGAACGAGGAAGCCGAGCGGGTCGCGGACGTAGCGGGCTGCTTGGACAAAGGCCGGCGCGTGTGAACCCGAGGGCGAAATTCTCATTGCCATGCGCCGATCATGTTCGTGTCGATGACAGTAGCCGCCCGGCGGCCTACGATGGTTTCATGAGCCCCAAGGCAAAAGTTGAGATTGCCGAAGAGCATCTCGCAAAGGCCCAGGAGGAGTTATACGGCGATCATCGTGATGCCGTGCAGTGGGCGTTTGCCAGCTTGGAGGCAGCGATCGATGCGCTGGCGGCCGAGGCTGGAATAGCGATCGATCAACAGCACTGGAAGCGCACCGATGCTGCAAGGAAACTGCACCAGGAAGGTGTGCTCCCATCTGACCTTTCTGAACTCCACAGAGAACTCAACCTCCTCCGAAAAGCCATCTTCTACGATGGCGAAGAACTCGGAGAAGACGGCTTTTCGATCGAGGATGCGGTTGCTGACGTCGGGGTCGTCGTTTCCATTGCCTCGGAGAGGGCGTCATGACGACCCTGACCAAGTCTTGGCACCAGCCCGCTCCGACGAGACAGGGGCTCGGCGAACTACGTCCTCCGAATGCTGAGGTTTGGGAGAGCCGCCTCTTTCAAGATCGTAAGCGGGTGGTAGCTAACCAATCTCACGACCTCCTACAGATCACTCGTGCGATCGAAGCTCGAAGTTATGAAGTAGGGGCTGATGCCCTCGTCCTAACCGGTTCCACCGCGAGAAATCGGCGGACCCGAGTCAGTGATCTGGATTACCACGTGATCGGGGGAAATCCTGACCCCGGAGGGCTGCCGTCTGAAATCGATCTCTACAGCGACGAGCCGGATGTATTTCTCGCGAAACTGTTCAGGGGCGACGACTTCGCGCATTGGACGCTCAGATACGGATGCATTCTCTTCGACGATGGCGTTCTCCGGAAAGCGGCGAATGAGGCCATCTCGCATGATCTATGGCCTGATGTAGAGCGCAAGCTTCGCCAGGCAAAGCGTGCGGTCGGCTTCTCTCGGAAACTTGCTTTGACGGGCGATTATCTGGCTCTCCTAGAGAATTCCCGAGGAGCTTTGTCACTGACCGCCCGTTGGTGGCTTCTTTCTCAAGACGTATTTCCCCTGGCTCGGGATGAGCTCGCCCAGCAGCTCGTGGAAACTGACCAATGCAGTCTGGCGACGGCGCTCGAACGAGTGATCCACGGCCGCCCTAGGGCAGCATTAATTGATTCATCGCTTGCCCAAGCGGCCGAGCTCATCGCCCGCTAGCTGGATATCAGAAGAGGATCGTGCGGTCGCCGTCGAGGAGGACGCGGTCGTCGAGGTGGGCCATCACCGCTCGCGCCAGCACCAGCCGCTCGATGTCGCGGCCGATCCGGATCATGTCGGTGACCTCGTCGCGGTGGTCGACCGGCTCGACGTCCTGGGCGATGATCGGGCCGGCGTCGAGCTCGGCGGTGACGTAGTGGGCGGTGGCGCCGATCAGCTTGACGCCGCGCTCGTAGGCGCGGTGGTAGGGGTCGGCGCCGACGAAGGCGGGGAGGAAGCTGTGGTGGATGTTGATCGCCGGCGCCTCCAGCGCGCGCAGGAAGTCCTCGCTGAGGATCTGCATGTAGCGGGCGAGGACGAGGAGGTCGACCTCCGCCAGCAGCGCGAGTATCCGCGCCTCGGCCTCGTGCTTGGTCTGCGGTTCGACCGGGATGTGGTGGAAGGGAAGCCCGACCGCTTCCACCTGCGGGGCGTGGTCGGGGTGGTTGGAGACGATCGCGACCAGCTCGCCGCCGAGGTCGCCGTTGCGCCAGCGCCAGAGCAGGTCGGAGAGGCAGTGGTCCTCGCGGGAGACCATCACCGCCACCCTCTTCACGTGGCTCGACTGGTGGAACGCGTAGTCCATCTCGAAGGGCTCGCCGATCTCCTTCGCGAAGCGCAGCTCGAGCGAATCGCGCTCGGCCGCCGGCACCTGGTCGAAGACCATCCGCATGAAGAAGCGGCCCTCGCCGCTCGAGTGCTGGTCGACGTCGACGATGTTCAACCCCGACTCGGCGAGGAAGCCGCTGACGCGGGCGATCAGCCCCGGCCGGTCCGGGCAGGCGAGCAGCAGGCGCGAGGTCGGCGCGTCTCCCATCCGTCGATCATCGCGGATAGGCTGCCGCCGATGCGGCTAGGAGCAATTCCCGACGGGCTGCTCGAGCGGATCGGGCTGCGGCTGGGCAGGCTGCCGACGCCGATCGGCGAGGCGATGTACGCGATGCCGATCGCGCGCTCGCTGCAGGTCGCCCAGCGCACCGGGATCCTCGGCGCTCTGGCCGAGGGGCCGCGCGAGCCCGCCGAGCTGGCCGAGCACCTCGGCCTGCAGGAGCGGGGGACGGTGCGGGTCCTCGACGTGATCGCCTCGCTCGGGCACGTCCGGCAGAACCCCGACGGGAGCTACGAGATGACCAGCGCCGGCCGCCGCTGGCTCGACCCGCGCTCGGACACCTACCTCGGCGACTTCCTCGCCGACACCTACGAGTACTGGGACTGGTACGCCGGGCTCGAAGACCTGGTCCGCGACGGCAAGCACGTCGAGCTGCACGAGAAAGCGGCGGACGACCCCTACTGGCAGTCCTACATCCGCGGCCAGTACCAGGTGGCGCGCCTGTCCAGCGCCGAGGTGGCGAAGGCGATCCCGCTCGCCGGCGGCGCCCACTCCGTCCTCGACGTGGCCGGGGCGCACGGCGAGTTCTCGATGGCGCTCTGCCGTCGCCACGAGGGCCTGCGGGCGACGATCGTCGATCTGCCCGGCAGCGCCAAGGTGGGGGAGGAGATCGTCGCCGAAGCGGGGATGAGCGACCGCGTCCGCCATCTCGTCGGCGACATGTTCAAGGTCGACTACGACGGCCACTACGACGCCGCGCTCTGCTTCAACATCATCCACCACCTCTCGCCGGAGCAGATCAGGGCGCTGTTCCAGCGGATCCGGGCGGTGCTGCGGCCAGGCGCCCCCCTCTGCGTGCTCGACCTCTACGACCGGGAGGACGGCCAGCGGGCAAACCTCGCCTCGATCCTCGGCCTCTTCTTCCACCTCACCTCCGGTGCCGACACCTACACGACCGAGGAGGTCTCCAGGTGGATGGGGGAGAGCGGCTACGGCAAGGTCGAGATCAAGTCCTTCCGGACCCTCCCGGA
Organism: Solirubrobacterales bacterium; assembly: GCA_035764545.1. GTDB lineage: Bacteria > Actinomycetota > Thermoleophilia > Solirubrobacterales > 70-9 > VAYN01. The sequence goes on along the minus strand of DASTYZ010000019.1, from coordinate 22,435 downwards.
CCTGCGTCTGCTCGTCGCCAAAGCTGCTTAGTCCGCAATTTCGCGTCCATCGTCACCCCGCGGCGCGCTGCGATTGTGCCTGAGCTCGTGACGGATGCAGCAAGCGTTCGGGGTTCTGTGACGACGGCCACACATGAGACCGGCGCGAACCCTCACGGTTTTGCGCTTGCTCACAAAACACAAACACTTCGCCCCGATCTTGCTTATCCTCCTCGCCTTCCCGGCAGCCGCGCTCGCGGCCGGGGGAGAGGAGACGTCTCCAGGTAAGGAGGCCATCGGCCAGGCCGAGGTCGCTCCGCTGGCGCCGCTGAAGCGGTCCGCCACCCGCTTCGACCGCGTCGTCGAGTCCTTCGCCGCCGACATCCGCGCCGATGAACGGGCGGCTGCCCGTAAGCGCGAACGGGAACGCGAAGAAGCCTTCGAAGAGCTGCCCGGCGGCGTCTCGATCGAGACGTTGGAATCGATCGCAGCCTGCGAGTCCGACGGTGACGCGACGGCAGTCTCCTCCGACGGCACCTACCGCGGCAAATACCAGTTCGACTACGGCACCTGGGAATCGATGGGCGGCAGCGGCGACCCCGCCGCGGCCCCCGAGGCCGAGCAGGACTACCGCGCCGCCCTGCTCTACGCCGCCTCCGGCTCCAGCCCCTGGCCCGTCTGCGGCTGAGCCTACGATCACGGCGTGACTGAGGACCAGGTCCCGGCGCCGGATCCAAGCGGCCCACAACGCAAACCGCCGGCGGAGGCGATTGCCGAGGCGCGGGTGCGGGCGCCTACCCGCGGTAATCGCAGGCTCGAGAGCTTCCTCGAGGCCGCCAACAGCGACGAGCAGGTGCGGGCCTGGTGGTACATGACCCAGGTCAACGCCGAGCGGCTGGGGATGAGCGATCACTCCTGGGTCCACATGCAGATCGTCCTCAACATCGCCCTGCGGCTGCTGCGGCTGCTGGTCCGGGCCGGGGTCGAGCCGGCGATGGTGGCCGACCACGGGATGCGCGACCGCGACGCCGAGGTGGTGGTCGCGGGAGGCGCTCTTCTCCATGACACCGGCATGTCGATCCACCGCGTCGACCACGAGGCCTACTCGCTCTTCCTCGCCAACGGCGCCCTGCAGCGCCTCCTCGCCGACGTCTACAAGGAGCCTGAACGGACCGTCGTCGCCTCCGAGATACTCCACACGATCATCGGCCACCGTCGCCGCGGTGAGCCCTACACCCTCGAGGGCGGCGTCGTCCGCGTCGCCGACGCGCTCGACATGGCCCAGGGGCGGACCCGCCTCCCGCTCGACCTCGGCCATGAGGGCATCCACTCGATCTCCGCCGCCGCCGTCGACGAGGTCCGGATCAGCGCCGGCGAGGAGCGCCCCGTCCGGATCGAGATCCAGCTCAACAACTCGGCCGGCATCTTCCAGGTCGACGACCTGCTGGCGACGAAGATCCGCGGTACCCCCCTCGACGGCCGGGTCGAAGTGATCGCCAAGGTCGAGGGCGAGACGGAGAAACGTCTGCTTTCGGGCTTCCGGCTCTCCTAGGTGTCGTAGAAGAGAATTTGGCGTCTTTGGTGGGGGATAGTTTCGTTCCTAATGATCAGGCGTCTTGATCTCCATCACTTCAAGGGCTTCGAAAAATTTACGATCACGTTTCCTGAAGATGCGATCGTGGTGGGGCCGAACAATGCTGGAAAGTCAACCGTCATCGCAGCGCTCCGGGCCGCTGCGAGCATGGTTCGCACCGCAGGCCGGCTGAGGCCGCACGCGACCCACAGCGTCGAAGGAAAAGAGAGATTCGGCTTCAATTTTAGTGGTCCATCTGTAGGCCTCATCGAAGAGAACCTGCGTTTTGAGCTCCATGAAGCCGAGACGCGCTTAAGGGTCCGGTTCAATGGAGACGGCCTAGTTGAAGCGCTGTGGCCCACCGAAGATTCGGGCGGCTTTTTCTACGTCATGGACAACGACCTCAACCCCCGAATGCCTAAACAAGTCAGGCGTGCGCTCCCCAGGATTGGACTCGTTCCCGTTATCTCACCTGCGGACCATGTCGAGTCTCTTCTTTCAGACACCCACGTAAAGGAAAATCTCGACAGCCGACTCGCTAGTCGACATTTTAGGAATCAGCTGTATCTCCTAGACGGCGAATACACGCCAGACGGCGTCAGCAAGCTTGAGGACTTTAAGAGCTTTGCTCAACCCTGGCTACCCGAGCTAGAACTCACCGACCTGCGGCTTCAGTCAGGAGGTAAAGGGGCAACCCTTGATCTCTTCTATCTGGAGCCAGGTAGTCGGAATGAGAAGGAGATCTTCTGGGCAGGTGATGGACTTCAAATCTGGCTTCAGCTCCTTCTTCACCTCTATCGACTGAAATCGATGGATGTGGTTGTTCTAGACGAGCCCGATGTCTTTTTGCATGCCGATCTACAGAGGCGCCTCGTCCGCCTTCTTGACGAATTGCCCTGCCAAACGATCATGGCAACGCATTCGGCAGAAGTAGTGAGCGATGCGCCTCCCGAATCTGTCATCTGGGTCTCAAGGGCGCGAAAGCGAGCCGTAAGGGAGCCAAAGCGAGATTCTCTTGTGGATCTATCGCTGGCTTTGGGAACCCACTTCAACCTGAGACTGGCCAGAGCTTTGAAGACGCGGTCCGTGGTCTTTGTTGAGGGTGAAGATCTAAAGGTCCTGAATGATCTAGCCAAAACTCTGGGCTTGGCGAGGCTCCAGCGAGAACGAGGAATCTCGGTAATCCCGTTGGGCGGATTCGATCGGTGGGAACAGGTGGAGCCTTTCAAATGGTTGATGTCTGAGTTTTTTGAGGACACCCATGTCCATGTGATTTTGGATCGAGACTTCCGCGTAGAGGATGGGATCGAACGAGTTCGAAAGCAACTGCGAAAAGCGGGAATCTCACCTCATGTTTGGCGTCGAAATGAGCTTGAGAACTATCTACTAGACCCGAGTGCGATCGCACGGATGTCTGGAGCCTCTGAGCCTTGGGTGGAGCAATGTCTAGCTGAATGCGCAAACTCCTTAGAAGAGGAGGTTTATGCCCAGATACAGGCCGAGTACACGCTCTTCTTTAGGAAACAGCGGAAAGATCAGCAATGGATCTATAAGGCAGCGAAACAGCGTGCGGATTCTCTGTGGAAAGACCCCTCTCGGCGCTTGCATGTCTGTGGAGGGAAGGAGATCCTTCGGCTCCTCAATGCGCGCTTGCAGGAGGCAGAGCACAAAACTTTACGCGCGCGAACCCTCTCGAAAGGTTTGCGGAAGCAAGAGATTCCGGATGAGGTGAAATCGGTTCTAGAACGGATCCAGGAAAGCGCTGCACCAAACTGAGGAAGGATCAATCCAGGTCAGCGAGCAGGTCGCGCACCCGCCGATCGATCTCATCGCGGGTCGCGCGCACCGCCTCAAGCGACTTCCCCTTCGGGTCCTCGAGGTCCCAGTCGAGGTAACGCTTGCCGGGGATGTAGGGGCACTCGTCGCCGCAGCCCATCGTCACCACCACGTCGGCCCATTCCGCGTCCTCGCGGGAGAGGCGATGGGGACGGCGGTCACTGAGATCGATCCCAAGCTCGTTCATCGCTTCAACCACCTCGGGGTGGACCTGGTCCGCCGGCGTCGTCCCCGCCGAGCGGGCCTCGTGGCGGCCCTCGGCGGCGAGGCGGAAGAGCGCCTCGCTCATCTGCGAGCGGCCGGCGTTGTGGAGGCAGACGAAGAGGGCGCGGGCCATCAGGTCGCCTCCCTCGCCGCGGGATGCTCGCCACGGACGAACTGGTAAGCGAGCGCGCCGATGGCGGCCCCGAGCGGCGGCGCCAGCAGGTAAATCCAGAGGTCCCCGAGCTCGCCGGTGACGAGGGCTGGTCCGAGCGAGCGGGCGGGGTTCATCGACGCTCCCGTCACCGGCCCGCCGAACAGGGCATCGAGGCCGACCGTGCCGCCGATCGCGATCGCCGCCGCCGCGCCGACAGCGCGGGTATCGGTGGCGACGGCCATGATCACGAACATCAGGAAGGCGGTGAGGACGACCTCGTAGACGAAGGCGCTGCCGGCGCCGACGGTGGGCACGGTTGTACCGAGCGCGGCGGGCTGACCCGGCCACACAGCCGCCAGCAGTGCCGCCGCCGCCAGGGCGCCAGCGACCTGGGCGAGGAGGTAGGCGCCCGCCTCGGCGCGGGGAAGGTGGCGGGTGAGGGCAAACGCAAGCGTCACCGCCGGGTTGAGGTGGGCGCCGGAGAGGTGGCCGGTCGCGTAGACCATCGCCATCACGATCAGCCCGAAAACGAGGGCGATCCCGACGGTCCCCAGACTGCCGGGAAGTTCGGCCTCGGCGACGATCGCGCCGCAGCCGGCGAAGACGAGGGCGAAAACGCCGATCGCCTCGGCGGCGGCGCGGTGGCGGAGATCAGGGCGCGAAGACTTCACCATCGAATCCGTAGCATCTCTGGGCGAAGTTGATGTGAACAGGGCGGTTCGGTCAGCTCGCGCAGCGATCGCAGAGGCCGCGGAGGACGACGTCGTGCTCGGCGATCTCGAACGGGACCTGCTTGGAGACGTGGCCGATCGCCTGCTCGAGGCCGCGGTCCTCGAAGGGCTCCATCCGCCCGCAGCGGCGGCAGATCGCGTGGTGGTGATGGTGGCCGCTGGGGTCGACGCGCTCGTAGCTGGCGGTGCCGCGTGCGGCCTCGAAGCGCTGCACCAGGCTCAGCTCCTCCAGCACCTCGAGCGCCCGGTAGACGCTCGCCCGGCCGACGCGGACGTCGCGCTGGCGCAGCTCCTCCTCCAGCTCCAGTGCGGTCACCGCGCAGCTGTGGCCGGCGAGGGTCTCGACGACGGCGGTGCGGGCGCCGCCGCGCTTGTAGCCGGCCTCGGAGAGCCGCCCCAGCGCGTGCTCGGACCAGCGGCTGTCGACGGTTGCGGCCATCAGCTGATCGTAGCCTCCGCCGGCGCCCGGTCTTGCCCGCGCGGGAGGCTGCGCAGATGGGCGACCGGGAGCGAGAGCAGGTAGGCCGCGACGATCGCCAGGGCGACCGAGGCACCGCCGGCGGTGCCCGCGTAATAGGAGAGGTAGAGGCCGGCGAGGCCGGCGAGGACGGCGGTGGCGACGGCGATCGCGATCATCGGCGCGATCCGGTCGCTGAGCTGGCGGGCGACCGCCGCCGGGCCGACGAAGACGGCGACGACGAGGAGGTTGCCGAGACCCTGCACGGCGACGACGATCGCCAGCCCGAGCAGGACCAGCAGCGCCGTTTCGGTCAGGGCGGGCGCGGCGCCGAGGGAGCGGGCGGCGCCACGGTCGAAGCCGCCGGCGAGAAGCCGGCCGTGGAGCGCCGCCAGCGCGACCGCGACGAGGACGGCAAGCGCGGCCGCGGCCGCGAGGTCGGCGTCGGTAGGACCGAGGATGTCGCCGAAGAGGACCTCCTGGATCCCCGGCGGCGAGTCGGGCGAGAGGGCGAGGAGGACGCCGAGCCCGAAGAGGGTGGTGACGACGACCCCGACCGCGACCTCGCGGCTCACCCCGGGCACTCGCGCCGCCAGGGCGATCGCCAGCGCGGCGACGAGGATCGCCGGCGCTCCCCCGACCAGCAATGGCGCCCCGGCGATCGCCGCCAGCACCAGGCCGGGGAAGATCGAGTGAGCCAGCGACTCGGCCGCGTAGGAGAGCCGGTAGAGGACGACCCAGCAGCCGAGGGCGCCGCCGGCGATCCCGATCAAGGTCATCTCGGCGATCGCGCGCCGCATGAACTCGTCTTGCAGGGGCTCGAGCATCGCTAGTGGTGGTGATGGTGGGGAGGGAGGATGGCGCGGTGCTCAGAGCCGGGAAGCTCGACGATCGTCCCCCCGTAGGTGGCTTCGAGCACCTCCAGCGTCAGCGCCTCCCGCGGCGGCCCGGCCGCGATCTGGCTGCCGTTGAGGCAGAGGACGCTGTCGGAGCGACGGGCCTGCTCGAGGTCGTGGGTAGCGACCATCACCGCCCGTCCCTCTGCCGTCAGCTCGCCGATCAGCGCTTCGAGTCCCTCGGAGCTGGGACGGTCGAGCCCGGAGAAAGGCTCGTCGAGGAGCAGGATTTGCGCCTCCTGGACGAGGCTGCGGGCGATCAGGACGCGCTGGCGCTGGCCGCCGGAGAGCTCGCCGAAGGTCTCCCCGGCGAGGTCGCCGAGGCCGACGCGGCGCAGCGCCGCCAGCGCCGTCTCGCGCTCGCGCCGGCCCGGCCGCCGCCACCAGGGCAGCCGCGAGAGCGCCCCCATCACGGCGACGTCGAGGGCGGAGACGGGGTAGTCGAGCTGCGAGCGCTCGGTCTGGGGGACGGTGGCGCAGCGGGCGCGGACCCGGAGCTCGCCCGCCAGCGGCGACAGCTCGCCGAGCAGGGCTCGCATCAGCGTCGTCTTGCCGCCGCCGTTGGGACCGAGCAGGGCCATCCGCTCGCCGCCGTGCAGCGAGAAGGAGACGGCGGAGATCGCCGGGCGTCCGTCGTAGCCGGCCGCGAGACCGGCAGCCTCGATCAGCGGCTCAGATTGCATCCTCGCCTCCCTCCGCTGAAGCCGCGGACGACCGCATCGGCGTTCGCCGCCTCCATCCCGATGTAGGTCTCGCCGCTGGAGCCCTCGGGGCCGAGCGTGTCGCCGTAGAGCGTGTAATCGGCGGAGGCGCCGGTCTGGCGGGCGATCGCGTCAGCGACCTTCGAGCTCAGCGAGCTCTCGGGGAAGATCGCCTGTACCTGCTCGGACTCGATCGTCTGCGCCAGCTCGCTCAGGTCCTTGGCCGAAGCCTGCGCCTGCGTCGTCTGCGAGGGGATGACGGTGCCGATCACCTCGATCCCGTAGCGGTTGGCGAAGTAGTCGAAGGCGTCGTGGTCGGTAACGAGCTTGCGCTGCGCGGGGGGGACGCTGCCGATGCACTTGGCGATGCCGCGGTCGAGCGCCCGCAGCTTCGCCAGGTAGGCGCGGGCGTTGCGCATGAAGAGCGCTCGGCGGGAAGGATCGGCGGCGCTCAGCGCCCGCTCGATCGTCCGCACCGCGGCCTCGGCGTTGCGCGGGTCGTGCCACCAGTGCGGATCGAACTCAGACGCCTCCTCGCCCGAGGACTCGCCCTGCAGCCGCACTGGCACCTCGGCGCCGACGTCGACCAGCGTGGCATCGCTGCCGCTATCGGAGACGATCTCCTCGATCCAGCCGTCGAGCTTGTCGCCGCTGGCGAAGATCACCTCGGCGCTTGCAGCTCCCTCGACGTCGGAGGGCCGCGGCTCGTAGTCGTGCGGATCGCTGTTCGGCTCCAGGATCTGGTCGACCGCGACCGCTTCGCCGCCGACCTCGCGGGCGAAGTCGCCGAGCTGGGTCGTGGTGACGACGACGTCGACTTTCTCGGAGCTGCCGCCGGCGGTGCCGCAGCCGGCGCCGGCCGCGGCGAGAGCCACGAGAGCCGTCGCCAGGGCCGCCGCGCGAGGGCGGCGAATCACCGCCCGAGCCGCCGCGACGACGACGAAGGCGGCCCCGGCGACGCAGGCGATCGTCGCCCCCGGCGGCGCGTCGGTTTCGACCGAGAGCCAGAGCCCGGCGGTCCCCTCGACGGCGACGAGGGCGACGCTGAGGAGCTGCCAGCTCCCAAGCCGCTTGGTCAGCATCCGCGCCGTCACCGCCGGGACGAGGAAGAGGGCGCTGACGAGGAGGGCGCCGACGACGGTGAGGGCGGCGGTGACGGCGAGGGCGACCAGGCCGAGCAGGACCGCGTCGAAGAGCCGCGCGCTGGGGCCGGCGGAATCGGGCAGCGTCGGATCGAAGCCGGCGCGGAGCCAGTGCTGCCCGATCAGCAGCGAGGCGACGAGGGTCGCCGCCGCGGCAGCGGCAGCGAGCCAGATGTCACCGCTGTCGACGAGCAGGAGGCTGCCGAAGAGGAGGGTCTCGACGTTGGCGCCGGAGCCGAAGACGTCGCTGGCGAGGATGACGCCGCCGGCGAGGCAGCCGACGAGGACCAGGGCGACAACGGCGTCGTCGTCGTTGCGCCTGCCGCGCAGCGCTGCGGCGCCGGCGGTGAAGGCGATCGCGGCCCCGAAGGCGCCGAGCGGGGCGGCGAAGCCGAGGCCGTCGGCAAGGACGAGGCCGGGGAAGGCGGCGGTCCCGACCGCGTGGGAGAAGAAGGCGAGGCCGCGCATCACGATCCAGGTCCCAAGCAGTCCGGCAGGGATCGCCAGGATCAGGATCTCGATCAGGCCGCGCTGGAAGAAGGGGAGCTGAAAGGCCTCGAACACCGAGCCGAGGCTACTAAATGAAAATGAATCTCGTTTTTAGTTAAAGCGGGCGAGGTCGCTGCGGCGCTGTTCTTTGCGCTTCTCCAGGCGGTTCTGGATCAACGAGAGAACTATCACCAGCGCGGCGAAGAAAGCGATGACGCCGAAGCAGAAGAAGGTCACCGTCTTGTCGGTGGTCGGACCGGCAAGGCCGACCCCCTCGTCGGCCAGCGCCAGTGGGGCGGTGACCAGCATCAGGGCCCAGATCGAGAGCAGGGCTGCGGCGGTGCGCTTCACGGGGCGGGAATTTAGCGCACCTTGAGGCGACCCCGCATAGGATGCGCCGCCATGTCTGAGCTCGAGGCCCTGCTGTTGGGGGTGGTCCAGGGACTTACCGAGTTCCTGCCGATCTCCTCCTCCGGCCATCTGATCATCGTCCCCTGGCTGCAGGACTACACGTTCCTGCAGGAAAACCCCGAGTTCAACAAGACCTTCGACGTGGCCTTGCACGCCGGCACCCTTGTCGCCGCGATCGGCTATTTCCGGGTTGAGGTCGTCGCCCTCATCCGCGGCTTCCTGCAGGCGGCGCGGCAGCGGGCGGTCACCACGCAGGAGCAGCGGCTCTCGATCGCGATCGCGATCGGCACCGTCCCGGCCGTGATCGCCGGCGCCCTCGGCGCCGACTTCATCGACGAGCACCTGGGGGAGCCCTGGATGATCGCGATCCAGCTGATCATCTTCGGCGCCCTGCTCGGCTGGGCGGACAAGATGCCGCAGCGCCGCAACCTCGGCGAGACCGGTGTGCGGGACGGCTGGATCATCGGTCTCGCCCAGGTCCTGGCGCTGGCGCCGGGGACCTCGCGCTCGGGGATCACGATCACCGCCGGCCGCTACCTCGGCCTCGACCGCGACGCCGCCGCCCGCTTCTCCTTCCTGCTGCTGATCCCCGCCGTCGCCGGGGCAACCGTCTACAAGGCCTACGAGTCGATCCAGGAAGGTCTGCCAGACGGGGTCGCCGGGCCGATGATCGTCGGCACGATCGCCGCCGCCGTCTCCGGCTACTGGGCGATCTCCTTCCTCCTGCGCCTGGTGCGGACGACGAGCTACCGCCCCTTCGTCCTCTACCGCTACGCGGCCGGGATCGCGATCCTCCTCATCATCGCCACCGGCTTGCGGCCGGCGACGTTCTAGGCGCCGTCCGCAAATTCGAGGCGCTTTGCGCGCAGCTGTGAAAATCCTGTGAACGCAGGGGTTAACGCCCCTCTCCCTGCATACACTGTGTCCATCCGAATCGCCGTCCTCGACACCGACAGCGGCTTCGTCACCGTTCTCGCCCGCCGCGCTGAGGCGGCCGGCTGGCATCTCAGCCAGAAGACCGGCCCCGTGCCGCCGCGAGACCTGGTGGCGATGAAGCTGAACGCCCTCCTGGTCGATCCGGCCGTGCTGGGCGATGAAGCCTGGGACTACCTGGAGCGGGTCTCTTCGATGCTGCCCGACCTCGGCCTCGTCGTCTGCACCAGCCGCTCCACCGTCGCCCAGCGGGTGAAGGGGCTGCGGCTCGGCGTCGACGACTGGATGACCAAGCCCTGCCACCCCGAGGAGGCGATCGCGCGGCTGGAAGCCGTCTCGCGCCGCCGTCGCCGCGGCCGTCAGGAGCACGAGGCCGCCCCACTCGCCGTCGGCGAGATGGAGATCAGGCCCGACCGCTTCCAGGCCTTCGTCGGCGACGAGGCACTCGACCTCACCCGCCGCGAGTTCGAGCTGCTCTATCTGCTCGCCGAGGAGCGGGGACAGGTGCTCGAGCGCGAGCAGATCTACCAGCGGGTCTGGGGTTACGCGATGGCCCACGGTGACCGCTCGGTCGACGTCTTCGTCCGCAAGCTGCGCAAGAAGCTGGAAGGCCTCTCGCCGAGCTGGACCTACATCCACACCCATTTCGGCATCGGCTACCGCTTCGATCCCGAACCGGCGGGCATCCTCGCAGAGGAGCTGCGCCCCGCGCCCGAGCCGGCGGCGGAGCCCGTGCCCGACGCCGAGTCGGATTCACAGAGCGTTCACGGCGCCTTCACCAGCGGATAACCGCACCGCGCCGCTTTACAGCTTTTTCACACGCTCGACACAGGCGCGTAACAAGGTTCTAGGTGGCCGCTGCGAGGGTGGCGCCAACCTGTGAATCGACTGAAGGAGAAAGAGTGACCAGCTCCAAGTGGCTCGCGGTGATCGTCGCCGCGGTGACCCTCGTAATCGGCGTTGCCGCCTGTGGCAGCAGCGACGACGACACGGCCAGCGGTAACGGCGGTGGAGGCGACCTTTCCGGCTCGATCCGGATCGACGGGTCCAGCACGGTGGCACCCCTGACCGAAGCGGTCGCCGAGCAGTTCATGGCCGAAAACTCGGGCGTCCGGGTCACGGTCGGAACCTCCGGCACCGGCGGCGGCTTCGAAAAATTCTGCGCCGGCGAGACCGACATCAGCGACGCCTCGCGCGAAATCGAGCCCGAAGAGGTCGAAGCCTGCAAAAAGGGCGGGATCGGCTTTAAAGACGTCCACGTCGCCACCGACGCACTGACGGTGATGATCAACAACGAGAACCCGGTCTCCTGCCTGACCGTCGACCAGCTGGCGGCGATCTGGGGCCCGGACTCGAAGATCAGCAACTGGTCTGAAATCCCGGACCTCGAAGAGAGCTACGACGAGGAGCTGGCGCTGTTCGGCCCGGGCACCGACTCGGGCACTTTCGACTACTTCACCGAATCGATCAACGGCGAAGAGGGCGTCACCCGCAAGGACTACAACAACGTCGGCGAGGACGACAACGCCACGGTCAAAGGCGTCGAGGGCTCGCCCGGCGGCATGGGCTACGCCGGCTTCTCCTTCTACACCGAGAACGAAGGCAAGCTGAAAGCGCTTGAAGTCGACAACGGCAAAGGCTGCGTGCCGCCGTCGGTCGAAACCGCGCAGGACGGCAGCTACGCGCCGCTGAGCCGGCCGCTCTTCATCTACCCGAGCGAGCAGGCGCTGCAGAAGCCCGAGGTCAAGGCGTTCATCGCCTACTACCTCGAAAACGTAGGTTCGGTCGCGGAATCCCTCGGCTTCGTGCCGCTGACCGAAGAGCAGCTGACGGAATCCGAAGCGGCCGCCGCGAAGATCGGCGCCTAGGACCGTGCTGCAGGCCGAGAGCAAGCGCTACGGGGAGCGGGCGATCAAGTGGTTGCTCGCCCTCTGCGCGCTGCTCTCGGTCCTCACCACCACCGCGATCGTCATCTCCCTGATCGGGCCGACGATCGGCTTCTTCGAAATCGTCCCCGCTGACGAGTTCTTCTTCGGCATCGACTGGACCCCCCAGTTCGAGCCACCCAGCTTCGGCGTCCTCTCGATCGTCGCCGGCACCCTCAACGTCACCCTCTGGGGGATGTTGTTCGCGATCCCGGTCGGGCTCGGCGCCGCGGTCTACCTCAGCGAGTACGCCTCGCCGCGGGTGCGGAAGACGGTCAAGCCGGCGCTCGAGGTCCTGGCAGGCATTCCCACCGTCGCGATCGGGTTCTTCGCGGTCAGCTTCATCCTCCCCGAGATCATCGTCCCGCTCTGGCCCGAGGGCCTGCTCGGCGGCGCCGCGGGCAAGCCGTTCCTCGCCCTCGCCGCCGGCCTCGGGATCGGGTTGATGGTGGTGCCGATCATCGCCTCGATCTCCGAGGACGCGATGTCGGCGGTGCCGCGCGGCCTGCACGAGGGCGCCTACGCGCTCGGCGCGACCAAAGCCAAGGTGGCGACGAAAGTGATCTTCCCGGCGGCGCTCTCGGGGATCGTCGCCTCGATCGTGCTGGCGATCTCCCGCGCGGTGGGGGAGACGATGATCGTCGTCCTCGCCGCCGGCTCGACCCCGAAGTTCACCCTCAACCCGGTCGAATCGATCCAGGCGATGACCTCCTACATCGCAACCACCGCGACCGGTGACATCTCCACCGGTTCGGTCGACTACAAATCGGTCTTCGCCGTCGGCACCGTTCTCTTCGCGATGACGCTGGTGATGAACGTGGTCAGCATCCGCCTCGTCCGCCGCTACCGCGAGGTCTACGAGTGATGGAGGCCGGCCAGGCGAGCGCCCCCCGCAACCGGCTCGCCGTCGCCGGCGCCCGGGCGACGACCGAGGCGATGCTGCGCAGCCAGCCCCGCGGCGACGTCATCCGCAACACCGTCTTCGCCGGCCTGCTCCTGCTCGCGGTGGGGATTGCCCTCGCCGGCCTGCTGGCGCTGCTGATCCAGGCCTTCGCCAAAGGCTCCTCGGCCCTCAGCCTCGACCTCCTCACCAACCCGCCCTCGACCGCTTTCCCCGAGAAAGCGGGGTACCGGCCGGCGATCATCGGCTCGCTGCAGCTGGTTGCCGGGGTGATCCTCTTCGTCGTCCCGGTCGGGATCGGCGCCGCGATCTACCTCGAGGAGTACGCCGACAACTCGCGCTGGTGGAACCGGCTGGTCGAGATCAACATCCAGAACCTGGCGGCGGTGCCGTCGATCATCTACGGCATCCTCGGCCTCGCCTTCATCGTCCGCGGGCCGCTCGACCTCGGCTTCATCCTCGCCGCCGGCTCGCTGACCCTGGCGCTGCTGGTGCTGCCGATGGTGATCATCGCCTCGCGGGAGGCATTGCGGGCGGTCCCGGACTCGATCCGGCAGGGCTCGCTGGCGCTCGGCGCGACGCAGTGGCAGACGATCCGCACCCAGGTCCTGCCCGCCTCGATCCCGGGCATCGCCACCGGCGTCATCCTTGCGGTCTCGCGGGCGCTGGGGGAGACGGCGCCGCTGCTCCTGGTCGGCGCCACCGTCTTTGTCACCTTTGACCCGACCCCGTTCGGGACCGACGGCTACTCGGCGATGCCGGTGCAGATCTTCAACTACGCGCTGCGCCCCCAGGAGGAGTTCCAGGCCCTGGCCGCTGCGGGAATCCTCGTCATGTTGGTGGTCTTGCTCGCGATGAACTCCTTCGCGATCTGGCTGCGAAATCGCTACGAGCAAAGGTGGTAGTGGTGTTGAAAGAGCAGACGCCGAAGATCTCGGTTCGGCCCGAGTTCCAACAGGCGGCGGCCCCTCAGATCCAGGAGAAGGTCTTCGAGCTGAACGGCATCGACGTCCTCTACAGCGGCGTCGCCGCGGTCAAGGACATCTCGATGGAGATCGGCCACAAGGAGGTCACCGCGCTGATCGGTCCCTCCGGCTGCGGCAAGAGCACGCTGCTGCGCTGTCTCAACCGGATGAACGACCTGATCCCCACGGCCGAAGTGCAGGGGGAGCTGCTCTACCACGGCGAGGACCTCTACGGGCCGAACGTCGACCCCGTCCAGGTGCGCAAGCTGATCGGGATGGTCTTCCAGAAACCGAACCCGTTCCCGAAGTCGATCTACGACAACATCGCCTTCGGGCCGCGGGTCCTCGGCCGCAAGCAGGGCCTCGACGAGACGATCGAGAAAGCGCTGCGCGGGGCGGCGCTCTGGGACGAGGTCAAGGACCGGCTCAAAGACAACGCCTTCGGCCTCTCCGGCGGCCAGCAGCAGCGGCTCTGCATCGCCCGCTGCATCGCGGTCGAACCCGACGTGATCCTGATGGACGAGCCCTGCTCGGCCCTGGACCCGATCTCGACGGGGAAAATCGAGGATCTGATGATCGAGCTGAAAGAGCAGTACTCGATCGTCATCGTCACTCACAACATGCAGCAGGCGGCGCGGGTCTCGGACCGGACCGCGTTCCTGATGGTCGAGCTCGACGCCCAGGAGCACAACCGCTGGGGCCGGCTGGTCGAGTACGACGCGACCGAGAAGGTCTTCACCAACCCCGCCGACAAACGCACCGAGGACTACGTCTCCGGGAAGGTCGGCTGATGCCCGAGAGCGTGCGTGTTCACTACCAGGAGGAACTCGAGAACCTCGAGGCGAGCGCGCTCGGCGGCCTCGACCTGGTGGCGGCGGCGCTGGCGCGGACGATGGAAGCGGTCGAGAACCAGGACGTCGAGCTGGCCCAGGTCGTGATCGCCGACGACGACCGCATCGACGGGCGCTACCTCGAGGTGCACCAGAGCCTGATCACGCTGCTGGCGACGCAGTCACCGGTGGCGACCGACCTGCGGCTGATCTCGGCGCTGCTGCACGTGCTGAAGGGGATCGAGCGGATGGGCGACCAGTGCGTCAACGTCTGCAAGGTGATCCCGCTGACCGGCAACTATGCGCCGGCGGACCCGCGGATGGTCGATCTGATCCTGAAGATGGGCGCGCATACGAAAACGGTGATCGCGCAGGCGAAGCGTTCCTTCGAAGAGCGCGACGTCGCGATGGCGCGGGACCTGGTCCGGCGCGACGATGTCGTCGACGAGCTCAACCGCGAGTGCTTCCACCTGGCGCTGGAGATCGGTGACGAGACCGACAAGCGGGAGTGGGCGATGACGATGCTGTTGTCGGCGCGGGCGATCGAGCGGGTGGCGGATAACGCCGTTGACATCGGTGAGCAGGTGGCGTTTGTCGTCACGGGGTTGTTCCGGGAGTTCGAGGACGCGTCGCACCCCTCGTAGCGCTTGAGATCCGGTCCCGCTGGGAAGATGTGGGGCCTGTGACTCTTTGTGCGGCGATAGATATCGGTTCGAACACGACGCGGCTTCTCGTGGCGGAGCCCGTGGATGGGCAGCTGAAAAAGGTGATGGAGCAGCGGGCTTATACGCGGATCGGCAAGGCCGTGGATAAGAAGGGGCGGATCTCGGCGGAGAAAGTCGAGGAAGTCGGCGAGGTCGTCGCTACGCAGGTGCGTTTGGCAAAGGAGATGGGGGCGACCGAGATTCGTGCCGTCGCCACCGCCGCGGTGCGCGACGCGGGCAACTGCGAGGAGGTGGCGGAGGCGGTTGGCGCCGCCGCCGGCGTCCCGATCGAGGTCCTGCCCGAGGAGGAGGAGGGGCGGCTCTCTTTCATCGGCGCGACGAAGACGCTCGGCCACGCCCCCGACGGGCTGGTCGGTGTCGTCGACATCGGCGGCGGCTCGACCGAGGTGATCCTCGGCACCGTCCCCGACGGCGTCCAGAGCGTGCGCTCCTGGCCGGTCGGCTCCGGCAACCTCGCCGAGGAGCTGCTCTCCGGCGACCCACCCTCGGCGGCGGAGATCCGCCGCGCCCGCGACCGCATCGAGGACATCTTCGAGGGCGTCGAGATCGAGCGCCCCGCTCAGGCCGTCGCCGTCGGCGGCTCGGCCACCTCACTCCGCCGCCTCGTCGGCGCCGTCCTCGAGTACGAGACCCTCGAGCGCGGCATCCGCGTCCTCTGCGGCGACCCCGCCGCCGACGTCGGCCGCCGCTTCGAGCTCGACCCCACCCGCGTCCGCATCCTGCCCACCGGCGTCCTCCTCCTCGAGAAGCTCTCCGACCTCCTTGGCCAGCCCCTTCAGATCGGCAAGGGCGGCCTCCGCGAGGGAGTCATCCTCGACCTCCTCAACGGCAGCCTCGACGGCGAGCCCGAGCGGGTCGCGGCTTAGCTGGCCCGGGGAGGGGCGTAGCCGAATTCTTCGATGAAAGCCTGACGTCGTCGTTCACGGGCGCGAGCAAATTCTTCGGACCACCTCTTGGTCTCTTCCCGATTGCGAATTAGCTTTTCGGCCCCTGCTAGGTTCGATTTGACCAGCTCTAGGGCCAGATCGAAGTCGAAAATTTCAGAGCCGTCGGCGAGTCGCCGAGCCAGGTCCCTCTCTTCTTGCTCCGTCATCGCTCCGAATTTACCTCCGGTTGCGTGTTGTCACTTCTGCTGGCTTCCTTCAACTGTTTGATTTCGAGGTCCGCAGTCAGAAGGCCCTCGTCGAGGCCGTTTACTGCTTTCTCCAGCTCCTCAAATCTCATCTCAGCCAAAGCTGCCGACAAATCGGTGCCTTCCGCGAACTTTGCTCCTCGAGTGGAAATCTCGATTGGCAGTCGCCCCTGCGATAGGCCGGAGACGGCTGGGGTTATCAGCAGAAGGAGGCCATAGAAGATCAGCAGCGCCACCTCCAAACGGTAGATAGCTGCCTGTCCGACGGCGACCGCTGGTAGGACCTCAGGGATGGGTGCGGCGGCAGCGGCCATGACGGCGACCGTGAGGCCAGTGCCGACTAGTGCACGGATCAGGTTATGCGAGCGGGCAGGCACGCCTAAAACAAGCTTTGGCGCGCGCGAGTTCTCCCCCGTTCTCTGCCTTTTTACATCTTTCGCCCGCTCGTAGCGAACTCTGTCGGTGACAACAGAGATTGAGAGAGGGAGAGCACCGATGACTTCCCGCGTTGACATGCATTGCCACTCGACCGCGTCGCATTTCTCGAAGCTGGGCGTCCAGCGTTCGCTGGGGCTGCCGGAGTGCGCGACGCCGCCTGAGGAGGTCTACGAGCTGGCCAAGCGACGGGGGATGGACTTCGTCACGATCACCGACCACGACACGATCGACGGCTGCCTCGAGCTCGCCGATCGCCCCGACTGCTTCGTCTCCGAGGAGCTGACCGCCCGCTTCGCCGGCGAGCCCCAGGCGGTTCACGTCCTCTGTTACGGGATCACCCCCGGAGACCACGATTGGCTGCAGGCGCATTCCGGCGATGTCGAAGCCTGCGCCGCATACCTCCACGACAACGGGATCGCCTGCGCCCTGGCGCATCCCTTCTTCAACGTCGCCGCGCCGCTGACCCGGCGCCACCGGCGGCGATTGGCGGAACTCTTCCCTGTCTGGGAGGTCCGCAACGGCTCTCGGGCCGCCGAGCTGAACATGCCCGCCGCTGTCTATATCGAGACGCACGGCGGCACCGGCATCGGCGGTTCCGACGACCATGCCGGCGTCGACATCGGCCGCACCTTCACGGAGGTGCCCGCGGCCGCGACGCCGGAAGAGTTTCTTGCTCACCTGCGGCGGGGGGACGCTGAAGCGCGGGGGGAACAGGGCAGCGCTGCTAAGTGGGCTCATGCGGCGATGGCTTTGGCTACGCGGGCGTTGGCGTGGAGGGAGGGAGGGGACCCCCTCCCCGGACAACAGCGGGGAGGGTCCGGGGAGGGGGTCCCCTCCCACCCCACGAGCGGATCTGCTGGTCCGGATCCGGGGGCTGTGCTGAAGATGGCCGAACGGGTGATTCGGGAGGGGGCTGCCCGCGAGGGGAAGATCGCAGCTGATGTTGGGCCTGAGGATGCTCGGGCGTTGTTGGAGGCTTGGCTCGATGGGGTTGGGCTCGACCTTCGCGGCCCCGAGCTGATCGCCTACCTGCAGGCAGATGACTTCTCCCATGCTGATCTCTACCGGCGCGCTCGGCGCAGGCACGAACGAGGGTTGCGTAAGGCGATTGACGGTGGGGAGAAGGCCGTTGCCGACGGCGACTTTCCCGGCGCCGTCACCGGGCTCTTCGAGGCGCTGGTGCCGGCGGTTCCCTATGCGCCGGCGACTGCCTTTCTCGGTGCCGAGAAAGCGAAGTTGCGGGATCGGCGTGGTGAGCGGCAGCGGGTGGCGGTGATCGCCGACGGGATCGGCTCGATGCATGGCGTCACCCACACGATCGAACAGATTCGCGAGCGCGGGGTCCCCGGCTTCGACGTCGACATCGTCGGCACCGACCCCGGCGTCGACCGCCGGCTGCCGTCAGCAGCCGAGCTGGAGATTCCCTTCTACGAGGGGATGACCCTCGGCGTCCCCGGCTTGCCCGACTTGGTCGAGACGCTGGCCGAGGGCTCCTATGACCTCGTCCATGTCACCGCCCCCGGGCCGGCCGGGATCGCCGCGACGCTGATGAGCCGGATCACCGGCGTGCCGTTGCTCGCCAGCTACCACACCGAGATCGCCACCTATGCCGGCATGCGCAGCCGCGACGGGGCGCTGGAGGCGCTGACCCGCGCCGGCCTCGGTGCCTTCTACTCGGCCCCCGCCGCGGTTCTCTCCCCGAGCCCCTCCGCCGACTCTTCGGTGATCGCCCTCGGCGCCGAACCGGGGCGGGTCGGGCGCTGGGAGCGAGGCGTCGACGTCGAGCGTTTCGATCCGGCCAAGGCCGACCGCGACGCCTTCCCCGGCGAGATCAAGGTCCTCTACTCCGGCCGCCTCACCCGCGAGAAGGGAGTCGACCTGCTGGCCGAGACCTTCCTCCGCGCCCACGCCGCCGACCCGCGCCTCCACCTGCTGCTCGCCGGCGGTGGCCCCGAGGAAGGCGAGCTGCGGGAGCGGCTCGGCGACCGCGCCACCTTCCTCGGCTGGCTCGCCGGCGAGGACCTGCCGCGCGCCTACGCCAGCGCCGACGCTTTCCTCTTCTGCAGCAGCACCGACACCTACGGCCAGGTCATCCTCGAGGCGGCCGCCAGCGGCCTGCCGGTCGTCGCCGTCGCCGAAGGCGGGCCGGCGGCGCTGATCGAGAACCGCCACACCGGCCTCCTCTGCCGCCCGGACGCAGACCACCTGGCCGGGACGCTGCTGCAACTCGCTTCCGATCCGGCGCTGCGCCGCCAGCTTGGCGAGGCTGGGGTCCGCGCCGCCCGCAAGCGCTCCTGGGAGCGCTCGATGGGCCAGCTTGCCGCCGGTTACCGGCGCGCCCTCGACGGCGCCGCCGCGGCGCGCTCGCAGACCCTCGCCCGTGCCGCCTGAGCCCGGCGATCAGCCGGGTGCCCCTCAGTACGATGGTGGCATCGACGATCCCGCTCTCTACTTCAACCGCGAGCTCTCCTGGCTCGACTTCAACCAGCGGGTTCTCGAACTCGCGGAGGACCCCGAGGTGCCGCTGCTGGAGCGGGTCCGCTTCTGCGCCATCTACGCCAACAACCTCGATGAGTTCTTCATGGTCCGGGTCGCCGGCCTCTTCGACCAGCTCGACGCCGGGATCGAAGCCCGTGGCCCCGACGGGCTCACCCCGACCGAGCAGATCGACGCGATCCAGCGGCGGGTGCTGGAGCTCGACGACCGCCTCTGCCACGCCTTCGGCGGCAACCTGCAACCGGCGCTGGAAGAGCAGGGCTTCCGCATCGTCACCCTGGACACGGCCACCGACGAGGAGCGGCGGGAGATCGACGACCGCTTCAAACAGCAGGTCTTCCCGGCGCTGACGCCGCTGGTGATCGGGCTCGGCCGTCCCTTCCCGTATATCTCCAACCTCTCGCTCAGCCTCGGCGTGCTGCTGCGCGACAGCGACACCGGCAACGAGATCATCGCCCGGGTCAAGGTCCCGAAGGAGCTGCTCGGCCGCTTCCTGCCACTGGGCGAGGGCGGCCTTACCTTCGTTCCGCTAGAGGAGGTGATCGCCGCCAACCTCGACGCGCTCTTCCCGGGGATCGAGGTGATCGACCACGGCTACTTCCGGGTCACCCGCGACGCCGACTTCACCGTCTCCGACGAGGCCGACGACCTCCTGCAGGCGGTCCAGGACGAGATCCGCCGCCGCCGCTTCGGCGAGGTCGTGCGGCTCGAGGTCGAGTCGGAGATGAACCCGAAGCTGCGGGCGCAGCTGGTCGAGGCGCTGCGGCTCGAAGACCGCGAGGTCTATGACATCGAGGGGTTGCTCGATCTCGCCGACCTCGACGCGATCGCCGACGTCCCCGGCCACGCCGAGCTGCGCTACCCGCCCTGGTCCTCGGTCACCCAGCCGCGCCTGCAGGGTGACGACGACGAGGCGGTCGACATGTTCGCCGAGATCAGCCAGCGCGACATCCTCGTCCACCATCCCTACGACTCCTTCACCAACTCGGTCGAACGCTTCGTCGCCCAGGCGGTTGCCGACCCCGACGTGCTGGCGATCAAGCAGACCGTGTACCGGACCAGCGACGACTCGCCGCTGGTGCCGGCGCTGATCCGCGCTTCTGAACGCGGCAAGCAGGCGGTCTGCATGGTCGAGTTGAAAGCCCGTTTCGACGAGGAGGCCAACATCCACTGGGCGAAGTCCCTGGAGGAGGCAGGCGTCCACGTCGTCTACGGCATCCCCGGCCTGAAGACGCATGTGAAGGCGATCCTCGTCGCCCGCCGCGAGGGCGAGCAGGTGCGCGAGTACGTCCACGTCGGCACCGGCAACTACAACGCCAAGACCGCCCGGCTCTACACCGACCTCGGCCTCTTCACCGCCGATCCCGACCTCGGTGCCGACGTCGCCGAGATGTTCAACTTCCTCACCGGCTACGGCCGCCCGGCCGAGTACCGCAAGGTGATGGTCGCGCCGACGACGATGCGGGACCAGATCGTCGAAGAGATCGAACGCACCGCCGAGGCCCATGAAGCGGGCGAAGAGGCGCGGATCGCGCTGAAGATGAACTCGCTGGTCGATGCCCGCTGCATCCAGGCGCTCTACGAGGCCTCGCGGGCGGGGGTGCGGGTCGACATCAACGTGCGCGGGATCTGCTGCCTGCGGCCCGGGGTGGAGGGGATCTCGGAGAACATCACCGTGCGTTCGATCGTCGGCCGCTTCCTCGAGCACTCGCGCCTCTACGTCTTCCGCCGCGGCGAGGAGACCCGGGTCCTGATGGGCTCTGCCGACCTGATGCCGCGCAATCTCGACAGCCGCGTCGAGCTGCTGGCGCCGGTCGACGATGCCGCCCTGAAGGCGGAGCTGCTCGACGTGCTCGAGCGCTGCTTCGCCGACAACGCCAACTCCTGGGAGCTGGACTCAGACGGGGGCTGGGAGCGACGCCGGCCGGATGGCGAAGTCCGCAGCGCCCAGGAGGAGCTGATGGCAAGACACTCCGCACGTGCCGCGGAGCACCTCGCGGGGCCGCCGACTGCGGAAACTCCGGTCGTCTCGCGCCACTAGAACCGGTCGCGTCACTAGGATGCGCCGCAGTGGCGCGCTTCTCGCTTCTTCCTCGCGACAGGACCTTCTTCGACCTCTTCATCCAGGCCGGTCAGAACTCCGTTCGCGCGGCCAAGCTGCTCGACGAGATGATGCACACCTGGCCTGAGAGCGAAGGGCTCTCGCGGGAGATCGTGATCGCCGAGCAGGAGGGTGACCAGATCACCCACGAGATCATCAAACGGCTGAACACGACCTTCGTCACCCCGATCGACCGCGAGGACATCTACGCGCTGGCGACGCAGATGGACGACATCGTCGATTTCACCGAGGAGGCGGCGGACTTCCTCGGCCTCTACAAGATCGAGGCGCCGATGGAGCAGGCGCAGGCGCTGACGAAAGTGCTCGTCGCCTCCTGCGAGCAGCTGGCGATGGGGCTGGAGAAACTGCCCTCGTTCAAGGACCTCGACAAGTACTGGATCGAGATCCACCGGCTCGAGAACGACGGCGATCGGATCTCCCGCGACGCCGTCGCCTCGCTCTTCTCGAACGGGATCGACCCGATGGTCGTGATCCGCTGGAAGGACATGTTCGCGGTGCTCGAGGAGGCGATCGACGCGACCGAGACCGCGGCTCAGATCATCGAGGGCATCGTCATCAAGAACTCGTGACGGCCTCTTACGTCGCCACGTCTCGATGAACTCGGAAATTATCCTCATCCTCGTCATCGGCACTGCGCTGGCGTTCGACTTCACCAACGGCTTTCACGACACGGCAAACGTCGTCGCCACCTCGATCTCGACCGGGGCGGCGCGGCCCTCGGTGGCGATCGGGTTTGCCGCCATCCTCAACTTCGTCGGTGCCTTCATCTCGATCAGCGTCGCCGCCACCGTCGCCAAGGACGTGGTCGACGCCGAAATCATCACCCCGACGATCGTCTTCGCCGGCCTGATCGGGGCGATCGCCTGGAACCTGATCACCTGGTACTTCGGGCTGCCCTCGAGTTCCTCGCACGCGCTGATCGGCGGCGTCGTCGGCGCTGCGTTCGCCGCCGAGGGCGCCGAGGCCGTGCTCGGCGAGGGCCTGATCGAGAAGGTCGCCATCCCGGCGCTGATGGCCCCCGTGCTGGCCTTCATCGTCGCGGGCGTCGGGATCCTCGTCACCTACAGGATCGTGGGGCGATTGCGGCCGAGCACGGTCTCACGCGGATACCGGCTCGGGCAGATCATCACCGGCAGCCTGTTCTCGCTCTCGCACGGCACCAACGACGCCCAGAAGACGATGGGGATCCTGTTCCTGGCGCTGGTGGCCAACGGCAACCTGAGCGCCGACGACGACATCCCCGCCTGGGTCGTGGTCTCCGCAGCGACGGCGATCGCGCTCGGGACCTACGTCGGCGGCTGGCGGATCATCAAGACGATGGGCAGCCGCATCATCAAGATGGATCCCGCGCAGGGCTTCGCCGCCCAGGGCGGAGGCGCCGCGGTGATCCTCACG
>DASTYZ010000018.1:0-16253 GCA_035764545.1 Solirubrobacterales bacterium | reverse complement strand
TGCCTGCAAGAACGAGTACGTTCGCCACATGCCGGGCCGCATCATCGGCGTCTCGGTCGACAGCCACGGCAAGCAGGCCTTTCGCATGGCCCTGCAGACGCGCGAGCAGCACATCCGCCGCGAGAAAGCGACCAACAACATCTGCACGGCGCAGGCGCTGAACGCGCTCGGGGCGATGATCCACCTCGCCTGGCTCGGCCGCGAGGGCTTCCGCGAGCTCGGCGAGCTGCTGGTCCAGCGGACCGCCTACGCGCGCGAGCGGCTCGCGGGTGTGAGCGGCGTCGAGCTCCTGCACGAGGCGCCTGTGGCGCGCGAGTTCGCGGTGCGCCTCGAGGCGCCCGTAGAGAAGGTCCTCGATCGCGTCGCCGAGCGCGGCATCGCCGCCGGCTATCCCCTCGGCCGCGAGTACGACGAGTACGAGGACGGCTTGCTGGTCGCGATCACCGAGCGGCGTACGAAGGCCCAGATCGACGAGCTCGCCGACGCGCTCGGCGCCGCCGTCGCTGCCGAGCGCGAGGGGGTCGTTGCCTGATGGCTCTTACCGAGACCCCGATGCAGGCCGAACGCGCCGAGACGATTTACGAGAAGTCGAAGTCAGGACGCCGCGCCGCGGCGCTCCCTGCCGCCGAAGTCCCGGAGAAGCCGCTCGCCGAGCTGATCCCGGAGAACCTGCTGCGCGCCGAGCCGCCGCGGCTGCCGGAGATCGCCGAGCCGGAGATCGTCCGCCACTACAACCGCCTCTCGCGGCGCAACTTCGACCTCGACTCGGGCTTCTACCCGCTCGGCTCCTGCACGATGAAGCACAACCCGCGCCTCAACGAGCGGGTCGCGGCGCTGCCCGGCCACGCTCGCCTGCACCCGGCTCAGGACCCGCGCCGGGCCCAGGGTGCGCTGGAGCTGATGTGGCTGCTGCAGGAGTCCCTCAGCGAGATCTGCGGCCTGCCCCACGTCAGCCTGCAGCCGAGCGCCGGCTCCCACGGCGAGCTCGCCGGCCTGCTCCTAACCCGCGCCTACCACGCCGATCGCGGCGAACGGCGGACCAAGGTGCTTGCCCCTGACACCTCGCATGGGACCAACCCGGCCTCGGTGACGATGGCCGGCTTCGAGGTGGTCAAAGTCACAACCGACGAGCGCGGCGGCGTCGAGATGGACGACCTGCGGGCGAAGCTGGCCGAGAACGAGGGCGAGGTCGCCTGCCTGATGCTGACCAACCCGAACACGCTCGGCGTCTTCGACGAAAACATCGCCGAGATCGCCTCGCTGATCCACGAGGCGGGGGGGACGCTCTACTACGACGGCGCCAACCTCAATGCGGTGATGGGAAAATCGCGCCCGGGCGACATGGGCTTCGACATCGTCCACGTCAACCTCCACAAGTCCTTCAGTCAGCCACACGGCGGCGGCGGTCCCGGCGCCGGCCCGATCGCGGTCTCCGACCGGATCGAGCCCTTCCTGCCGCGGCCGCAGGTCGTCCGCCTCGAGGGCTCTAACGGCCACGGTCCGCGCTTCGACCTCGACTTCGAGCGGCCGCGGTCGATTGGCCGCCTGCGCGGCTTCCAGGGCAACTTCGGCGTCTTCGTCCGCTCCCTCGCCTACATCCTCAGCCTCGGCGGCGACGGCCTCACCGAGGCCTCGGAGACCGCCGTCCTCAACGCCAACTACCTGAAGGCGCGCCTCGCCGAGGGCCGCGCCGGCGAGCGCCTACCGATTGCCTTCGACCGCCACTGCATGCACGAGTTCGTCCTCTCCGGCAAGCCGATGAAGCGCGACCTCGGCCTCGCCACCCTCGACCTCGCCAAGCGCCTGCTCGACTTCGGCTTCCACCCGCCGACCGTCTACTTCCCGCTCCTCGTCGACGAGGCGCTGATGGTCGAGCCGACCGAGACGGAGGCCAAAGAGTCCCTAGACGCCTTCGCCGACGCGATCGAGAAGATCCTCGCCGAGGCCGAGACGGACCCCGAGAAGGCCAAAAGCGCCCCCTATACGACCCCCGTCCGCCGCCTCGACGAGGTCAAGGCCACGCGGCAGCCGGTCGTGCGCCAGCAGCTTTAAGCGGAGATGTGGCCCTGGAGGCCGGGCCACCACTCGGGGTGTTCTTTGAGTAGATCGCGGAGCACTGGGCTCTTTGTGTGGGTCTCGATGATGTAGGCGCTCCAGGCCCGCTGGCTTTTCTCATTCATGTACCCGAGGTGGAAGACGACATGGTCGAGGACATTCGCCAGCGTGGTGAGCACCGCTAGCGCTCGCTCCCGCTCCTGCTCTGTCTCATCGCTCTTCGGCAGCGCCTTGCCGCCGCCGATGTATTGGCGCATCTCCGGGTATTCGATCAACGCTCGGTCAATCTCGAGCATCATCGTCGTCATCCCACTCACCAGCTCGACTTCGCTGTCCCGGCGCGCCTGCCGCACTTGGTAAAAGAGGAACAGAACGCCGAGGCCGGTCACGATCACGGCGAGGTCGGCCCATCCGTCCAGTGAGAGCAGCAGAGTCGCCATCTTCACTCGAACCTCACACATCAATCGACCTAGGTCAAGCGGTTACAGCTGCGGCAGCTCCTGCTCGAGCTCCAGCACCGGTGCGAAGAGGTCGCCATGCTGCTCGATTCGCTCCAAGACGTCGGCCGCCTCGAAGACGAGCTTCGAGCCGTCACCTGAATCCGCCACCGCTTCGACCTCGTCCCAGGTCACCGGCGTCGAGCAGGTGGGGTGTTCGCGGGCTCGCAGCGAGTAGACGGAGATCGTGGTTTTGCGTTCGTTGTTCTGGTACCAATCGATGAAGACCTTGCCGCTGCGGTCGGTCTTTTTGCCCATTTTCGCGAGGATGTTCTCGGGGTCCTGTTTGGCGATCAGCTGCGCCAGGGCCTGGGCGAAGGGGCGGGTCTCCTCATAGGAGGTCTTGGTGTTGAGGGGGACGTAGAGCTGCATCCCCTTCGAGCCGGAAGTCTTGACGAAGGACTCGAGCTTCAGCTGAGACAGCACCTCGCGGAGGCGCAGCGCCACCCGCGAGCAGTCGACGACGTCGGCGGGCGGCCCTGGGTCGAGGTCGAAGGCGACGACGGTCGGTCGTTTCGGCGCCCGGCTCTTGGAAAGGGACGGGTGCAGCTCGAGCGCCGCCAGCTGCGCCATCCAGACCAGCGTCGGCAGACTGTCGCAGACGCAGAACTCGATCACCCCGGCCCGCGGCCCCGCCTGGACTTTCGCCGTCTTCACCCATTTCGGCCGGTGCTTCGGGCAGCGCTTCTCGAAGAAGGCGGAATCGAGGTCCTCGACGCCTTCCGGGAAGCGCCGCAGCGTCACCGCGCGGCCGCTCAGGTGGGGGACGATCGCCGGCGCCACTTTGGCGTAGTAGTCGACCATCTCGCCCTTGGTGAACCCCGTCTTCGGGTAGAGCACCTTGTCGAGGTTGCTGAGCTTCAGCTCCTTGCCATCGACCTCGACTAGCCGCGTCTCGCCCACGGCTTAGGAGCCTATTTGGAGGCTTTGGCTTTGGACTTCGAGCCGGAGGAGCTTTTCGCTTTCGCTTTGCTCTTCTTCGAGGATTCGGCCTTCGCTTTCGCTTTGGCCGGTTTTTCGCTGCCGTCGCCTTTGACCGCGGCGATGCTTTCCTCTAGCGCCGCCATCAGATCGGGGGCTTTGGTGGCTTTCGGTTCCTCGGCTTCGGGCGCGACGATCTCTTTGCCTTCGGCCTTCTTTTCGATCAGCGCCAGCAGCTGCTCGCGGTACTCGTCGCGGTACTGGTCCGGCTCGAATTCCGTGCTCAGCGAGGCGATCAGCTGCTCGGCCATCTCGCGCTCGCGTTTGGCCACCTTCGGCTTTTTGTCCGGCAGCACGTCGAGCTCGCCGGGTGGCACGACCTCGTCGTGGAAGCGCATCGTCGTCAGCGTCAGGACGCCGTCGGAAGCGCGCAGCGCCGCCAGGTGCTCTTTGTTGCGGAAGACGAAGCGGGAGATCGCCGCCTTGCCGCTGCTTTCCATCGCCGCGGCGAGCAGCGAGTAGGCCTTCTCGGCGCCGTCGGCGGGGCCGAGGTAGTAGGGGCTGTCGAAGTACATCGGGTCGATTTCCTCGATGTCGACGAAGTCCTGGACGTCGATCGCCCGCGTCTTCTCCGGCGCCAGCGCGGCCATCTCCTCTTTGCCCAGCGGCACGTACTGGCCGGGGGAGAGCTCGTAGGCCTTGACGATGTTCTCGTAGGGGACCTCCTCGTCGGTCCCTTCGGCGACGCGGCGGTGTTTGATCCGGGCGCTGTCGGACTCGCGGATCTCCCGCAGGGCGATGTTGCGGCGGGCGACGGCGCTGTAAAGGCGCACGGGCACGTTCAGTAGCCCGAAGCTGATGGTTCCACTCCAAATCGCTCTCGCCATACGCAGGTTCCTCTACCCAGATTCTTTCAGCCGAACTCGCCCTTCCTACATAAGCCGCGCGGTTCGGCAACTATCTTGCGTCCGGTGCTCTTCGAGCTGCGAGAAGTTGGTCTCGACCGCGGCGGGCGCCCCGTCCTCGACTCCTTCAGCACCGCGATTCCCGAGGGCGCGACGGCGATCGTCGGTCCCTCCGGCGCCGGCAAGTCGACGCTGCTGCGGCTGCTGAACCGGCTTGCCGACCCCGATCGGGGTGAGATCACCTACCGCGGCCGCCCGCTCACCGACTACGAGCCGCTGGCGCTGCGGCGCGAGGTCTCTCTGGTGCCGCAGCTGCCGGCCCTGCTCGAGGGCACCGTCGAGTCGAACCTCCGCTACGCGGCGGAGCTGGCCGGCGAGGAGCTCGACGTCGAAGAGACGCTGGCGCGGGCCGGGCTCGACCCGAGCTTCGCCGAGCGCGACGTCGCCAAGCTCTCGGTCGGCGAGCAGCAGCGGGCGATGCTGGCACGGGCGCTGTCCCAGCGCCCCACCGTCCTCCTGCTCGACGAGCCGACCTCGGCGCTCGACCACGCCGCCCGCGACGCCGTCGAGGCGACGCTGGCGCAACTGCGAAACGAGTCCGGCCTCTCCCTGGTGCTGGTCAGCCACGACCCCGAGCAGGCGCGCCGTCTCGGCGATCGCGTCGTGGAGATGCCGGCGTGAGCACGACCTCGATCCACGTCGAGCTCTGGCAGGTAGCCGCCTCGCTCGTCCTCGTGGCGCTGGCGGCGGCGATCTCGCGCTGGCAGCGCGCCGACCTCGAGCGCGACATCGTCGTCGCCACCGCCCGCTCGATCGTCCAGCTGACCCTGGTCGGCTACGCGATCAAGCTGATCTTCGAGGCCGACACGATCTGGCTGGTGCTGACGCTGCTGGCGGTGATGGTCTTCTTCGGCGCGATCACGGCCCGCCACCGCGCCGACAAGGTCCCCGACTCCTTCGGGCCGCTCCTGATCGCCCTGGCCCTGGCCGGCGCAAGCACCCTCGGCCTCGTCGTCGCGCTCGGGATCTTCGACCCGACCCCGCGCTACCTGGTCCCTGTCGGCGGCATGGTGATCGGCAACGCGATGACCGCGAGCGCGGTCGCCCTCAACCGGCTTGGCGACGAGATGGCCGACGCGCGGGCGCGGATCGAGGCGACGCTCGCGCTCGGCGCCACCGCCCGCGAAGCCGCCGCTCCGACCGTCCGCCGGGCGCTGCGCTCGGGGATGATCGCCCTCGTCGACTCGACCAAGACCACCGGCCTGATCTTCTTCCCGGGGACGATGGTCGGGATGCTGCTCGCCGGCGCCAGCCCCACCGACGCCGTCCGCCTGCAACTGATCCTCCTCTACACGCTGCTCGGCAGCGTCTCGATCTCCGCCCTCGTCGCCACCCTGCTCGCCTACCGCAACTTCTTCACCCCGGCGGCTCAGCTGCGCGAGCTCTAGCGGCGACAGCACCACCCCTCGATGCGGGGGAAGGAGGCCGCTCGTCCACCCGGGGCGAAGGCGCGGGAGATGTTCGCCACCGCGCTTTCGCGGCCGCGGCCGAGGGGCAGGAAGAGCCACTGATCAACGGCGGGCCAGGCGATGAGGAGCTTGCGTCCGTCCGGGGACCAGGCGACTTCGCCGAGGCTGCCGGGGACCGTCAGCAAGCGTCGCGGCTTCGTCTTACCGGGCCCGTAGACGACGACGGAGCTGCGGGTGCCGTGGTCTCGCCAGTTGGTGAGGACCGCGGCGACGGTCTCTCGGTCGGGAGCGAGGGCGGCGTCGACCACGGTCGCCCCGGCCGGAACCGGCAGAGGGCGGGTGACCTCGATCGAGGGCCGGGGCGGCAGCTTCCGTGGCTCCACCTCGCGCAGGCGCAGCGCTCGGCGCGAGGCTTCGAGGATCGCCTTCCCCTCGGCGCCCCACTCGATCTCGGCGACATAGGGCAAGGCGGGAGCCGCGGCGAGATCGACACGGCTCTCGCTGTTGACCAGCCGTAGCGCTCCGGCCCCGGAGACGTAGGCGAGGGTCGGGTCCCCCAGCGGCGACCAGGACGGGGCGATCGAGGCGCTGCTGCCTGCGACCATCCGGTCCTCGGTCCCGTCGCCGGCGACCACCCGCAGGTCGCGGCCGGACCGATAGGCGATGCTGGTGCCGAAGGACGCCCAGCGCGGGTCGGCGACCCGGGCGGGCGCGGTGAGCGACCAGTGCGGAGTGCCGTCGGGCTCGACAGCGCTCAGCGTCCGCCCTTTGGCGACGGCGACGAAGAGCCCGCGCGGGGACCAGGTCGCCTCTTCGTAGTCGCCGAGCAGGCGGCGCGAGCCGTCCGGCTGCACGACCCAGGGACCGGCCGCGCTCTGGACCAGGAGCCGACCGCCGCCGGGGATCCCGCCCAGCGTCGGCTCGGGCTTCGGCGTCGCCGTCGTGAAGACGTCGTCGACCCAGTCGCGCACCGTGGCGCCGGCGGGCGAGAGGACGAGAGCCGCCAACAGCGTTGCCAAGCCGAGGGTAAGTGCGAAGCGGGGAAGAGACCGACGTCGTTCGAGGCTGGCCTGGCCGGAGGGCTCGCGATCGGCAAAGGCGGCTTCGACGACGCGCCGCGCCCGCGCCTCGGCGTCCTCAGGAACTGGGATCGGTACCTCGCGCAGGGCCTCACCGAGCGAGTCGCGGCGGCTCATCGGCGCTCCTCCCCGATCGCTTCTGGCTCCGCCGTCGCGCGCAGGCGGTCCAGCCCGCGCCGCAGCCGGGAGTTGACCGTTCCCCGCGGCAGGTCCAGCATCGAGGCGATCTCTCCGGGCGTGTACTCGAGCAGGTGGCGGAGGACGACGACGGCGCGCTGCTCAGCCGGCAGTTCCTTCAGCGCCGCGATCATCTCGCCGCCGATCTCTTCGGGCGGGGGCAGCGGCTCGAAGACCGACTCGGTCTGGGCGACCCGCCGCCGCAAGCTCTCCCGCCGGGCCCAGTCGAGCGCGCGGTTGACGACGATCCGGTGCAGCCAGGGGGCGAAGGGGCGGCGGCGGTCGAAGCGGTCGAGGGCGTCGACCGCGGCGAGGAAGGCGTCCTGGGCGACGTCCTCGGCCGCGGCGGCGTCGTGCACGACGAGGTAGGCGGCGCGGTAGGCGCGCCGCCAGTGCAGCGAGTAGAGCTCGGCCATCGCCGCGCTCGAACCGGCCTGGGCTTCGCGGACGAGCGTCTGCTCGTTCGCACCGCTCTCACTTCCCAAGCGCCACCCCTTTCGGACATCTCAATCTTCTCGCACCCATCGACCCATCCGCACGATTGCCTTGCTCAGCCGTTCCCGCATCTTCGAGCCGATCTCTCCGCGCGGCAGCTCGACGACGAAGGCGGCGCCGCGAAAGTTGTGGTTCTGCCAGTTCGGACCGGTCCCGGCGGGCCAGCGCATCGCCCGGAAGGGCATCTGGGCCAGGGCAGCGAAGTGCCGCGCGCCCTCGAGGCTCTGGCCCCAGGCGCGGACGAAGGGGCGCTCGCCGCGGTACTGGTGGAACCAGATGGTCGCCGCCGGCCGCACGCCCCGGATCACCTGCGCGGCGAGCCGCGTTTCCGGCTCCGAGAACGGGCGCGGCCCCGCGTACTGGGGGCTCCACGGGTCGCCGATTCGCTGCCACTGCGAGGGGAAGTTGCGGTTGAGGTCGACGCCACGGGCGTTCAGCCGCGATCCCGCCAGCGCCCCGTCTGGGTCGAGGTTGGGAAGCATGTAGATGTCGGCGCTCGGGTCCGGGCAGCCGCCGCTCAGCGCCGACACCGGTTCGATCCCGGTTGCCGCGCACTCGTCGCCGTGGATGCAGCCGAAGACGAGTAGCTCGCCGCTCCACTTCGGGTCGCCGGACTGGTGCAGTGAGATCGGCCGGCCCGCGAGCGAGTGGCCGATCACCTTGTAGCGGCCCAGCAGGTTGCCGGGGTGGCGCGGGGTACGGGCGAAGGCCATCGCGCTCCTGCCCAGCCGCCGCACCGCGAAGCTGTCGGTGTCGATCGAGAGCAACGGCCCGGTCCCCGGCTGCCCCTGCACCGCCGAGCTGGAGGTGAGGAAGAGCTTGTTGCCGCCCGTGCCCAGGTTGAGGTTGAGGAGGAACGGGTTCGGTTGCTCGGCGATCTGCGGCAGGCCGACGGTGACGACTCGTCCCGCCTTGGTGTCCAGCGCCTGCAGGTACGGCGTCTCGCCGTTTCCGTCGAAGAGCGTGTAGCTCCAGCGGCCATCGGCGTCGCCGATCGCGGTTATCGGCAGGCCTTCGATCCGGTGCCGCTGCCGCGAGGGGTCGAAGAGCGGCAGCGGATCGAGGCGACCGCTCGCGACGTCGTAGGAGCGCACCTCGTTGACCGCGGGGTATCCCGGGCGCGGATGGCGGTAGAGGTAGACGGTGCCGCCATCGGGAGAGACCGCGGCGAGCCGGAAATCGCCCTCGAGGGAGAACCGCTGCACGGGGTGGTTGTCCTTCCGCGGTTCTTCGGGGTCGTACCCCTGCGCCTCCCGCGTGTCGACGATCGCGAAGCGGCTGGTCCACCGGTCCGGACGCGGGTAGGCGTAGCGGTAGGCGGCAAGGACCAGGGTGCTGCCGTCGGCGGAGAGGCCGCCGCCCGTGAGGTCGTAAGCGAGCGGCGGGGTCATCCAGCTGCCGCGGAGGAACCACCAGCGGTCGATCTCACCGCCTTCCCGGTTGATTCGCACCAGCGTCGTCGTCCGACCCTCGGCCTGGGGATGGCGCGGGGCCATCGCCATGTAGCGGTAGGGAGACCACTCGGGCGCGACGCCGTCGCGGGCGGGCATCGTCTCGAGTCCCTTGCCCGCGGCGCTCGCGCAACAGGTGAGCACCAGCAGCGCCGCCAACAGCGTCCATCCCGAGATCGTCTTCATGCAGTGAATACGCATGGGCGAGGGTGAGAGGTCCATACACTCACCGGGTGTCTCGCTCGCAGCGCTTGACCCTGATCGCGACGATCCTCGGCTCGACGGTCGTCTTCCTCGACAGCACCGTGGTCAACGTCGCCCTGCCGGCGATCAGCGACGGGCTCGACGTCGGCCTCGCCGGCCAGCAGTGGGTGGTCGAGGCCTACACCCTGGCCCTGGTCTCGCTGCTGCTCGTCGGCGGCAGCCTCGGCGACCAGTTCGGGCGGCGGCGTATCTTCGTCATCGGCCTCGTCGGGTTCGGCGTCACCTCGGTCCTCTGCGCGATCGCGATGACCGAGGAGCTGCTGATCGCGGCGCGGGCGCTGCAGGGCGTGACCGGGGCGCTGCTGGTCCCCGGCTCGCTGGCGATCGTCGCCTCGACCTTCGAGGGCGAGGCCCGCGGCAAGGCGGTCGGGATGTGGACCGCCTGGACCGGGATCGCGACCGTGATCGGTCCGGCCGGCGGTGGCGCCCTGATCGGCTTCACCTCCTGGCGGGCGATCTTCTGGGTCAACATCCCGCTGATCGCCGCGACCGTCGCGCTGACCCTGCACTCGGTCGAGGAGAGCCGCGACGAGGACGCCTTCCTCGGCATCGACTGGGCCGGGATCGCCCTCTCGGCGATCGGCCTCGGCGCCCCGACCTTCGCGCTGATCGAGCAGCCCGCGCGCGGCTGGGAGGACCCGCTCGTCTGGGGCTCGATGGCGATCGGCGTCCTCTGCTTCGGCCTTTTCATCCTCCGCGAGGCGACCGCCCGCCACCCGATGCTGCCCCTCGGCCTCTTCCGCATCCGCAACTTCTGGGTCACCAACCTGACCACCTTCTCGACCTACGCGGGGCTGATCGGCGGCCTCTTCTTCGTCGGTCTCTACCTGCAGCAGGTGGTCGGCTACTCGCCCCTGGAGGCGGGGCTGGCGACGACCCCGATCTCGATCCTGATGTTCTTCCTCTCGCCCCGCTTCGGCCGCATGGCCTCGGGCACGGGGCCGCGGCTGCCGATGACCGCGGGCCCGATCGTCGGCGGCATCGGCCTGCTGATGCTGATGATGATCGACGTCGATTCGAACTACCTCGTCGACGTCCTTCCGGGCCTGATCGTCTTCGGCGTCGGGCTCTCGGCGACGGTGGCGCCGCTGACCGCGACCGTCCTCGACTCGGTCGACGAACACCGGGTCGGGATCGCCTCCGGCGTCAACAACGGCGTCTCCCGCGTCGCCGGGCTGCTCGCGATCGCCGTCCTCGGCGCCGTCATCTCCGCCAACTTCGGCGCCAAGCTCGACGACCAGCTCGGCTCGGCGTCGCTCTCGGCGAGTGCCGACGCCGCCGTCGTCGAAGCGAAGGAAAAGCCGCTCGCGGTGCCCGAGCCGAACGGCACCAACGCCGCCGAGGCGGACCGGGTGGTGCAGGCGGCCGAGGAGGCGTCGACCTCGTCCTTCCGCCTCGGCACCGCGATCGCCGGGATCCTGATGATCCTCGGCGGCATCGTCGCCGGCCTCGGGGTGCAGAACCCGCGCCGCCGGGTCGAGACGGTGCCGGCCCGCGGCTCCGCCACGGCTGGGGAGTGCGGCCACGGCAGCGATGCGGATTGCGCCGAGCGCGAGCGCGAGGCGCCCGAGCCCGAGCCTGCATAGGCTGCGGCCCATGTCGAAGCCGATCATCTTCTCCGGCATCCAGCCGACCGGCCGCAAGCACCTCGGCAACTACATCGGCGCGATCCGCCAGTACGTCGAGGGGCAGGACCGCGGCGACCCGGCGATCTTCTGCATCGTCGACCTGCACGCGATCTCGGTCGCCTACGACCCGGTCGAACTGCGCGAGCGCATCTACGACACCGCCGCGATCCTTCTCGCCGCCGGCCTCGACCCCGAGCGCTGCATCCTTTTCCGCCAGTCCGACGTCCGTGAGCACACCGAACTCACCTGGCTGCTCTCCTCGGTCACCGCCCACGGCGACCTCAACCGCATGCACCAGTTCAAGGAAAAGGTCGGCAAGGACCGCGAACTGGCCTCGGCGGCGCTCTTCTACTACCCGGTGCTGATGGCCGCCGACGTCCTCGCCTACCGCGCCACCGAGGTCCCGGTCGGCGACGACCAGCGCCAGCACGTCGAGCTGATGAGGGAGATCGCCCGTCGCTTCAACGAGCGCTTCGGCGAGACGCTGGTGGTGCCGGAGCTGCTGGTCCCCAAGGTCGGGGCCCGGATCATGGACCTGCAGGAGCCCGAGCGGAAGATGTCGACCACCGGCGGCACCCAGAACGGGACCGTGCTGGTGCTCGAGGAGCCCGACGCGATCCGCAAGAAGTTCGGCTCGGCTGTCACTGATTCCGGGCGCGAGATAGAACGCAGCCCCGAGAAGCCCGGCATCACCAACCTGATCGACATCCTCTCCGTCGCCCGCGGCTCAGACCAGGCGGAGATCGAAAGCGAGTTCGAGGGCGCCGGCTACGGCGACTTCAAGAAGGCGGTCGCCGAGGCCGTCGTCGAGTACCTGGCGCCCGTGCGCGAGGGCTACGCGGAGCTGCGCCCCGACGAGGCGGAGCTGGAGCGAGTCTTCGCCGCCGGCGCAGAGAAGGCGCGCAATTTGGCCGGTCCGGTGTTGGCTGACGTCCGCGAGCGGATGGGCTTCGGCCGGGCCTCGCTCTAGTCTCCTCCAGGTGGCCATAGCCGACCTCGATCTGGATCTAGACCTCGAGCTTTTCGCCGGGCCGTTCGACCTGCTGATGGCGGTCGTCCTGCGCGAGGAGATCAGCCTCCTCGACCTGCAGCTGGGCGAGGTCGTCGTCGCCTACGTCGAGCACCTTGAGCGCGAGGGCGAGCTGGAGCTGGAGGTGGCGACCGAGTTCCTCGTCCTCATCGCCGCCCTGCTGGAGCTGAAGTCGCGGCTGATGCTCCCCAGCCCCGAGGAAGACCTCGACGAGCTGAAACCGGAGGAGGCGGTCGAGGAGTTGATCGCGCGGATGCTCGAGTACCGGCGCTACCGCGACGCCTCCGTCGAGCTGGCCGAGCGCTTCGAGTCCCAGCGCGGCTACCTCTACCGCTCGGCGCCGCTGCCGCCGGAGCTGCGCCGGGTCGCGGTCGAGGCCGCGGTCGCGGTCTACGACCCCGACGCGCTCGGCACCGCCCTCGGCGACCTGCTGACCGAGCCGCCCGACGTCGACATCAGCCACATCCGCCCGACCGTCTCGCTCGAACGGCGGCTGCGGGCGGTGCGCGACGCGCTGCTGCGCCGCAAGGACTTCGATTTCGACGACGAGTTCGGCGGCGAGGACCGGCTGACCCAGGCGGTCACCGTCTTCGCGATGCTGGAGCTCTACCGCAAGGGCGAGGTGACCTGGGAGCAGGACGAGTGCTTCGGCCCGATCCGGGTCAAGAAGGTGGCGCCGGGCCTGACGAGGAAGGGCGCATGAGCGACCTCTCCCGCACCGTCGAGGCACTGCTCTTCCTCTCCCCGCAGGTGGTCTCGGCCAAGGAGCTGGCCGAGGCGACGCAGGCGAACGAGGGTCAGATCGAGGAGGCGATCGAGCTGCTGCGCGAGGACCTCGCCGAGGGCAAGCGCGGGGTGGTGCTGCGCGAGGTCTCCGGCGGCTTCAGCCTCGCCAGCGACCCTGGCAGCGAGGAGGCGGCGCGGCGCCTGCTGGCAAAGCCGCGGACGCCGCCGCTGACCCAGGCCCAGGCCGAGACCCTGGCGATCGTCGCCTACCTGCAGCCGGTGACCCGGCCGGAGATTGCCCGCATCCGCGGTGTCAGCTCCGAGTCCGGCGTCACCAGCCTCGCCGAGCGCGGCCTGATCGAAGAGTCTGGCCGTTCCCAGTTCGGCGCCGCGATCTTCAAGACGACCGAGCTCTTCGACCGCCTCTTCGGCCTCAGCGGCCTCGACCAGCTCCCCGACCCCTCCAAGTTCGACCCCAGCCCGGAGGACGAGCGCGAGCTGCGCGAGCGCCTGCTCAAGGCCGGCGAACAGCGGGCGGAGTGAGGCTCGCCAAGTTCCTCGCCCACGCGGGCGTCGCCTCGCGGAGAAAGGCCGAGGAGATCATCGCCAAGGGCCTGGTCACGGTCGGCGGCGAAGTGGTGAAGGACCCGGCGCGGGACGTCGGCGAGGGCGACGACGTCCGCGTCAACGGCAGCCCGGTAGCGGCGGAGGCGCGCGAGGTCTGGGCGGTCAACAAGCCGGCGGGCGTGGTCTCGACGGCGCGGGAGCCCGGCGACCGCCCCGCGGTGGTCGAGCTGGTGCGGACGGAGGCGCGGCTCTACCCGGTGGGGAGGCTCGACGCGGACTCGACCGGGCTCTTGCTTCTGACCAACGACGGCGAGCTCGCGAATCGGCTGACCCATCCGCGGTACGAGGTGCCGAAGACGTATCGAGTGCAATTGCGCGAGGCGATCACGGATCGCGACCTGGAGCGGCTGCGCAAAGGCGTCGAGCTCGAGGACGGGCCGACCGGTTCCGCCAAAGTCAAGCGTCTAGGCAAGCGCGAAATCGAGGTCACCCTGCGCGAAGGCCGCAACCGGCAGGTGCGGCGGATGCTGGAAGCGGTCGGGAATCGGGTCACCTCGTTGCAGCGCGTGAGCTTCGGGCCGCTGAAGCTCGGCGACCTCCCCGAGGGCAAGGCGCGGCGGCTCTCGGCCGGCGAGGTTGCTGAACTGCGAGAAGCCTCTCGATAGGGGCCGCCTCACCCTCCTACTTTGCTGGGGAGGAGGGTGAGGCGGCCCCTGCCAACCGCGCCAGGGTTCCCGCGATGGTTTCCGTTACCGCGGCGGCTTCGCGTTCGGCTTCCTGATGGGTGACGCGGTAGGTGGTGTAGCCGGCGTTGAGGAGTTCGCGGTCGCGCCAGCGGTCTCGCTCGAAGGCGACATGGGTTGCGTGGAAGGAGCGGCTGTCGGCCTCGACGACGAAGCGGTGGTCGGGCCAGAGGAAGTCGACCTCGATGCGGCCCTTGGCTATCTGAACGGGGGCGTTGAGGAGCGGGGGAGGGAGGTGGCGCGAGAGGAGCAGGGGGAGCACCTTCGCCTCTTGCGGGCTCTTGAGGCGGCCTTTCTTGGCGACAGGCGCGGCGCGCCGCCATTCGTCAGCGAGGGAGCGCAGCGACGTCATCCCCCGCCGCCCAGGGTCCATCGACGCCTCGATCGCCGGGATGTCGAGGACGCGCCGCTGCGCCGCCCGCTCGAAGCAGCTCCGCAGCGTCCAATCGCCAACGGTGCCGGCGAGATCGACAAGGGTTCGAGCCGGGCTCGTACAGGGGATGCCGTCGACGGTCCCAACCTCGTTGCGTCGGGGAGACCGAACGCGATGAAAGCGAATCCCATCGATCTTGCGCCCGCGCGCGGGAGGGGCAATCACGTCGATGACCGCTGGTCCCTTGTCGAGGAGGCCAAGCAGGGCTCCGGCGCTGCGATGGGAGACGACCCCATCGCAAGCGATGGTTGCGGCTCGAAGTCGTCCTCGGGACCCGATGCTCCCGTGTCCCAGTGCATAGACGCCGCGAAACACTCGATGGAGTCGGGCGGCTGCGATTTCGCCGCGGATCACCGTGTCGCTCATCCCGAGATGCCGCAACTGCTCGCGAGATACGACCCCATGCTGTTTCGCAGCAAGCCGCGCGAGATTCGCTCCTCGATCGGTGCGCCTTTTGGGTCCCACACACCCATAAGGCGCACCGCTGGAGGTTTCGCCCCCGTCCCTCTGGAAAGATGCGGTCTGTGAGCCAGAACGGCGACATCGAGCGGGGGCGTTACGAGGGCCCGCAGGAGCGCCTCTTCGCGGTCCGCGGCGCTGTCCAGGCCGAGGCCAACGAGCCGGCCGCGATCCTCTCTGCGACCGAGGCGCTGATGCGAGGGCTGATCGAGCGCAATGGGCTTGCGCCCGAGGCGATGGTCAGCTGCTTGTTCACGACGACCGAGGACCTCGATGCCGAGTTCCCGGCGGTGGCGGCGCGGGACCTGGGGCTGACAACGGTCCCGCTGATGTGCTGCCGCGAGATTCCCGTCCCCGGCTCGATGCCGCGGGTGATCCGGGTGATGCTGCACTTCTATGCGCCGGCCGGCCACGAGCCCGCGCACGTCTACGTGGGCGAGGCGCAGAAGCTGCGCACCGACCTCGAAGCGGCTCAGTAGGCCAACTCCGCCGCTTCCGTCACAATCGCCGAGATGACGATCACCTTCGCGGAGAAGCTCGCCCGGATGCCGGGCTACCAGGCCGGTGTCCCGACCGGGCAGGCGCCGGAGGCGATCGCCTCCGGCAACATCGCCCAGCTCGCCTCCAACGAGTCGCCGTTCCCGCCGCACCCGAAGGTGGTCGAGGCGATCCAGCAGACGGCGACGGCGATGAACCGTTATCCCGACCCCGACGCAACGTTGCTGCGGCGCCGCCTCGCCGAGCGCTACGAGACCGAGCCCAGCCGCGTCGTCGTCGGCAACGGCTCCTGCGAGATCCTCCTCGCCGCCGCCGAGGCGCTCTGCGAGCCCGGGGCCGAGATCGTCTACGCCTGGCCCGCCTTCTCGATGTACCCGTACCTGCCGGCGCTGACCGGCGCCCGCGAGGTCCGCGTCCCGCTCGCCGAGGGTGATGTCCACGACCTCGACGCGATGGCGGCCGAGGTGACCGCGGCGACGCAGCTGCTGATCGTCTGCAACCCCAACAACCCGACCGCGACCCACATCCCGGCCGCCGAGATCGCCGCTTTCCTCGAGCGGATCCCGACCCACGTCACGGTCATCCTCGACGAGGCCTATATCGAGTTCCAGACGCACGACGACCCCGACGCGACGCTGGACCTGCTCGCCGACTTCCCGAACCTCGTCGTCCTCCGCACCTTCAGCAAGTGCTGCGGCCTCGCCGGGCTCCGCGTCGGATACGCGATCGGCTCACCCAAGTTCCGCGCCGCCGTCGACGCCGTCCGCCAGCCCTTCAGCGTCAACGCGCTCGCTCAAGCGGCCGGGGCGGAGGCGATCCGCCACCAGGACGATGTCCTGCGCCGCGTCGAGAGCAC
>DASTYZ010000017.1:0-7899 GCA_035764545.1 Solirubrobacterales bacterium | reverse complement strand
GCGCTCTCGGCGGCGAGATCGGCCAGCCCGGCGCGGTCGAGCGGACCGCTCGGTTCGCCGTCGGCGATCAGGACTGCCCGGTCGCGCAGTCCGAAGCGGTCGACAGTGCGCTCGAAGAAGGACCGGCCGGCCGCTGCCGTCGCCGCGTCGCACTCCTCCAGCAGCCAGGCGTCGAAGCCGAGCCGCCGCAGCCCCAGGACCCAGCTCAGCCGAACCCAGGCCTCGCCTCCGTTCCCCGGTTTGGCGGCGAGGGCGCCGGCGACGGCGATCGCCCGCAACTCAGCCGCCTCCGCTGAGGAGGGACCCCGGTGCGAAGACGGGATCGCAGTCATCCTCCTCCAACGCGGAGCGCCGGTAGAGAGCAGCGGCGACTTCCCCGTAGTCCCCGTCGAGCAGCGCCCCTGCCTCCGGGGCCCGCGCCAGCATCTCGAGGCCGAGGGAAAGGGCGTCGGGGGCGAGGACGGTTCCGGCCTCGAGCAAGAGCAGGAGGTCGCCGTCGCTGCGCCGAATTCCGTCGCCGCGCAGTTCGTCCTTCCCGAGAGAGGGATCGCGGAGGACGAGCAACTCGGTGAACGGGTGCCGCTGGCCGGCGACGCTCTCCAGGGTGCGCTCGAGCCCCGCCTCGTCGTCGCGCTCGCAGATGACAAGGATCGAGACGACCGGGGTGGCCGCCGCGACCGCCCCGCGCCAGTACCGCCGCAGACGGACCCGCGCCAGCGGGATCGCCTCCTCTCCGAGCCGCGCTGCGACGACCAGATCCGACTCGGCCGGCAGCCGGCTGCCGTCGACGTCGACCGCGAACCCGGCCATGCTCGCGCCCGCGACCCCGGGGAAGGCACCCTCGAGGTCCTCGCGCTCCTGCTGGACTCCGCGTGCCATCACTTCGTCCCCATGGCTGACCTCGACGGCCTCCGGCGGCCCCTCCGGCCCCAGTGCCCAGCCGCCGATCTCGATCGCGGCCGCCGCCATCTTCCGTCCCGGGGTCGGAGTGTCGACGCTGGCTCCGCGCAGGGGCCCTTCCTCGTCGACCTCGACGGGCTCGACTGCCACGACCTCGACCAGCCGCCCCATCGCCTAGACCTCGAGCCGCGCGCGTACGGCGGCGGAGTCGGAGACGGCAAGCCGGATCAGCTGACCGACCGTGGCTGCATCCTCGGGGGTAAGCGCCGTCCCGGTGGGCAGCGAGAGGCAGCGCTCGATCGCCCGCTCGGTCACCGGCATCGGCGGGGTCGGCAGCTCGTCGTGGGGAGGCACCCGGTGGCATCCGGGGTGGAAATAGCGGCGTGCGAGCACGTTCTCGGCCTTCAGCACCGCCATCAGCTCATCGCGAGTGAGCCCCGCCGCGGTGGGGTCGACGACGATGGCGATGTGGTGGCAGTTGGTGCCCTCCGGATCGGCGAAGGGAAGCAGCTCGACTCCGGGGATCCCGCTCAGCGACTTCTCGTAAGCGGCGAAGTTGGCGCGGTTGGCGGCCAGGAACCCGTCAAGCGCCGCCAGCGAGGCGAGGCCCATCGCCGCCCCGGCCTCGCTCAGCTTCGCGTTCGTCCCCAGTCCCGCCACCGCTTCGCTCTCTTCGTCGAAGCCGAAGTTGCGCATCGCCCGCACCCGGTCGGCCAGCTCCGCGTCGGCGGTGACGACGACCCCGCCCTCGAAGGAGTTGGCGACCTTGGTCGCGTGGAAGCTGATGACGGCGGCGTCGCCGAAACCGGCCAGCGGCCGCCCCCCGACCGCGCAGCCGAGGGCGTGGGCGGCGTCGAAGACGAGCGGCAGCTCGCGCTCCCGCGCCAGCCGCTCGAGCCCCTCGAGATCGCCGTGCCGACCCCAAAGGTGGACGCCGAGCAAGGCCCCAGTCTCAGGGCCGATTCGCGCCTCGGCCTGGGCCGGCCCCATGCAGAGGGTCTCCGCTTCGACGTCGGCGAAGACTGGCCGCAGCCGCTCCCAGGCGACGGCGTGGGCGCTGGCGACGAAGGTGAAGGCGGGCAGGATCACCTCTCCGCTCACCCCGAGCGCCCGCAGGGTTATCTGGAGGCCCATCGTCGCGTTGCAGGTGGCGACGCAGTGGAGGCCGCCGAGGCTCTCGGAGAGCCGCGACTCGAACGCCACCAGCTTGCTGCCGCTGTTGCTGAGCCAGCGGTCCTCCAGCGCCTCGC
The DNA here is from genome assembly GCA_035764545.1 of Solirubrobacterales bacterium. Taxonomy (GTDB): domain Bacteria; phylum Actinomycetota; class Thermoleophilia; order Solirubrobacterales; family 70-9; genus VAYN01. Next base: position 5,749 of record DASTYZ010000017.1, on the reverse strand, counting down.
CGATCATCCGCAGGACCTGCTCGCGGTCGCCGATGTTCGGCCGCCCGACGTGGAGCGGCTCGGCAAAGGCCGGGGCGCCGCCGAGCACTGCCAGTTGAGCGCCCTCGGTCTTCATGCCGCCTCCTGGCGCCGCAGCAGCTCGAGCCGCGCACCGTGGTAGGAGCGCGAGCGGGCAAGGCCGCGGTCTAGCGCCTCGCGCAGCTCCTCGTCGCCGGCGACCCGCCCCGCCTGTCGCTTCAGCACCGTCAGCTCCGCGTTCATGATCAGCTCGGGGTCGCGGGTCATGTTGGCGCCGTGGCGGCGGTACTCGGCCACGGGGCGGGAGTGGAGGCGGACCGGGTGGGTGGCCGCGGTCCGCAGGTAGAGGTCGTAGTCGGCGCTGGCGCTGACGGTGGAGTCGAAGCCGCCGATCTCCTCGAACAGCTCCCGCCGGTAGAGGACCGCGGCGGGGGTCGAGATGAAGCAGCTTTCGAGCAGGGCGGGATAAGCCTCTAGCGGCTGCCGCGGCGGGTCGGCCGGGATCGGTTCGCCCTCCTCGCCGATCAGCTTCCAGGTCCCCGCCGCCATCATCGCCTCCGGGTCTCCGCGCAGCTGCTCCAGCCCGAGGCCGATTGCCTCCGGCAGCAGCCGGTCGTCGGCGTCGAGGAAGAGGAGGAACCTGCCCCGCGCCTGCTCCAGGCCAGCGTTGCGCGCCGCCGCCAGGCCGCCGTTCTCCTGGCGCAGGCTGCGGACGCCGGGGTAGCGGCCGGCGACAGCCTCGACGTTGTCGGGGGAGCCGTCGTCGACGACGATCACCTCGATCTCGGGGTGATCCTGGGCGAGGACGCTCTCGATCGCCTCCGGCAGGAAGTGCGCCTGCCGGAAGCAGGGGATGACGACGCTGACCAGCTCCTCGGGATCGGGCTCCGGGAGTAGGAGAGAGAGGGTCGCGAGCGGGAGACGCTGGACCGGATCGAGGACCGCTCGCACTGAGATCTGGAGCTGCCCCGCGGCGGCAGCCAGATTGAGCCGTTGTTCGAAGCCGCAGCTGGCGGCGTGGGGGAGGTCGGGGTGGAGCTCGGGGATGTCCTCGCGGGGGCGGTCGACGAGGGCGCGCCCGATCACTCTCTCGCCGCGGAGGAACTCGACCGCGAGCGCCGGCGCCTCCTCGGGCAGCACCCAGCCGCGCAGGAGGAGGTTGCGCTGGTCGGCCTCCTCACCGGCCGCCGGGACCCCGAGATAGCCGCCGCGCAGGCGGCGGTCGCGCTCCTGCGCCTCGACCTCGACGACCTCCGCTCGCTTATTTGCGGGCCTCGACAAAGAGGCTCTCCTCGGGGCGGTTGTCGAGGCTGACGATCTCCGGGAAGCGGCTGGCGGTCTGGCGGTACTCGCAGCGCTGCACGTCGCGGAACCCTGCCCGCTCGAGCAACTCGGCGATGAAGTCGTAGGTGAAGAGGGTCTTCGAGTAGCCGTACCAGAGCAGCTGCACGATCATCTTCGACCCCGTCGCCCGCGCGTCGGAGTCGGGGACGAGGAAGTAATCGCGATCGTCCTCGCGGTAGGCGCGGATCGCGCGGTCGAGGTCCGGCAGCGCCAGGCGCAGGACGCCCTCGGGCGCCAACACCCGCCGCAGCTCCATCAGCGCCGGCACCTGGTCGGGGTACTTCAGCTCCGGCAGCGCGTGGATGCTGACGGCGTAGTCGAAGCTGCCCGCCTCCAGCGGCAGCCCCTCGAGGATGTCCGCGGTCACCTCGACCGCCGGGTCCTCCTTGATGTCGGAGTTGACCCAGCCGGGGTCGGGGTTCGTGCCGCAGCCCCAGTTGAGCCTGCGCACCCCTGCTTCGGGGCTCAAGCGAGCGCCTCCAGCAGCTCGGTGAGGACGCGGTCGGAGCCGAATCGCTCACGCGCCAACTCGCGGGCGGCAGCGCTGTGGCGCCCGTACTCGCTCTCGATCTCCGCGATCCCGGTTGCTGCCTCCTCCGGGTCGGCGAAGGCGAGCAGGCCGGAACCGGTCTCGACCTCGAGCTCGTAGCCCGTCGCCTGGGCCAGGACCGGCTTGCCGCTCGCCAGGTAGCAGAGGCTGCGATCGCTGAGCCAGCCACCGCGGGAACGGACGTAGATGTCCTTGGCAATACCCATCTCTGCGCGGGAATTCTGCACGTAGCGGCGGTAATCGTCGGTTCCGGCGGCGACCTGCGCGGGCGCGACCAGCTGCCAGCCGCCCGCGCGCAGCAGCTCGGCGTCGGCGCCGTCGGCCTCGTCGATGTCGAGCGCCAGCTCGAGCGGGACGTCGACCTCCCCCGGCAGCTGAGCGAAGCGGCGCAGTTGATGGGCGCGCAAGCCGAAGCGCTCGCCGCCGAATTCGACCGGCTCGAAGGGCCCGCGCCAGGAGCCGACGCTGGTGTAGCGCTCGCCCGGCGGGGTCGCGGGCCACTGCTCGAGGAAGACCGGCTGCGCGGTGGGGAACCACTCGACCCCGCAGGTGGGGACGAGGCTTCCCTCCTTGCCCACCCGCAAGCCGACGGTCGCGTAGGCGTCGTGGTCGCCGAAGGAACGGTGCAGACCCAGCTCCTGCCACATCTGCGGGAAGCCGGGGTCGATGTCGAGGTAGGCGGTTCGCGGCGCCGCGGCGAGGATCTCCTCGTCGCCAAGGAAGCCCATCACGTCGATCAGGAGCGCCGAGCGGCGAACCCGCTCGATTGCCTCCGCCCGCGACAGCCCGACAGTCTCGCCACCGTCGTCCCCCAACAGCAGGCAGTAATCCTCCTCGAGGCCATGTGGACGCAGTACTCCGTCGAGCCACTCCACCGGCTCGCGCGGTGGCCACTCCTCGCCGGGGTGCATCGCCGGGGTCAGGCGGTCGAGGAAGAGGACCTCGTAGCCGAGCGCGCGGAACCCGAGCAGGTACTGGAGGAAGACCCAGGCGTGGCCGCCGCGGCCGGGGCGCTGCGCCACCGAGCCGGCGACCGCGACCAGCTCGGGCATCAGGCGGAAGCCGCCGTCGACTCTCCTTCGGCGGTCTCGTATCCGAAGTCAGCGACGACGGGGGAGAGGATCGCGTCGCAGCGCTCGGCCAGCTCGGGCTCGAGGTCCTTCGCCCAGCGCCCGATCGACGCACTCGCGCTGGGCGCGGTCATGTGGTGGTCCATGCCGCCGGTCGCGACCGAGGCCCGCTCGACCATCGCCGTCGCCCCGGCGGGGTCGAGGCCGATGAACTCCAGCAGCGGCTCCAGGGTCGGCACCGGCTCCCGGATCAGGTCCTCGTAGCGCAGCAGGTGGGTTTCCCGCCCCTCCTCGGTCATGTGCGCGTGCAGCATTTCTCCGGAGCGGCGGACGGTGTCGATGTACTCGTCGTCGCTGCCGACCTCCTCGCGGCCGAAGGCGGCGTAGCCGCGCTTGCGGTTGAAGGCGAGGATCGAGCAGTAGACGTCGCGCAGGTCGCGGACGAGGACGACCTCGGCGGCGCCGGGGTAGAGCTCGCGCAGGAGGTCGGCCGGCACCTGCCGCGGCAGGAACTTCTCGACGAAGAAGCTCGCCTGCTTGCCCTGCTGTGCGGCGAGGAATTCGTACAGCGCCTCGATCCGCGCCCGACAGGAGAGCGCCAGTTCGTAGACGCGGGCGTCGGAGAGCCAGCCGGAGAGGGCGGCGTCGTTGAGGCGCGAGGGGATGTCGGATTCGCGGCCGATCCACCAGTCCTTGTCGATCGCGTCGCCGGGGAAGACCTGGCGCAGGTAGCTGGTCGGGTCGGTGAGGGTCTGCAGGACCGACATCCAGTAGGTGCCGACCCGGGCGTCGTTCTCGAAGGGGCTGTGGGCGACGATCTCGGGGTGGGACTGGAGCATCCAGACGCACCAGGTCGAGCCGGTGCGGCCGAGGGTGGTGACGATCAGGGGGCGGGGCCCGTCGACGGGCGGCAGCTGCACCGGCTCCCGCTTGCCGGTGACGGTCGCCAGCGGCATTGTCACCCCGCTCTCGAGCTCGCCGCGCAAAAGCAGCTCGAAGCCGCGGCGCAGGCGCAGCGCCCCGAGGGCGCCCGCGAAGCCGCTGTTCGCGGCTCCCTCGACGTCGGGGAAGCGCTCGGCGACGTCCTCGCGCGGTTCCCGCACCGGCATCCGCGCGATCGGGCGGCCGTCCTGCAGGACCTCGACGGCGACGATCGGGGCCTTGGCTCCGAGCACCCAGCCGTCGAAGTGAAGCGTCTGCGAGTTCCACTCCTCGCCCGGCTGCGGGACCTCGAGCTGGAAGCCGCGCAGCTCGTCCTCGGGGAGGGGGAAGCGCTCGACCGAGTCGACCCGGAGGCGCTTCACTCGATCTCCGCCATGACCGCCTCGATATCGGCGTCCCAAAGGCGGCTGTGAAGCCAGGTGTTGAAGCGGGACATCGCCTGGCGGGTCTCGATCGCGTAGGACTGCCCCTCGAGGTGGTAGAGCTCGACCTCGGGGCAGTACCAGGTCTCATGCCCGGCCTCGCGCAGGCGCAGGCAGAGGTCGGTGTCCTCGTAGTCGCCCTGGACGTAGGTGCCGCGGAGGCCGTCGAGCTCCTCGAAGAGCTCGCGGGCGACCATCAGGCAGGCGCCGCTCACCGCCGGCACTCGGCGGGCGACGTTGGCCGCGGGGAGATCGCGATGGAGGCCCTTGAAGTAGTGCTCGTTCTCCCAGGCGCCGCCGCCGGCGGGCCGCTGGAAGCGGATGCCGGCGTGCTGGAGGGTGTCGTCCTCGAACAGCAGCTTCGGCCCGACCGCGCCCGCCTCCTCGTGCTCGTCGTAGAAGGCCGCCAGGCGTGAGAGCCAGCCCGGCTTGTCGGGGAGGACGTCGGAGTTGAGCAGCAGCAGCAGGCGCCCGCGGGCGAGCGAGGCGCCGCGGTTGTTGGCGACCGAGTAGCCGCCGTTACGGGCCAGCACCGCGACCCGGAAGGGGATGCCGTAGAGCTCGAAGAGCTGCCCGGCCGCCAGCTCCAGCGATTCCGCCAGCTCCGGCGAGTCGAGGACGTAGATCAGGTCCGCCTCGCGCAGCTCGGGGTCGTGGACGAACTGGGCCAGCTGGTGCTCGAGGAAATCGGTCCGCCCGTAGAGCGGGACGATGATCGAGGTCTCGGCCTGCTGCGGCGGCTCGCCGAACTGCCAGACCGCTTCGATCTCGGCTTCGGCCTCGAGCCGCCCCTGGATCGTCTCGATCGCCGGCACCACGTGGTCCATCAGCGCTGTGTCCCAGCGGCGCTCCTTGTGCAGGTCGGAGAGGACGACGGTGCGAGCCGAGAGCAGGGCGCGGCTGACCTCTGGCCCCGGCACCTCACGGCAGACCCCGAGGGCGTTTTCCATCTCCAGCACCCAGCCGCTGCTGAGCATGCTCGGCGCCCGGCTCTCGCAGTAGCCGAGGAAGCCGGTCCCTTCGTCGCCCTTGCGGACAGGGTCTTCGTAGAAGTCGTCGACGTCGGGCCGCGGCTCGCGGTGAATCCCGGGGAGGAGCTCGATCCGCGACCCCTCGGGGCTGACCACGGTCAGGCGCACCAAGGCCGCCTGCCCGTCCCGGGCCCAGCCGCGGACGTAGAAGGAGCTCTCCGAGAGAGCGAGGACGGAGTCGAAGTGGAGCCCCTGTGGCTCGTCGCGATCGACGGTGGCGAGCGGAAGCGGTTCACGCAGCGCTTCGCGGATCAGCGCCCGGCTGGTCGCGAAGCCGATCGGGTCGCCGCTGCCGGGCCGCGCCGCCGCGACCTCGTCCAGCAGCTCGAGGACCGTGTCGCGCTCCTCGCGGTCGAGCGAGCCGAGGCGCTC
>DASTYZ010000016.1:0-8770 GCA_035764545.1 Solirubrobacterales bacterium | reverse complement strand
ACGCTCAACGCACGGACCTTCGGGCTGGCCCAGAAGACCGGGCTGCCGATGATGAACATCTGCTCGACCTGCCAGGGCGCGCAGTCGGAGTGCCAGCAGCGCCTCGACGCCGACTCGGCCTACCGCGCCCACGTCAACGAGGCGCTCTCCGGCCAGGGCCTCTCCTACGAGAAGGGCGAGGAGGGCGGCTGGACCAACAAAAACTTCCTCTGGCTGCTGGTCGAGGACTACGGCCTCGACCGCCTGCGCGAGCAGGTCGTCCGCCCGCTCAGCGGCCTCCGCGTCGGCCCCTTCTACGGCTGCTACATCGTGCGGCCGAAGGAACGGCTCGGCTACAACGACTACCCCGACCGCGACGTCTACCTCGAGCAGGTGATCGAGGTCCTCGGCGGCCAGGTCGTCGAGTACGACGGCGCCCGCAAGTGCTGCGGCTTCCCGGTGATCACGATGGCCCGCGAGACCTCGCTGCGCCAGGCCGGCACCCACGTCGGCGACGCGATCGACGCCGGCGCCGACTGCCTCGTTACCCCCTGCCCGCTCTGCCACCTCAACCTCGACATGCAGCAGCCGGAGGCAGCCAAGGTCGTCAACCGCGACCTCGGCCTCGCCGTCCTCCACCTGCCGCAGCTCGTCGGCCTCGCCCTCGGCGCCGAGCCGAAGGAGCTAGGGATGAGCAAGCACATCGCCTCGACCGGCTGGGTCGGGGAGCGCCTCACCGCTGCAACCGTCTGACGGGCGCAGGACATAGCCTGCGGTCGTGGTCCTTCCGGTAGCCGCTGCCGACACCGCCTCGGTCCTCACCGACCTCTTCGTGGTGCTGCTTGCCGCCAAGATCGGCGACGAGGTCTTCAAGTGGATCCGCCAGCCAGCGATCGTCGGCGAGATCCTCGGCGGCGTCATCGTCGGGCCGTCGGTCCTCGGCCTGGTCGAGGTCGGCGAGGTGCTGCGGGTGTTCTCGGAGCTGGGGATCGTCTTTCTGCTCTTCTGGGTGGGGCTGGAGACGCGGCTCTCGGAGATGCGAGCGGTCGGCAAGGTGGCCGGCGCGGTCGGCACTGCCGGCGTCATCGTCCCCTTCCTCGCCGGGATCGGGTTCGGCCTGGCCCTCGGCGAAGACACCGACACCAGCGTCTTCCTCGGCGCCGCCCTGGCAGCGACCAGCGCCGGGATCACCTCGGCGGCCTTCCTCGACCTCGGCATCGCGAGGACGCGGGCGGCTCGCACCGTCCTCGGCGCCGCGGTCGTTGACGACATCTTGGCCCTGCTCCTGCTCTCGGTCGCGGTCGGGATGGCGGCCGACGGCGGCGTCGATGCGGGCAAGATCCTCCTCGCCCTGGCGGTGGCGGTCGCCTTCGTCGCCTTTGTCGCCCTCGGTGGTACGCGGCTGCTGCGCAGCCAGCCGCAGCTGCTGGAGGCGCCGCGCTTCGCCAAGTCGCCGCTGCTGCCGGCGGTGCTCCTCTGCCTCGGGCTCGCCGCCTTCGCCGCCAGCATCGGGCTGGCGGCGCTGATCGGCGCCTTCCTCGCCGGGATGATCGTCGCCGAGACCAAAGACCAGTCCTCGATCGAGGAAGAAGTGAAGCCCCTCTACTCCTTCTTCCCTCCCTTCTTCTTCGCCTTCATCGGGATCGAGCTCGACCTCGGCGCCCTCTTCAACGGCCACGCCCTCTGGTGGCTGGCGCTGATCACCATCCTCGCGACGGCGACGAAGCTCGTTCCCGCCTACCTGGCGGCGCGCCCCCTCGGTCGCCACGAAGCGGCGATCGTCGGCGTCGGCATGGTCCCCCGCGGCGAGGTCGGGATCGTCGTCGCCTCGATCGGCGCCGCCGAGGGTGTCGTCGACGCCGAGCTCTTCGCAGTCGTCGTTGGGATGGCGGTCCTGACGACGCTCGCCGCGCCGTTCGCGCTACGGCGGCTAGCTCTGACGCCGCAGTACTTAGATAAAGAACGTTGACTACACGGGGGTTCCCAGCCATGGTGGCCGCATGGACCCCGCCGACGCGAAACCCCTCTGCTCTAGTCCACCCCAGCGCCCGATCCCGCTGCCGGAATCGATGCCGATCAACCGCCAGCGCGCGATCCTGGTCGGCAATTCGAAATGGGTGAATGGGACGACGCTGCGATACGCCTTCTTCGACGGCAGCGGCGACCCCGCCTGGTCACCTGCAAATGAGGCCCAGAAGGAAGTCGTCCGCAAGGCATTCCGGGCCTGGCGCGAAGTTCCGATCGGGCTCGACTTCGAGGAGGTCGACGACCTCAGCGAGGCCGAGGTGAGAATCGGGTTCGACCAGAGCGACGGCTCATGGTCCTACATCGGTCGGGACATCCTCAAAGTCGGGGAGAGCGAACGGACGATGAACTTCGGCTGGCCCTTGGAAAACCCCTATGGCAAGACCACCGCCGAGCACGAGATCGGCCACACGATCGGGATGCCGCACGAGCATCAGAGCCCGTTCTCGGGAATCGTCTGGGACGAAGAGGCGGTTCTTCGATACTTCAGCGGCGAGCCGAACAACTGGGACTCGCAGATGATTCGCCACAACATCCTCGACAAGCTCAGCCCGACTCAGGTCGAAGGCTCCTCCTGGGACCCCGAATCGATCATGGAGTACCAGTTCGGCCCTGGCCTGATCGTCGAACCGGCCCAGTTCAAGCAGGGCATTCAGCCGCCGGGGACGATCTCCGGCGTCGACAAGCGCTGGATGCAGAGCTGGTACCCCACCGGGGCCGCCGCACCGGAACCCCTGCGGCCGTTCACCTCCACCCCGCTGCCCGCCGAAGCACGTGGTCAGGCGGACTTCGCGCTCCAGCCCCCCGGCACGCGCAAGTACAAGCTCGGCACCTTCGGAAATGCCGACACGGTCACGGTCCTCTTCGAGAAGGAGGGCGAGAAGCTGCGCTACCTCGCCGGCGACGACGACAGCGGCGAGGAACGCAACGCGCTGATCGAAGCGAAGCTCTTCCAAGGGCGCGAGTACGTGCTCCGGGTCCGGGTCAACTGGCTCGGCCAGGCCGAAGGCGCCACCGCCATGTACTGGTGAGACCGGCTCAGCGCAGCAGGCCGCGCTGGATCAGGAGCTCGCCGAGCTGGACCGTGTTGGTCGCGGCGCCCTTGCGCAGGTTGTCGGAGACAACCCACATATCGAGGGCGCGCTCGTTGCCGGGGTCGCGGCGGATGCGGCCGACGAAGACGTCGTCCTTGCCGGCGGCGTCGATCGCCATCGGGTAGCGCCCGGCGGCAGGGTCGTCGACGACGGTCACGCCGGGCGCGGCGGCGAGCAGCTCGCGGGCGCGCTCGGGATCGAGCGGCTCCTTGGTCTCAACGTTGACCGTCTCCGAGTGGCCGGTCTCGACCGGGACCCGGACGCAGGTGGCGCTGACCTTGATCTCGGCGTCGCCGAGGATCTTGCGGGTCTCGTTGATCAGCTTGCGCTCCTCGTCGGTGTGGTCGTCCCCCTCGGGGAAGCTGCCTGCCTGGGCGAGGACGTTGAAGGCGATCTGGTGGGGATAGATCTCCGCCGGCGGCACGTCGTAGCCGCCGACGACGGCGCGCGCCTCGGCGCGCAGGGCGTCGATCGCCCCCTTTCCGGTCCCGGAGACGGCCTGGTAGGTGGAGATCACCAGGCGCTTGATCCCGGCGGCGTCGTAGAGCGGTTTCAGGGCGACGACCATCTGCATCGTCGAGCAGTTCGGGTTGGCGATGATCCCCTTGTGCCCCTCGAGGGCGTCAGGGTTGACCTCGGAGACGACCAGCGGCACGTCGTCGTGCATGCGCCAGTAGCTGGTGTTGTCGACCACGGTCGCGCCCGCGTCGACGATCTTCGGCGTCCACTCGGCGCTGACCGAGCCGCCGGCCGAGGAGAGGACGAGGTCGAGGCCCTGGATCGAGTCCTCGCTCACCGCCTGCACGGTCAGCGACTTGCTCCCCCACTCGATCTGCTTGCCGGCCGAGCGCTCGGACGCCAGCGGCCGCAGCTCGGCGATCGGGAAGCCGCGTTCGGCGAGGAGATCGAGGATCGTCGTGCCGACCAGGCCCGTCGCGCCCAGCACTCCGACTCTGTATCCGTCGCTGGCCATGATCTCTCGGGCCGGCTTAACCGGCGACCGTCGGCCGGTGGCCGGGGCCGGTCGGGTCCTCGGGCTGGACGGCGTCCTCGTCGAGCTCGAAGGCCTTGTGGAGAACGTTGACAGCGTCGGCGACGCGGTCGGCCGCGATGACGCACGAGATCTTGATCGGCGAGGTGGAGATCATCTCGATGTTGATCCGCTCGTCGCCGAGGACACGGAAGACTTTGGCGGCGACACCTGGGTGCGAGCGCATGCCGGCGCCGACGATCGAGACCTTGCCGATCTGCTCGTCGGTCAGGACCTGCAGCGAGACGTCGCCGAGAGAGGCGATCGTGTCCTTCGCGGTGGTCAGGTCGGCGCGGTCGACGGTGAAGGAGAGGTCGGCGAGCTGGTCGTCGCCGACTGGCTCGTTCTGGATGATCACGTCGACGTTGACGTTGGCGTCGGCGAGGGCGCCGAAGACGCGGCCGGCGACGCCGGGCTCGTCCCGCAGGCCCGACAGGGTGACCCGGGCCTCGGAATCGGAATGCGTGACTGCGGTTACGAAAGGGTTCTCCATGGTCTCTTCCTCTGAGACAACGAGGGTACCGAGCCCGTCCTCGAAGCTGCTGCGGCAGTGGATGCGGACGCCGTGGTTACGCGCGTACTCGACCGAGCGCAGCTGCAGCACACCGGCACCGGAGGCCGACATCTCCAGCATCTCCTCGAAGGAGATGCGGTCGAGTTTGCGGGCGCCGGGGACGATCCGCGGGTCGGCGCTGTAGACGCCGGCGACGTCGGTGTAGATCTCGCAGACGCTGGCGCGCAGCGCCGCGGCAAGGGCGACGGCGGTGGTGTCGGAGCCGCCGCGGCCCAAGGTGGTGACGTCGCGGCTGTCGGTGGAGACGCCCTGGAAGCCGGCGACGAGGACGATCCGGTCCTGCTGCAGCGCCTCGGAGATGCGGTCGGCGCGGACGTCGATGATCCGCGCCTTGGTGTGAGAGGAGTCGGTGACGATCCCCGCCTGGGACCCCGTCAGCGAGATCGCCTCGTGGCCCATGTCGTGGATCGCCATTGCCGCCAGCGCGCAGGAGATCCGCTCCCCGGTCGAGAGTAGCATGTCCATCTCCCGGGCGACCGGGCGCTCGGATATCTCGTGCGCCTGCTCGACCAGTTCGTCGGTCGTCTTGCCGCGTGCGGAGAGCACCGCGACGACGCGGTTGCCGGCCTCGCGGGCGGCGACGATCCGCGCCGCGGCACGCTTGATCTGCTCGGCGCCGGCGACCGAGGTGCCGCCGAACTTCATTACGACGATGTCTGATCCATCCCCTGACATGAAGTCTTGAGGATAGTCAGGAAAACCAAGCTGCTCGGGTGCGCCCCCTCTTACTCGGCCGTGCCCCCGAGGTTCCCGAGCATCGCCTGTTCGGCCATCCGGATCAGGCCGAGGCCGCTGTGCGGGCGCATGTCGCTGCTGCGCACCCGGACGTGCGAGCCGTGCGGCCCGACGACCTCGACGATCGTGCAGACGTCGCCGATTTCGCACTCCTCGCCGTAGTCGTTCTCGATCGCCTCCATCTGTTCGGCAACCACCCTGCCCACCTTGCTCTGGTCAAGCGACATCCGGCACCCCTTCCTCGCTGGCTGAAAACAGGTCTCTGAAGATAAGTGATCGCAATCACACTTGGCGATATATCGAACGGATATATAAGGTGGAGAGATGGAGCAGCTGAGCGCCACCGCCTACGTGATCCTCGGGTTCGTCCGCAACGAACCGCGGTCGGGCTACGAGATCAAAGCGGTGGTCGACAACTCGACCCGGTTCTTTTGGGCCGCCAGTTACGGCCAGATCTACCCCGAGCTGAAGCGGCTGGCCGAGGCGGGCCTGATCGTCGGCTCCGACGTGCCGACGGGAGGTCGCAAGCGGACGGTCTACGAGATCACCGCCGACGGCGAGGAGGAGCTGCGCGCCTGGCTGCGGCAGGCGCCCCAGACCTTCGAGATGCGCGACGAAGGGCTGCTGAAGCTGTTCTTCGCCGATGCCCTGCCCCGCGATGAGGCGGTGGAGATTTTGCGCTCGATGAAAGCGCAGCGGCTCGCGATCAACGAGCGGCTGCGGGCGATCGAGCAGATGAAAGGCGAGATCGAGGACCCCTTCCCGATGATCGTGCTGCGGGGCGGGCTCGAGTTCAGCGAGTGGTTCGCGGATTGGTGCGAGCGGATGGAAGCGCAGCTTCTGGATTCCGCTCTCGAGAAAAGGAGCGAGTGATGTTCGATTCCCTGGCGCGGCTGGCAAACGACAAGGCGAAACGGGTGGGTCTGCTCGCGATCGTCTTCTTCCTTCTCGCCGGCGCCGTCGGCGGCTCGGTCGCCGACCGACTCGACCCCTACGGCGCCGACGATCCCGACACCGAGACCGTGCAGGCGCGGGAGCAGCTGCAGGACGCCGGGCTGCGGGTGCCGGCGGTGCTTGCGGTGATCGAAGACGCCCCCGTCGCCGACCCCGCCACCCGCCGGCGGGTCGAGAAGCTCGAAGACGAAGTCGCCGCCCGCTCCGATGTCGCCTCCGTCAGCGGCTACTACGACACCGGCTCCCGCGCCTTCGTCTCCCGCGACGGCCAGTCGACCTACTTCGCGGTCGCCCTGAAGGCGACCGAGGACAAAGAGCTGCAGGAAGCGGGCGACGAGATCGCCGAGCAACTGAGCGACAACCCCGGCGTCGTCGTCGGCGGCTTCGCGGTCGCCCAGGAGCAGGTCAACAAGCAGGTCGAGGAAGACCTGAAAAAGGCCGAGATGCTCGCCTTCCCGCTCCTCTTCCTGCTCTCGCTGCTCTTCTTCCGCAGCCTCGTCGCCTCGGTCCTGCCGTTGATGATCGGCGGCCTCGCGATCGTCGGCACCTTCCTCATCCTCCGGGTGGCGAGCGAATTCGGCTCGATCTCGATCTTCGCCCTCAACCTGACGACGGCCTTAGGGCTCGGGTTGGCAATCGACTACAGCCTCTTCATCGTCTCCCGCTACCGGGAGGAGATCGCCAAGAGCGGCCCTGGCCTGGAAGCCATGCGCCGCGTCCTCGCCACCGCCGGGCGGACGGTCTTCTTCTCCTCGCTGACGGTCTCGGCGGCGCTTGCCTCGCTGCTCGTCTTCCCGCAGCGCTTCCTCTACTCGATGGGCCTCGGCGGCTCGCTGGTGGCGCTGTTCGCGGCGCTGATCTCGCTCACCGTCCTCCCCGCCGTGCTCACCCTGCTCGGCAACCGGGTCAACGCCGGCGCGCCGAAGTTCCTGCAGCGGCGGGCCGAGGCCGACGCGCGGCCCGCGCAGGAGGGCTTCTGGTACCGGCTCTCGCGCTTCGTCATGCGCCGGCCGCTGCCGGTCGCCACCCTCAGCGCCCTCTTCCTGATCGTCCTCGGGCTGCCCTTCCTGCAGATCAAGTTCAACACCGTCGACCCGACCGTGCTGCCGGAGTCGGCGAGCGCGCGCCAGGCTTACGACACCGTCAGCCAGCAGTTCCCGCCCTACCACGACACGCCGATCTGGATCGACGTCGAGGGCGGGCCGAAAGCGGCGGCAGCGTTCGCGAAAGAGGTGCGCGGCGTCGACGGAGTCGCCGAAGTGGCCCCGCCGCAGCCGCTCGCCCCCGGGGTGACGGCGATCCAGGCGGTCTCCGCCAACGCCTTCGCCTCGGAGTCGAGTCAGACGACCGTTAACGCGATCCGCGACCTGCCGCCACCGCCCGGCACCGAGGTCCTGGTCGGCGGCGCCACGGCCGACTTCGTCGACTTCCAGTCGAGCCTCGAGCAGCACCTGCCGATCGCGCTCGGGATCGTGATCTTCGCGACCCTGCTGATCCTCTTCCTGATGACCGGCTCGGTGGTTCTGCCGATCAAGTCGCTGATCATGAACTTCCTCAACCTCAGCGCCGTCTTCGGCCTGCTGGTGCTGATCTTCCAAGACGGCCGGCTGGAGGGCTTCCTCGACTACTCCAGCCCAGGGGCGATCGAGCAGACGATGCCGATCCTGCTCTTCGCCGTCGCCTTCGGCCTCTCCACCGACTACGCCGTCTTCCTCCTCTCGCGGATCAAAGAGGCGCGCGACAACGGCGCCTCGGAATCGGAGTCGGTGGCGATCGGGCTGGAGCGGACCGGGCGCATCGTCACCGCCGCGGCACTGCTGTTCGCGGTCGCGATGGGCGCCTTCGCCACCTCCCAGATCATCTTCATCAAGGAGAACGGCGTCGGCACCGCGCTGGCGGTCCTGATCGACGCCACCATCATCCGCGCCCTGCTCGTCCCCTCGCTGATGGAGCTGCTCGGCAAGTGGAACTGGTGGGCCCCGGCGCCGCTGCGGCGGCTGCATGAAAAGTGGGGGATCAACGAGGCAGAGCCCCAGGCCACCGGCTCTTAACGGGAGGGGGCGGGGCACCCCCTCCTCGCCGCAGATCGGCGGAGGATCGTTCTGTTGCTGTCGCCCGAAGGTCTTCGGCCCGCCTCTTGCTAAGTGGCGCGAAGGGGGTGCCCCGCCCCCTCCTCCGACACGGATCTCAAGTCGGCTGATCCTCGGAGGCCATCAACAACTAAAGCTGCTCTCGCCGGTCTTTGAGAATGCTGTTGGACCTTGGGCGTCCCACGCAGCTCGATGTCGGGAGGGTGCCGGTGGGGGTCCCTGGGTACTTGGCATGGAGCTGCGCCGATTCGGCTTGAGGCGACAGCTATCGGCGACTCACGCAGCGGAG
>DASTYZ010000015.1:0-9213 GCA_035764545.1 Solirubrobacterales bacterium | reverse complement strand
GGGGGGGGCGCCCCCCACTCCCCTACCGAGCAAACCTCTGTCTCGACACAGAGCTGGCTCAAAGAAATGACTTTTTGCGCGCCACGGGTGCGCTTTTGCTCGGCAGGCTCGAGCGATGGAGCTGTTGCCGACTATCGGGGTAGCGCTGGTGCCGGCGCTTTGTGCTTCTTGCGGGCGGAGCTGTCGGTCGGAGTCTGTCGTTTGCACGCGGTGTTCGCGGCGACTGGGGGAGGCGGAGCCGTTGTTTGGGAAGGGGCCGCCCGGGTTGGACAAGGCTTGGTCCTCGGCGCCATATGAGGGGGTGGCGCGGAACTTGGTGGCGGCGCTGAAGTTCAGGCGGTTGCTGCCGGTGGCCGACCTGATGGCGGAGCGGATTGAGTGGATGGCGCCCGCCCACATGCTGAGCGGGACGATCGTGCCGGTGCCGCCGGCGCCGGCGCGGTTGCGGCGGCGGGGGTTCGATCCGGCGGGGGAGTTGGCCGCTGCCTTGGCCGCGCACCTGGAAGCGCCGCTGTCGCACTGCTTGGAACGGCGGGGGAGTGGCCGTCAGGTTGGTCGCAGGCGGGCTGAGCGGGTCGGCCACCCGCCGCGCATCTACAGCAAGGGTGCGGCTCCTCGTAGCGTGCTCTTGGTCGACGACGTCCTCACCACCGGGTCCACCCTCACGGCCTGCGCTCGCGCGCTTCGGGCCGTGGGGGCGTCCCGTGTGGTGGCGGTGACCTTTGCCCGGCGCCTCTAGTTGGCTCTCCGCGGCCCTACGGCCGTGCCTCGGCCGGGCGGCCTCGCATCTGGTCGACAAGCCTCCGCGTGCGGCGGCGCTTGCGACGCAGCTCTCGGTGCTTCTTGACTTGGCGGTTCATGTCCCCTGCAAGCTCGTGCACCGAGTGGCCCATCTCCGGGCTGCACTCGCGCGCATGCAGCGTCACTCCTTTCAGGTGGAGCGTCGCCTCCGCCACCTGGCTGTCGGCGACCCGTGGATTGCGCTCTTCGGAGAGCACCACGTCCAAGGTCGCGAGCGGCGAGACTTGCCGTCCGATCCGCCCGAAGCGTTTCCGCACCATCTCACGCAGGTCATCCGTCATCTCGACGTTCCGGCCCCGAATCTCTATCCGCATGAGTGCCTCCTTGTGGGTTCCGTTACGAGGGTAGTACCCCGGCCGGAAGGGAGCAAGAAGAATTTAAGTCGGCACCGCTACTCTTGACCAATGCCAGCGATGGACCTTGTAACGAAGGCGCTGCGCGCGGGAGAGGGACGGAAGTTCAAGACCTACCAGAAGCGCGCCGAGGCCATAAACCGCTTCGAGCCGGAGATGGAAGCGCTCACCGACGAGGAAATCCGCACCGAGGCGGACTCCCTCCGCGAGCGCGCCAAGAACGGCACTTCGCTCGATGATCTCCTGCCTGAGGCGTTCGCGCTCTGCCGCGAGGCGTCGCGTCGATCCACCGGCCAGCGCCACTATGACGTCCAGCTGATCGGCGGCATGGTCCTCCACGACGGCGGCATCTCGGAGATGAGGACCGGCGAGGGCAAGACCCTGACCGCGACCCTGCCTGTCTTCCTCAATACGCTCGCCGGCAAGAGCGTCTACGTCGTCACCGTCAACGACTACCTCGCCCGCCGCGACGCCGAATGGATGCAGCCGGTCTACGAGGCCCTCGGGGTCAGCGTCGACGCCCTCCAGGACGGCGACGACCACGCCACCCGCCAGCGCAAGTACGCGCTCGACGTCACCTACGGCACCAACTCCGAGTTCGGCTTCGACTACCTGCGCGACAACATGGCCGACGCGCTCGAGCACTGCGTCCAGCGCGACCACAACTTCGCGATCGTGGACGAGGTCGACAACATCCTCATCGACGAGGCGCGGACGCCGCTGATCATCTCCGGCCAGCCCGAACAGGCGGCCCAGACCTATTACACCTTCGCCCGCCTGGTCAAACAGATGAAAGGTGTGCCGGCGAAACAGAAACTGAAATCGCTGGGCGAGTCCCGCGAGACCCACGACGCCGACTACGACTACGAGTACGACGAGAAACACAAGACGGTGGCGCCGACCGAGCGCGGGGTGAAGAAAGCCGAGGAGTTCATCGGCGTCGACAACCTCTACCTCGGCGAGCACGGCAGCCTCGTCAACCACCTCGTCCAGGCGCTGAAGGCGGAGTCGCTCTACAAAAAGGACGACGACTACGCGGTGATCGACGGCGAGGTGATGATCATCGACGAGTTCACCGGCCGCATCCTCGAGGGCCGGCGCTGGTCCGAGGGCCTGCACCAGGCGGTCGAGGCAAAGGAGGGCGTGGCGATCCGCGAGGAGAACCAGACCCTGGCGACGATCACCCTGCAGAACTACTTCCGCCTCTACGACAAGCTCTCCGGCATGACCGGCACCGCCCTCACCGAGGCGACCGAGTTCATGAAGATCTACAAAATGCCCGTGGTCGAGATCCCGACCAACCGGGACATGATCCGGATGGACCAGAACGACCAGATCTTCAAGACCAAAGACGGCAAGTGGAAAGCGGTGCTGGACGAAATCGTCAGCCGCCACGAGAAGGGCCAGCCGGTCCTGGTCGGAACCGTCTCGGTCGAGGTCTCGGAGATGATCTCCGGGGCACTGAAACGCGACGGGATCAAACACGCGGTCCTCAACGCCAAGCCCGAGCACGCCGAACGAGAGGGCGAGCTGATCGCCCAGGCCGGCCGCAAAGGCGCGGTGATGATCGCCACCAACATGGCCGGCCGCGGCGTCGACATCAAGCTCGGCGGTGATCCCGAACACCTCGCGATCGCCGAGCTGAAAAAGCAGGGGATCACGCACGAGAGCGAGGGCTACGAGGAGGCGCTGGCGGCGAAGACGGTCGAGCTGGAACCGCAGTGCAAGGCCGAGGCCGAGGAAGTCCGCGAGCTCGGCGGCCTCTTCATCTGCGGCACCGAGCGCCACGAGTCGCGGCGGATCGACAACCAGCTGCGCGGCCGCTCCGGACGCCAGGGCGACCCCGGCGAGTCGCGCTTCTTCCTCTCCGCCGAAGACGACGTCATCCGCCTCTTCGCCGGCGACCGCATCTACAAAATCCTCGACAAACTCGGGCCCGTCGACGACGACGGCGGCGAAGTGCCGCTGGAAGCGAAGATGCTTACGAAAACCGTCGAGAACGCTCAGAAGAAGGTCGAGGAGCAGAACTTCCTGATCCGCAAACGCGTCCTCGAGTACGACGACGTGATGAACGAGCAGCGGCGCGTGATCTACAAATACCGCCGCGAGATCCTCGAAGGCCGGGACATCTCCGAGAACGCCCGCGACGAACTCGAGGGCGTGGTCGAGCGCCTGGTCGAGGAGTACACCGCCGGCGACCTCCTCGATGAATGGGACCTGGAGGAGCTGGAGACGCAGCTGCGGCAGATTTGGCCGGTCGGGATCGAGGTCGCGAGCCTGGCGCCGGAGACCGTCGACCGCGAGCACCTCAAGGACGCTCTCGACGACGACCTGATGAACGCCTACGACGAGCGCGAAGAGCAGCTCGGCGCCGAGCTGATGCGCTACCTCGAGCGCTCGATCCTGCTGCAGGTGATCGACAACCGCTGGCGCGAACACCTCTTCGACATGGACTACCTGCGGGAAGGAATCCACCTGCGCGGCTTCGCCCAGATCGACCCCCTCGTCGCCTACAAAAACGAGGGCTTCTCGATGTTCGAAGAGCTGCTGCACTCGATCTGGGACGAGTTCTCGAAGCTGGTCTTCCGCGCCGAAATCGAAGTCCAGCCAGGTGAAGGAGAGGCCGTCGCCGCCGGCAACGGCGGCGGTGGGGCGGCGCTCGCCTACAGCGGCGGCACCGCCGAGAACCAGCCTTCGGCTCTTAAAGAAGTCGTCGCCACCAGCGGCGCAGCCGCATCCGACGTCGCCGCCGCCCAGGCGGCCGGCCCCGGCAACGGCGGCGGCGAGGTCGTCGAGACCGTCGTCAAGGGCGAGCACGACGACATCGGTCGCAACGACCCTTGTTGGTGTGGATCGGGCAAGAAGTACAAGAAGTGCCACGGCGCCTAGCGGCGCATGACTGACCCCGTCCGCGAGTTCATCCGTGCTTTCAATGAGCGCGACCTCGATGCTTTTGTCGCCGTGCTCGACCCGGAGGTCGAGCTGCATGCGAGCAGGGGGCTGCGGAAGGGGATCGAGGCGGCGCGGGTTTGGGCGACGCGGGCGCCCGGTGGAGTGCAGCAGACGATTGAGCTCGAGCAGCTCTACGAGGACGGCACCGAGAGCGGTGGCGGCCGTGCCGTGGCGTTGATCCTGCGGCGCTGGCACTGGGAGGAGGACGAAAGCATCGCCGGGATCGACTTCATGGCCTGGGCCTTTGAGATTCGCAACCACAAGATCCTCAGCTGGCGCCCCTACGACAACCGCGAGGAGGCGCTGCGGCAGGGCAGCTTCCTGCCCGGGTAGTCTTGGCCCATGGCCGACGCCGCGCAGAGTCAACCCGTAGCGCCCCGCTTGGCCTCCGTCCGAGAGCAGCTGTCCCTGCTCTCGGACTACCTTTGACCCTGCTGCGCTAGAGGCTGAAGCGACGCGGTTGGAGGAGGAGATGGGTCGTCCCGGCTTCTGGGACGACCAGGAGACGGCGGCGCGCACCTCTGCCGCCCACGCCCGCGCCCAGCGCCGGCTGGAGATGTTCCGCGGCCTCGAGGGCGACGTCGCCGACCTCGACGACCTCGCCGAGATGGCGGCCGAGGACGAGGAGATGGCCGCCGAGCTCGACTCGCAGCTGAGCTCGGTCGAAGGCCGCCTCGCCGAGCTCGAGGAGGCGCGCCTGTTCAGCGGCGAATACGACGCCGGTGACGCCGTCGTCACCGTCCACGCCGGCGCCGGTGGCACCGACTCCCAGGACTGGGCGGAGATCCTGCTGCGGATGTACCTGCGCTGGGCTGAACGGCGCGGCTTCGAGGTCGAGATGGTCGAGGCCTCGCCGGGGGAGGAGGCCGGCCTCAAGTCAGCCACCTTCATCGTCCGCGGCGAGAACGCCTACGGGCTCTTCGCCGCCGAGCGCGGCGTCCACCGCCTGGTCCGGATCTCGCCCTTCGACTCTTCCTCGCGCCGCCACACCAGCTTCGCCCAGGTCGACGTCGGCCCGGTGGTCGAGGACAGCGTCGAGATCGAGATCGACGAGGGCGACCTGCGGATCGACACCTACCGCGCCTCCGGCGCCGGCGGTCAGCACGTCAACAAGACCGACTCCGCCGTCCGCATCACCCACATCCCGACCAACGTCGTCGTCCAGTGCCAGAACGAGCGCTCGCAGACGCAGAACAAGGCGGTGGCGATGCAGCTGCTGCGCTCGAAGCTGATCGAGTTGGAGGAGCGCAAACGCTCCGAAGAGCTGGCGAAGGCGCGGGGCGAGGTCAAAGACGTCGCCTGGGGCTCGCAGATCCGCAGCTACGTGATGCACCCCTACACGATGGTCAAGGACCACCGCACCGAGCACGAGGTCGGCGACGTGCAGCGGGTCCTCGACGGCGACATCGACGAGTTCATCCGCGACTACCTGAACAAGACCGCGGCCGCCTCGGCGAACTAGATGCCACCGCTCTTCCAGCTCGAACGTGCCGCCGCCGGCGAGGCGGAGGGGCTGCTGGTCCTCCACCACGGCCGCGGCACCGACGCCAGCGACCTGATCGGCCTCGCCGACCTCCTCGACCCCGAACAGCGGCTGCGGGTGGTGGCCCCGCGGGCGCCGCTGCAGCTGCCCGGCTCACCTGGCTACCACTGGTACCTGGTGCCGCGGGTCGGCTACCCAGACCCGCAGAGCTTCATGGCGGCGCGGGCTGCCCTGACCGAATTCCACGACGGGCTCTGGGAGGAGAGCGGGATCGGGCCGGAGCGGACCATCCTCGGCGGCTTCTCGATGGGAGCGGTGATGAGCTACACGATGGGGCTCAGCGGCGATCGCCCGGCGGTCGCGGGGATCCTCGCCTTCAGCGGCTTCGTTCCCACCGTCGAGGGCTGGGAGCCGGCGCTCGAGGACCGCACCGAGACCCCGGTCTTCATCAGCCACGGCCGCCGCGACCCGGTGATCGGGATCGAGTTCGCCGAACGCGCCAGAGAGCTACTCAGCGCCGGCGGGCTCGACGTCACTTACCGCGAGTCTGACCTCGGCCACCAGATCGACCCGGCCCACCTGCGTGAAGCGAGCGCTTGGCTCGGCGAGGCGCTCCGTTGAGCTCAAGGCGGCAGTAGCGGGGAGTATTCACCGCCTGTAACTCGACCGCGAACTCGCGCGCTGTCAGGGCGCGCTCCATCTGCTTCTCGCTGAGGACGAAGTTGTCGCGGAAGACGCCGGCGCGGCGGAAGCGGGTGTGCTCAGCGCCGAGGTGGAGGCCACCGCGGGAGCCGCGCAACCTGGCGTCGATCGCCACCGAGGCCGGCGCGTAGGCCTCGTAGTGGATGATCAGCTGGACGGTGCGGTTGCCGGGACGGGCGGAAAGCTTTGCCGTCGCGTCTTCGAGCACGCACCGTTCGGCTTCAGCTTCTTCCCTTTCTTCCTCGGCGATTTCGGCGCAGAGGGCAACGTCTTCCTCGTCTTCGATCTCGCACGCTTCCGAGCCGTCTTCGCTTTCGTCTTCGCCTTCCTCGTCGCCGCCGGGTTCATCGGCTTCTTCGGCCGCTTCGTCGGGGCCACCGAGGACGTCGGGCAGGGTCAGCGCCTGGGCCGGGGCCGAGCAGGCGAAGAGCGCGAGGAGGACGAGCAGCAGGGAGAGGGGAAGCTTGCGCATCCCGCTTCTCATCGGAGGATCGGGTGTCCTCCTTTAGGTCTTGGACGGTTCGTCCAAGACCCCCTCCAGCTCGAGCAGCGCCTGCTTCATCGGCAGTCCGCCGCCATAGCCGCCGAGGGCGCCGCCGGTCCGCAGGACCCGGTGGCAAGGGACGACGAGCGGGATCGGGTTGCTGCCGCAGGCGGTGCCGGCGGCGCGGACGGCGCGCTCGTTGCCGGCCTTCCGGGCCATCTCCGTGTAGCTGCGGGTCTGGCCGTAGGGGATGCGGTTGATCGCCCTTAAGACCCGCTGGCGGAAGCCGCCGCTGAGGCGCCAGTCGAGCGGCAGGTCGAAGCGGTCGAGCTTGCCCTCGAAGTAGAGGTCGAGCTCGCGGCGGACCTCGTCCAGCTGCCCCGGCGCCTCCAGCACCCGCGGCGAGACCCGCTCGGAGAGATCGGCGAGGAGGACGTCGCTGTCCTGGTTCGGCAGCCCGACCCGGACCAGCCCCCGCTTGGTCTGGGCCAGCAGCAGCGGGCCGAAGGGGGAGTCGGCGCTGGTGTAGGCGACGTCGAGCAGGCCCTCCTCGGCAGCGCGCGCCTTGAACCGGTTGATCGCGGCCTCCGTCTTCATGCCAGCTCCTTTCGAAGTCGTTTCAGTCCCTCGTGCAGGCTCCGCCGCGCTGCCTCGGGAGAGCAGCCGAGGGCGGCGCCGATCTCGTTGTGCGGGAGGTCGCTGCCGTAGCGCAGCGCCACCGCCGCCCTTTGCTTCGGCGGCAGGGCGCCGACCGCCGCCCAAAGCTCCTCGTCGGGCGCCGAGACGCCGTTCTCGACCGCGACCTCCGCCACCTCGGCCACGGGGACCGGGTTGCGCCCCCGGGCGCGGTGGTGGTCGATTGCCTTGCGGTGGGCGATCGTCAGGAGCCAGCCGCGCAGGTTGCCGGCGTCGCCCAGCTTCGGGTAAGCCCGCAGCGCCGCCAGGAAGGTCTCCTGGAAGCAATCATCGGCTCCGTCGCGGCCGACCGCTCCCTGCAAGATCGCCATCACGGCGGCGGAATGCTCGTCCAGAACGGTTTGAAACGGCGGCAGCGTGGTCACTCTGTGGGATTAAACGTGGCTGCCACCCAAAACGTGAGAAAGATCAGTCCGAGCCGCCTCAGGGCGGCTCGTTAGGCTCCCGCGATGGTCGAATTAGCGGAGGAAATCGAGGAGCTGGTCGGCCGCGCCTTGGCCGAGGACCTCGGTGAGAGCGACATCACCTCCGAGGCGACCGTGCCCGAGGACGCGCGCGGCCGAGCTCGGATCGTGCAGAAAGAGCCTGGGGTCGTTTTCGGTCTGACCGTCGTTGCCGAGACGATGCGTCAGTGCGGGGTCGAGGACGTCGACAACCTCGTCGTCGAGGGCCAGTGGCGGGAGGACGTTCCCGCCGAGGTGCTGATTGCCGGCGGCAGCGCCCGGGCGCTCTTGGCGGCGGAGCGGACCGCGATCAACTTCCTCGGCCACCTCTCAGGGGTGGCAACGCTGACGGCGCGCTATGCCGAGGCCGTCGTCGGGACCGGGACGACGATCCTCGATACGCGCAAGACGACGCCGGGGCTGCGGGGGCTGGAGAAGGCCGCGGTCGCGGCCGGCGGCGGCATCAACCACCGCATGGGCCTCTACGACGCGATCCTGATCAAGGAGAACCACATCGCCGCCGCGGGCGGCCTGGCGAAAGCGGTCTACGCGGCCCGGACGGAGCAGCCGGAGAAGGCGATTGAGGTCGAGGTCCGCAACCTCGATGAGGCCGCCTACGCGTTGGGGATGGGCGTCGACCGCCTGTTGCTGGACAACATGAGCCCAGACCTTCTCCGCGAAGCGGTAGCGCTCCGCGACCAGAACGCCGGCGGCACCGACGGCGTCTCTCTAGAGGCCTCAGGCGGCGTCAACCTGGACAACGTCCGCGAGATCGCCGAGACCGGCGTCGAGTTCATATCCATCGGGGCCTTGACCCACTCGGCGGCGACGCTCGACTTCTCGATGCTGCTCGACCTCGCCTAGCTACTTGAGCAGTTTCGAGAGACGCCGGTCTTTGAGGACGCGGCCGCCGGTCTGCTCGGTCGGGCAGTAGTTCGTCTGGTGTTCTGAGAAGAAGACCGCCTCGATGGTGGTGCCGCAGCGGGGGCAGGGCTCGCCCTCGCGCTTGTGGACCTTGAGCGGCATTGGGACTTTGTCGGGGACCTCGGGACCGATCGTCTCCTCGTAATGCTCGATCGCGTCGCCGAGGACGTGGAGGGCTGCGTGGAGCCGCTCGACCTCCTCTTCGTTTAGTTCAGACCCTTTCTTGAACGGGGAGAGCTTGGCCTCCCAGAGGATCTCGTCGACCCAGGAGCGGCCGATCCCGGCGATGTCTTTCTGGTGGCGGAGCAGGGGGTGGAGGTGGCGCGGCTTATCGATCGCCGCGGCGAACTCCTCGAGCGGGGGAGGGGGCCAGGC
>DASTYZ010000014.1:0-46372 GCA_035764545.1 Solirubrobacterales bacterium | reverse complement strand
CGAAGCCACTCGAGGTGACGCAGCCGACCCGCGGCCGCAGCGGCCGCGCGGTCGAGGCGGATCGCGGCAAGCCGGGCCGGGTCGCTCCGACGGCGGCGCGGGTCGGAGAGTTCGGCTCCGACTTCGTCGAGGTCGCCGACCCGACCGCGCCCGGGTTCCGCGTCCACGGGGTGATCTTCATCGACCTCTTCTTCGGCTACGGGCGCTGCTCGGGGACCGCGATCCGCTCGCCGAATCGGAGCGTCGTCTTCACCGCCGCCCACTGCATCCACGGCGGCGGCCCGGGCGGGAGCTGGTACGGCGACCGCTCGGCCTTTGTCCCGGCCTACCGGTTCGGCCAGCGCCCCTTCGGCCTCTTCCCAGTGCGTTGGATCGACACCGCCAAGCAGTGGCGCTCGAGCGAAAGCGAGAACTTCGACGTCGGCGCGATGGTGGTCGGGCCGAACGAGCGCGGCCAGACCCTGGGAGAGGCCGTCGGTGGAGCCGGGATCGCCTGGAACCTGAAGCCGCGGCAGACCTTCGACGTCCACGGCTATCCGGCGGAAGCGCCGTTCGACGGTGAAACGCAGCGCCTCTGCCAGGGAACCCGGTTCCTCGGCCATGACCCCAACTCGTTCGTCTACCCCGGTCCGCTCAACCTCGCCGTCGCCTGCGGGCTCAACGGCGGCGCCTCTGGAGGCGGCTGGATGATCGACGGCGAAACCCTCAACAGCGTCACCGATTACGGCTACTTCGACGAAGGCTCCCCCGCCTACGGTCCCTACTTCGGAAAGGAAGCCGCCCGCCTCTACGGCCGGGCGGCGGCGGTGCGATGAAGCGGTGGATTCTGCTCCTCTCGCTGGCGCTGCTGGCCGCCTCCCCCGCCGCCGGCGCAAGCGGGTCTTTGCCCGACCTGCCGCCGCTGCCGCAAAACCGGCTTCTCGACCAGGCGCTGCAGCACGCCAAGCACGGCGGGCCGGTGAAGCCAGCGCCGCTCTATCGCTCCGGTTTTGTCGTCAAGGCAAGCGACGGCTACAAGGTCGGGGTCAGCACCTACGGCAGCGCCCTCTACCTCTCGGTCTGGCGCGGCGGCAAGATGCAGCGGACGACGACCAACTACCTGGCGCGCGGGGTGGCGCGGCCGGAACGGCTGCAGGCGACCTTCGGCAAGTTCGGCGCTGTCTCGATGCGCTTTCGCCAGGCGCGCGGCCAGGAGCCGACCAAGCGTTGCCGCTTCGGGCGGCTCTTTCTTAAGCAGCGCGGCCTCTTCGTCGGCAGCCTCCGGTTCCGCGGTGAGGACGGCTACGTCTCGGTCCGCCTGCACCGCGCAAAGGGAGCGATCGTCAGGGTCGGCAAGCGCTGCCACGTACGGCGTCGGTCCTCGCTCTTCGATCCCGCCGAACTCGAAGCGCTCTTCGCCAAACCCGAGGCGGCGATGCTGACGCTGTCCCGCGACGGCGTCGACTCGACCGCCCTGCTCGCGATCCAGGCCAAGAAGAGCACCTTCATCACCCTCCACGAAGAAAGCCGCGGCAAGCTCGCGATCGTCAGGATCGCCATCGCCCGCAAGCCCGGCAAGCTCAGCTTCAACGAATCCCTCACCTCGGGCCGGCTCACCGCCCCGCACCCGTTCCACGGAACCGGCCGCTACCGCGCCTTCGCCGACGGCAGCAACACCTGGTCCGGCAACCTCAGCGTCAACTTCCCCGGCTTCCCACGGTTCCCGCTGACCGGGCCGAGCTTCGAAACCCTGGTCGAAGTTCCGTTCTAGTGGCCCTTGAAAATCGAGGCCAGCGGAAGCAGCGCCGGTGAGGCGCTAATCCTCACGACTCCGCGCCGTCGGGCGAGGCCTCGGCCAGTTGCTCCTGACCGGCCTCCTCGGGCGACGGCGATGCGGCCTCGTCCTCCTCGGACTCGACCACGAGGGCGACGGCGCTGACGCGGTCGTCGTCCTTGATGTTCATCACCTTCACGCCCTGGGTCGAGCGGCCCATCTGCGAGATGCCGCTGACCGAGGTCCGCTGGACCATCCCGTTCTGGGAGATGAAGAGCAGGTCCTGGTGCTCGTGGACGATCAGGGCGCCGGTGAGGCCGCCCTTTTTCTCGGTCAGTTTCACGGTGAGCACGCCTTTCGTCCCGCGGCCCTTGACCGGGTACTCGGAGACCGGCGTCCGCTTGCCGTAACCATTCTCGGTGACGACGAAGAGTTCGGTGTCGTTGCGGGCGATGTCCATCGCCAGCACCCGGTTGTCTTTGCCGGCGACGTTCATTCCTTTGACGCCACTGGTGTCGCGGCCCATCGTCCGCACCAGCTTCTCGGAGAAGCGCGAAGCGTGGCCGGAGTGGGAGACCATGAGGATGTCGTCTTCGCCTGAGGTCAGCCGCACCTGCACCAGCTCGTCGCCGTCGCGGACCTTGATCGCGATGATCCCGTCGGCGCGGATCGGCGTGTTGTAGGCGAGGAACTCGGTTTTCTTCACCAGCCCTTTGGCGGTGGCGAAGGCGAGATATTTGTTCTCCTTGAAGTCCCGGGTCGGGATCACCGCCATCACCTTCTCCCCTTCGCGCAGGGGCAGGAGGTTGTTCAGCGAGCTGCCTTTGGCATTGCGTGAGCCCTCCGGCAGCTCGTAGACCTTGAGCCGGTAGACCTTGCCGCGGTTGGTGAAGAAGAGCAGGAAGTCGTGGGTCGAGGAGATGTGGAGGTGGGCGATGTAGTCGTCGTCTTTGAGGTTCATCCCCATCACGCCGACCCCACCGCGACGCTGCTGGCGGTAGGTGGCCAGCGGCAGCCGCTTGACGTAGCCGGAAGCGGTCAGCGAGATCACCATCTGCTGGTCGGCGATCATGTCCTCGATCCCGACGTCGCCCTCGAAGTGGGCGAGCTCGGTGCGGCGTTCGTCGCCGTAGGCCTCGACGATTTCGGCCAGCTCGTCCTTGACCAGCCCCATCACCCTGGCTTCGTCGCCGAGGATCGCCCGCAGCTCGCCGATCCGCTCCATCAGGTCGGCGTGCTCGGCGCGGACTTTGTCGGCCTCGAGTGCGGTCAGGCGCTGCAGGCGCATGTCGAGGATCGCCTGCGCCTGCTCGCGTGAGAGCTCGAACTGCTCAATCAGGCCATCGCGGGCGGCGTCGGGATCGCTCGAAGCGCGGATCAGCTTGATCACCGCGTCGAGGTTGTCCAGCGCGACCAGCAGGCCCTCGAGGATGTGGGCGCGGGCCTCCGCCCGGCGCAGTTCGAACTGGGTGCGGCGGGTGACGACCTCGCGCTGGTGGTCGACGTAGTGCTCGATCAGCTCGAGCAGGCTCAGCGTCCTCGGCACGCCGTCGACCAGCGCCACCATGTTGGCGCCGAAGGTCGACTGCATCGGGGTTTTTTTGTAGAGGTTGTTGAGGACGACCTTGGCCGGCGGACCGCCGCGTTTGAGCTCGATCACGAGCCGCATCCCGGAGCGTTCGTCGCTCTCGTCGCGGAGGTCGGAGATGCCCTCGAGTTTTTTGTCGCGGGCGAGGTCGGCGATCTTCGTGATCAAGCCGCCTTCGCCGCCCTTCTTGACCATGAACGGGAGCTCGGTGACGATGATCGCCTCCTTGCCCCCCTTCAGCGGCTCGACGTGGGCGCGGGCTCGCACCTTGATGCTGCCGCGGCCAGACGCGTAGGCATCGCGGATCCCCTCGCGGCTCATCAGCCCGCCTCCCGGGAAGTCCGGGCCTTTGACGTGCTCCATCAACCCCGCCAGGTCGATCTGCGGGTTGTCGATGTAGGCGGAGACGGCGCCGGCGACCTCGCGCAGGTTGTGCGGCGGGATGTTGGTCGCCATCCCGACCGCGATCCCGGAGGTGCCGTTGACCAGCAGGTTGGGGAAGCGCGCCGGCAGGACCTGAGGCTCCTGGGTCGATTCGTCGTAGTTGGGGCCGAAGTCGACGGTGTCGGCGTCGATGTCGCGCAGCAGCTCGGTCGCGAGCCGGCCGAGGCGGGCCTCCGTGTACCGCATTGCCGCCGCGGGGTCGTCGTCGATCGAGCCGAAGTTGCCCTGACCGTCGACGAGCAGGTAGCGCAGCGAGAAGTCCTGCGCCATCCGCACCAGCGTGTCGTAGATCGCCGAGTCACCGTGCGGGTGGTATTTGCCCATCACCTCGCCGACGATGAAGGCGCACTTGCGGTACGGCCGGGTCGGCTGCAGGCCGATGTCGTGCATCGCGTAGAGGACGCGGCGGTGTACCGGCTTGAGGCCGTCCCGCACGTCCGGCAGCGCCCGCCCGACGATCACGCTCATCGCGTAATCGAGATACGACGAACGCATCTCCTGCTCGAGCCCGCGGTCCTCGATGTTCCCCGTCAGGGCGTCCAGAGCCATCAGTTCGTCTCCTTACACATCTAGGAACTTGACCTCTTTCGCGTGCGCCTCGATGAACTCTCGTCGTGGTGCGACCTGGTCGCCCATCAGCATCGAGAAGATCGTGTCGGCGGCGGTCGCGTCTTCGAGCGTGACCCGAGCCAGCGTCCGCGAAGCCGGGTCCATCGTCGTCTCGCGCAGCTGCTTGGCGTTCATCTCGCCCAACCCCTTGAACCGGGTCAGCTGAACGCCCTGGCGAGCCAGCTCGAGCACCGCACCGCGCAGCGCCTCGAACGAGAGCGCGACGTTGCGCTTCTCCCCCCGCTTGACTTCGAAGGGCGGCCGACCGACCTGTTTCAGCAGAGCGGCGTGGACCTCGGCGAACTTGCGGTAGTCATGGTGGGCGAAGAGGGCGGCGGGCAGGCGGTGGGTCCTCGCCAGGCCGCTCTTGCGCTCGATCGCTTTGACGACGACGAGGTCCTCGCTGCTGTCCAGGACCGTGGTGTCGAACGGCTCATTCTCGCCACCCCCCTTCTGCAGCAGATCGCGGGCGCCGGCCACGCTCGTCACCTGTTCGTCGAGCAGGCTCGACTCCTCGAGGAAACGGACGACTTCATGGCCGAAGTCAGCCTGAAGTGAAGAGCCCCAGCCCTCGTACTCTTTCGAGCGCCGGATGTAGGACTGCCAGCGGCTCGGCGTTAGTTTGCGGCTCTCACCGCTCGCGTCGGTCAGCTCGAACTGCTCGAGCTTGTCCCGCAAGAGCAGCTCTTCGAGTTCGGACTCGCGCTCCAGGTAGGTCTCCTGGTTGCCCTGTTTGACGCGGTAAAGGGGCGGCTTGGCGATGTAGACGTAGCCCTGCTCGATCAGCTCCGGCATCTGCCGGTAGAGGAAGGTGAGGACGAGGGTGCGGATGTGGGCACCATCGACGTCGGCGTCGGTCGCCATCACGATCTTGTGGTACCGGGCCTCCTCGATGTTGAACTCGTCGTGGACGCCGGTGCCGATCGCCGTGATCAGCGCCTGAATCTCGTTGTTGGCCAGCACCTTGTCGATGCGGCTCTTCTCGACGTTGATGATCTTGCCGCGCAGGGGCAGCACCGCCTGCGTGTTGCGGTCGCGCGCCTGCTTCGCCGAGCCGCCGGCGGAGTCTCCCTCGACGACGAAGATCTCGGCCAGGCTCGGATCCTTGACCGAGCAGTCGGCGAGCTTGCCAGGGAGCGTTGAGTTCTCCAGTGCCGACTTGCGGGTGAGGTCGCGTGCCTTGCGCGCCGCCGAGCGGGCGCGGGCGGCGTCGATCGCCTTCATGATCACGCGTTTCGCGTCAGCCGGGTTCTCCTCGAGATACTCGCCCAGCTTGCGGTTGGTGATCTCCTCGACCAGGCCGCGGATCGGCGGGTTGCCGAGTTTGGTCTTCGTCTGCCCCTCGAACTGCGGGTCGTGGAGCTTGACCGAGATCACAGCGGTCAAGCCCTCGCGCACGTCCTCGCCGGCGAGGTTGTCGTCTTTTTTCTCTTTCAGCAGACCTTTGTTGCGCGCGTAGGCGTTCAACGTCCGGGTCAGGGCCGAGCGGAAGCCGGAGAGGTGGGAGCCACCCTCATGGGTGTTGATGTTGTTGGCGAAGCTGAAGATCGACTCCTGGTAGGAGCTGTTCCACTGCATCGCGATCTCGACCTGGCCCTCCTCTTTGCCGCCCTCGAAGTAGATGACCTTTTTGTGGACCGCGTCCTTGTTGCCGTTGAGGTGGCGGACGAAGTCCTCGATGCCACCCTCGTATTGGAAGGTGACGCTGTTGGTCTCACCGCGCTCGTCGACGAGGTCGATCTTGAGGCCGCGGGTGAGGAAGGCGGTCTCGCGCAGACGCTCGACCAGAACGTCGAAGTCGAAGCCGATCTCTTCGAAGATTTCGAGGTCGGGCAGGAAGGTGATCTTGGTTCCATGGGCGTCGGTCTTCTCACCTTTGGTGAGATCCCCCTGCGGCTTGCCGCGCTCGTAGTCCTGGCTCCAGACGTAGCCGTCGCGGCTGATCTCCAGGTGCAGGCGCTCGGAGAGTGCGTTGACGACAGAGACGCCGACGCCGTGGAGACCGCCGGAGACCTTGTAGCCGCCGCCGTCCCCGAACTTGCCGCCGGCGTGGAGGACGGTGAGGACCACCTCGGCCGCAGGGCGCCCCTCTTTGTCCATCGTCTCGACCGGGATGCCGCGGCCGTTGTCCTCGACCGTGCAGCTGTTGTCCGGGTGGAGAACGACGCGGACGGCATCGCAGTGACCGGCGAGGGCCTCGTCGACCGAGTTGTCGACGACCTCGTAGACCAGGTGGTGAAGACCGCGCGGGCCGGTCGAGCCGATGTACATGCCGGGGCGTTTGCGAACCGCTTCCAGGCCCTCGAGGACGGTGATGTCCTTTGCGCCGTAGGAGTCGCCGCTGGCTTTTTTCTCAGACAATGAGTCCCTTCCAGTTGACACAGAAAACCCCGACCCCTGGAGCTCGCTCCACAGTTGTCGGGGCGT
The DNA here is from genome assembly GCA_035764545.1 of Solirubrobacterales bacterium. GTDB lineage: Bacteria > Actinomycetota > Thermoleophilia > Solirubrobacterales > 70-9 > VAYN01. Next base: position 39,551 of record DASTYZ010000014.1, on the reverse strand, counting down.
AATGCGAGTTGCCATAAGAATACCAGTTTGACCCCGCGGACACGCCGCGCCTAATTAAGGAATTCCCTGCAAATCGTGTAAAAACAGGGTCTTGGGAATGACTTAGAAGCGCTCGCGGTTGACGCGGAAGCGCAGGGCCTCCGGCGCCCGCTCTCCAACTCGCTCCCGCAGACGCTCCAGAAGCGTCTCCTGCATCAGGTCCAACTCCTGTGCCCAGACCGTGTCCGCGCACTCGATCGTCACCGTCCCGTCCCGCTCGGACACGGGCACCGCCCGCGACGACAGTTGCTCGCCGACGGCGTCCGCCCAGGCAGCCTGGACCGCCGCCAGCGGCGTTTTCGGCGCGACCTGCTCCAGGGCAGCCTGAAACGCGTTGGCTGCGGGACGAGGGGCGCGCCGGCGGCTCATACCGGGGCACTTTCTGTCTGCGGAGGCGGCATCCGCACGACGGCTCCGAGCGCCGCCGACGGCACCGACTCTTCGTCAGCAGCGGTGATCAGCACCTGGCCGCCGTCGCTGAGGCGGCCGACCAGGCGCTCCCGCCGGCCTGGATCGAGCTCGCTCATCACGTCGTCGAGCAGCAGCAACGGGATCACCCGCCGGGCTTCGAGCAGGGCCTCGCGCTCGGCGAAGAGGAGGGCGAGGAGCGCCGCCCGCTGCTGTCCTTGCGATCCGAACCGCCGCAACGAGCGGCCGCCGCTGGTCAGCTTCAGCTCGTCGAGGTGGGGGCCCCAGGAGCTGCGCCCGAGGCTGACGTCCTGGTCGCGGCGCTCGAGCAGACCGGCCTCGATCTCCTCCGCCGACCCCGAGGCGCGGGGGGCGTACTCGAGCGCTCCATCTTCCAACCCCAGCTCGGTGGAGGCTTCGGTGAATGGCTGCGCCAGCTCGGCGACCGCGTCTGACCGCGCCTCGACCAGGGCGGCGGCCGCGGTGGCGAAACCCGCGTCCCAGATCCCCAGGTCCTGCGGCGACCCATAACCAGCGGCGAGGCGGGAGAGCAGCGCGTTTCGCTGCGCGACCGCCTGCCCGAAGCGCTTGCGCAACTCCGCCCGCGCCGGCCAGCGGGCGGCGACGAAACCATCGAGGTGGGCCCGCCGCTCCGCCGGGGGCCCCTTCACCAGCGTCAGGCGGTCGGGCGCGAAGACCGCGACGGGGGGGCGGCTACGGGCGATCGTCGCGGGGTCGCTGGGATTGCCATCGAGGAGGTGACGACGTCCTTCGCTGCGGCTGACCGCGGCGAGCAGGGTGTGCTCGATCCCATCCTCATCGCGCACCGTCGCCTCCGCCCGCGCCAGCGAGCCGCCGAACGGGATCAGGTCGCGACGGTCGGAGGTGCGAAACGAACGGCCGGTAAGGGCGAAGTAGAGGGCCTCGACGAGGTTCGTCTTGCCGGTCCCGTTGGGCCCGATGACGCTGACGATGCCCGGATCCAGCTCGACCCGGACGTGGTCGAGGCTGCGCAGCGGCCTTGCCTCGATCGCGGTGACGAGCACGGCGGGCTCACTCGGCCGTCGAGGCCACGGTCAAACGTTGAGCCGGATCGGCATCACCAGGTAGCGGAAGTCTTCTCCCTCCACCGGTTCCAGCAGGCCCGGACGCAGCGGCGAGATCAGCCGCAGCAGCACCTCATCGCCAGCGACGCTTTCGATCCCTTCCCGGAGGAACTCGGGATTGAAGCCGATCTCCAGCTCCTCGCCCTCGAAGGCGGCCGGCATCGTCTCGCGGGCATCGCCGACGTCCGGGGTTTCGGCCGCCACCGTCAGCTCGCCCGAGCGGAAGGAAAGCCGCAGCGGCGCGTTGCGCTGCGCCAGCTGGCTCACCCGGCGGGCGACATCGAGGAAGTCCGAGCGGGGTAGGCGCACGTCGTGCTCGTAGGACTCCGGCAGGAGCTGGCGGAAGTTCGGGAACTGCCCGTCGATCAACCTGGTCGAGAGCAGGATCGAACCGGCGACGAAGACGGCCTGGTTGGTCAGCAACGAGATCGAGGTCTCGCCGGCGCCCTCAGCGGAGAGGATCCGGCCGAGCTCCCGCAGCGCCCGGGCGGGAATGTTGGCCTCGAGCTCGCCACCAAGATCGGCCTCGAGCTCGGTCCGTTTGACCGCCAGCCGGTAGGAGTCGGTGGCCACCATCGTCATCTCTCTGCCGCTGGCGGTGACGAAGACGCCGGTGAGGACCGGCCGCATGTCGTCCCGCGAGGCGGCGCGGGCGACCAGCTCGATGCTCTCTTCGAGCGCGGCCGCCGGGATCTTCAGGCCTGGGTCAGCCTCTGGCTGCGGCAGTTTCGGGAAGTCCTCGACCGGGAGCACGCGCAGGTGGAAGCTGGAGCCGCCGCTTCGAATCTCGACGTCGTGCTCGGCCTCGCGGGACTCGATCTCCACCGTCGGGTCAGCGAGCGAGCGGGCGACCTCGGCGAAGAGGCGGCCGGGCAGGAGAACAGCGCCCTCGTTCTCCACCTCCGCCTCGAGCGTCGTCTCCAGGCCGAGATCGAGGTCGGTGGCGGCGAGGGTGACGCGGCCGTCCTGGGCGGTGAGGAGGACGCCGGAGAGCGCCTGGGTGGCGGCGCGGGTAGAGACGGCTCGCGAGACGATCGAGAGCTTGGAGACGAGGTCTTCCCTTTTGGTCGTGAGCTTCAAGTTGATGATTGCCTTCTTAAGTTGAGTTAGGGCTTGTGGAAAAAGTCCTGGTGGCGGGTGATTCGGCGGCTGGATGCGGTTTACGGCTTGTGGAAGGCCCTGTGGGAGCCTGGGGATTCTTACAGCGCTGGCGGCGCTCAGCGCTCCTCGGCGACCGGGTTGTGGATTGCGCCGCGCAACTCGCGGACCTTCTCCACAAGGTCGGTGTCCTCATCGAGGCTTGCTTCGACCCGCCGCAGCGAGTTGAGAACGGTGGTGTGATCCCGCCCACCGTAGAGCCGTCCGATCTGAGGCAGCGAGAGGTCGGTGAGGTCGCGGGTGAGGAAGATCGCGACCTGGCGCGCCCGCAGCGGCGTCGCAGCCCGGCTCGAGCCGACCAGCTCGGCCCGCGAAATCCCGAACCCTTCGGCCACCCGCTGCTGGATCTCCTCGACCGAGGTGGGCTGGGAGCGGCGGATGCTGGGGACGACTTCGGCGATCAGCTCGGAGCTGAGCGGCTTCGCCATCAGCGAGGCGTGGGCGATCACCCTGGTCAGGGCACCGTGCAGCTGCCGGACGTTGACGTCGATCCGCTTTGCCAGCTCGGAGAGCGCGTCGGAGTCGGCGAGCTCGATTCCCGCCTCCTCGACCAGCCGCCGCAGGACGGTCAGGCGCGTGGCCAGGTTCGGCGGCTCGACGGCGACGGTGAGTCCCCACTCGAAGCGGTCGCGCAGCCGCGAGGCGAGCGTCGAGAGCTCGCTGGGGATGCGGTCGGCCGAGAGGACCAACTGGCTCCCCGCCTCATATAGAGCGTTGAAGGTGTGGAAAAACTCCTCCTCGGTGGCCGGCTTTCCCTGGAGGAACTGGACGTCGTCGATCAGGAGCACGTCGATGTCGCGGTAGCGCGCCTTGAAAGCCTCCGCGCCGGAGGATTTGAGCGCGGCGACGAACTCGTTGGTGAACGACTCGGCGGTGGTGTAGCGGACGCTGAGGGCGGGGGCGTTCTCGCGCAGGTAATTGGCGATCGCGGCCAGGAGGTGGGTCTTGCCTAGCCCGGGCGGTCCGTGGAGGAAGAGCGGGTTGTAGGCCTCCGAAGGGGCCTCGGCGACGGCGAGGGCGGCGCCATGGGCGAGGCGGTTGCCGGGGCCGATGACGAAGCGCTCGAAGGTGTAGTTCGGGTTCAGCTCCGGGTCGGCCTCGGCGGCTGCCAGACCCGCTGGGGGTGCCGCGAAGCTGACCTGCTGGAAGGGGGCGTCGACCTCTCGCAGCGCTTCGGCGATCAGCGCCGAGTATCGCCGCTCCGACCAGGCTCGGATCCCCTCAGGGGCGCCCAGGAAGAGGGTTTCTCCCTCCGCCCCGATTACCTCCAGCGGCTCCAGCCACAGGCTCCAGGTCGAATCCGGGACCGACGACCTCAGCCGCTCTCGTATCGCCCGCCAGAGGGCGTCGAGGTCGGGTTTGGGAGGGTCGTCAGCCACTGCGCGGCGACCATAGCGCCGTGCCTATGGCGCCAGCCGGAGCCCCTCGCAAATGCCGCGAAAAAGATTTTCGGCGGCGTCCCTATACTTCCGGCGGCATGAAGCGCACCTACCAGCCTAAGAAGCGGAAGCGGGCGAAGACCCACGGTTTCCGTGCCCGGATGAGCAGTCGCGGCGGCCGCGCCATTCTCAAGCGCCGCCGGCGCAAAGGCCGCAAGCGCCTTACTCCCTAGATGGCGCCGCCGAAGCGCCGGCGCCTCTCTCGCAGCGGTGAGTTCGACCGCGTCTATCGCGACGGCTCCTCGCACGCGACCCGCTATCTCGTCCTTTACACGTTCCCCCGCAAGGACGAGGAGCGCAAGGAAGTGCGGCTTGGCGTTTCGGTCAGCCGCAAGGTCGGAGGGGCGGTCGAGCGCAACAGGGTCAAGCGCGTGCTTCGCGAGGCGTTTTGGAGCCTCGACGACCGCTTGCCGCCCAGGCACGACTTCGTGATCGTCGCCCGCAGCGAGATCAAGGAGCTGATCGAGCGCGACGGGGCGGCGGGTGTGACCGCCAACCTCGAAGAGGCCCTCGCGGGGGGCCGTTCCACGTGAAACGCATCGTCCTGGCGCCGATCCGTGCCTACCAGCGCTGGATTTCACCCGCCTTTCCCCGCCGCTGCCGGTACGAGCCGACCTGCTCTGCCTACGCGGTGGAGTCGATCGAACGCTACGGCGTGATCCGCGGTTTTCTCCTCGGCTCATGGCGGATTCTTCGCTGCAATCCCTTTAGTCACGGCGGCTTCGACCCCGTCCCCGATAGATTCACGCTCCGCACCGGTCCGGTCCACCCCGCCGACTGGCACAAAGCCCACCGATGAGCCCCCTCACCGCCAACATCCTGCAGCCGCTGATCGATATCGCGAACGCGGTTCTGCAGTTCTTTCACGATGACGTTGGCTTCTCCTGGGGGATGTCGATCATCGCGCTGACGATCTGCACCCGCGCCCTGCTGCTGCCGCTGACCTACAAACAGCTCAAAGGGATGCGCGCCCTGCAAGCCCTGCAGCCGCAGATGAAAGAGCTGCAGGAGAAATACAAGAACGACAAACAGCGTCTGCAGCAGGAAATGATGCGGATTTACAAAGAGAACAAAGTCAATCCGCTGGCTTCCTGCTTCCCGCTCCTGGCCCAGCTGCCGGTCTTCATCACCCTCTTCTTTGTCCTCAAACACGAGCTGCCGCCGGACATGGGTTGTCCCGAGGCGGGCCACTGTGCCGCCTATGGAGCCGAATTCTTCTTCATCAACGACCTGACGGCGAAGGCGACGGGCGGCGAACTGGTCACCCTGATCGTCCTCTACGTCGGTACCCAGCTTGTCTCCAGCATGGTGATGTCGATCACCGCCGATAAAAACCAGCAGCGGCTGATGATGCTGCTGCCCTTCATCTTCGTCCCCTTCATCCTCAGCTTCCCCGCCGGGCTGATCCTCTACTGGATCACCACCAACTTCTGGACGATCGGACAGCAGCTGGCGATCCAGCGCCTCGTGCCGCCCCCGGTCCACGCCACGCCTGAGGGTGCGGCTGCCGTTCAGGCGGCGAAAGCGCCGCCTCCGCCGCCGCGCAAGAAGAAGCGCCGCCGCTAGCCCTTCGGGCGCTTCTTCGCGATCCCGGGCTTGCGGGGCAGGTTCGGCGGCGTAGCGCCGACCTTGCGGATCACGTGCAGATGCCGGTGTTGGCTGCCGGCGCGGTCGCCCACCTCGAGCACCGCCTCCGGCGCCATCGCCAGGAGCTCGGCGGCATTGGCGAGCTGCTCGTCCTCGCCGGCATCGCGTTTGCCCTTCCAGGCGACAAGGACGCCATTTGGCTTCAGAAGCGGGGATGCGAGCTCGGCGAGGGTGGACAACCGGCCCACCGCGCGCGCGGTGACGACGTCATAGGCCTCGCGTCCCTCACCGGCCGCCAGGTCCTCCGAGCGGGTGTTGAGGATGCGCACGTTCGCGATCCCCGCTGCCTCGGCCGCTCGCCGCATGAACTCGCACTTGCGGCCGACGGACTCGACCAGGTCGACCGTTCCCGCTGGCAGCGCAACCGCGAGGGCTAGACCGGGGAAGCCGGCTCCCGCCCCCACATCGGCGATCCGCGCAGCTTCGCGCAGCTCCGGCACCTCCAGCCCGGTGAGGCTGTCGACGACATGGACTTGCCAGGCGCGCTCGTCGACGACGGAGCTGACGGACGCCCGCTCCTCGGCAAGCAACGCGAGGACGGTCTCGAGCTGCCCGCGCGCCGACGGGTCCAGCGCGGCGAGCGGTTCCCGGCTCACTCCGGTAGGAGCGGGGCGACGATCACGCAGCGGCGGGGCTCGTCGCCCTCGCTGTAAGTCTCGATCCCGGCACGCTCTTTCAGCCGTTCGTGCACGACCCGGCGTTCCTGCGCGCTCATCGGGTCCATCTCGACCACGCGGTTGTTGGAGAGGGCCTGCTCGGCGGCGCGGTCGGCCCGTCCCTCGAGCGTCTCCCGCCGCCGCTCCCGGTACCCAGCGGCGTCGACGACCACCCGTTTGCGCTCGCGGAAGCCGCGGAAGGCGGCCTGGTAGCAGAGCAGCTGCAGGGCGTCGATCGTCTGGCCGCGTTTGCCGATCAGCAGGCCGTAGTCGTCCTCGCCCTCGACCGTCAGGAGGATGCGCTCGTCGTCCTCCTCGACGACGACCTCGCCGTCGAGATCGAGCTCGTCGAGGACGCCCTCTACGAGCTCCTGCGCGCGCTCGGCGGGGTTGTCGGGCCAGTCGTAGCTCTCGGACACGGCCCGCAGGCTATCCGACCGCCTGCAAACGCGCTGAGAATGTCGCGAGCGGCGCGTTGACTAGGCTGACGAGCGATGGGCAAGGTCTACGCAGTGGCGAACCAGAAGGGCGGCGTCGGCAAGACGACGACCGCCGTCAACCTTGCCTCCTGCGCCGCCGCGGAGGGCAACCAGACGCTGCTCGTCGACCTCGATCCGCAGTGCAATGCCACCGTCGCCCTCGGCGGCGACCGCGACCTCCACCCATCTTCCTACGACTGCCTCACCGGCGACACCTCGGTTGCCGCCGCCGCGCGCCCTGCGGGCCCCGACAACCTCTGGCTCGTCCCCGCCAACAAAGACCTCGCCGGCGCCGCGGTCGAGCTACCGCGGATGCCGGGGTCGGAGACCCGGCTGCGCGAACGGCTGGGACCGCTGCGGGACCGCTTTGCGGTCACCTTGCTCGACTGCCCGCCTTCTCTGGGTCCGATCAGCGTCAACGCCCTCACCGCGGCGGACCGGGTGATCGTCCCGGTTCAAGCCGAGTACCTGGCCCTCGAGGGGCTGGTGCAATTCCTCGAAACGCTCGGCCTGATCAGGCGTGAGTTGAACCCTCAACTTGAGGTTTCGGGTTTGCTGATCACCATGCACGACGATCGCACCCGTCTCGCCCAGGACGTCGAGGCCGAGCTGCGTGACCACTTCGACAGCATGGTCTTCGAGACGGTGATCCCCCGCAGCGTTCGAGTCGCCGAGTCGCCCAGTTATGGTCTCCCCGTGACTGAGCATGCCCCGTCTTCCCATGGCGCCGTCGCCTACCGAGCCCTGGCAAAGGAGCTGGCGAGCCGTGGCTAGCGCCCGCCGGGGCATCGGCCGGGGCCTGTCGGCGATCCTGCCCGAGGCCGAGGCGAGCGCGGCCGGAGAACTGCGCGAACTTCCGGTCTCCCTGATCAAGCCGAACCCCTCGCAGCCGCGGACCAAGTTCGACGAGGAGGCGCTCGGGGCGCTGGCCGCCTCGATCGAGGCCTCTGGCGTCGTCCAGCCCCTGCTCGTCCGCCCCCTCCCCGATGGCAGCTACGAGCTGATCGCCGGCGAGCGCCGCTGGCGCGCCGCCCAGCAGGCTGGCCTCGAGAAGGTGCCGGCGGTCATCCGCGACCAGGAAGAGGCGGAGCGGCTGCAGGCGGCGTTGATCGAGAACATGGTCCGCGAGGACCTGAACCCGGTCGAGGAGGCGCGCGCTTGCGACGCCCTCGTCCGCGAGCTGGGACTGACCAAAGAGGAGCTGGCGCGGCGGGTCGGCCGCAGCCGCCCGGCCGTCTCCAACCTGATCCGACTGCTCGAGCTTCCCGACGAGGCACTGGAGCTGCTCGAGGGCGGCGACCTCAGCGAGGGACACGGCAAGGCCCTTCTCGCTGCCCCCGGCAACGACGTCCGCCGCCGTCTCGCCCGCGATGCCGCTCGCGGTGGCTGGTCGGTCCGCGAAACCGAGGAGAGGGTTCGGCTGGCTAGCCAGCCAAAAGCCCAACCGAGAAGGGTCGCGGTCGATCCCGACGCCCAGGCGGCCCTCCGCGACGCCGCCGACGCCCTCGAGGAGGCCCTCGGCCACGAAGTCAGGACCCGCGCCAAGGGGGACGCCATCGTCGCCGAGCTCCAGTTCGACGACGTCCGCGAGGCCCACGCTCTGGCCCGCCGTCTCCGCAAGCGCTCCAGCTGAGAACCGTCGCTATCATCGCCAGCCGCGGGCGATTAGCTCAGTTGGTTAGAGCGCGTCTCTGATAAGGACGAGGTCCCTGGTTCGAATCCAGGATCGCCCATCTCCTCTTCGCGTCCAGTCGTTCCCCGCTCGTCGGGAGTGGGTAGAAGCCGGACCTATACTTCGGCTTCCAATCCACGGTCTGGAGACCTTTTGCAGCAGATGCAGATCTATGGAGTCAGCTTCGACATGGTCGGCAAGCAGCCGATCGTGTTGCTGAAGACCGTGGACGGAAACCGCTTCCTGCCGATCTGGATCGGGCATCCGGAGGCGGCGGCGATCCTGATGAAGCTGCAGGGGGCCTCGACGCCGCGGCCGATGACCCACGACCTGCTCTCCGACGTGCTCGAGAACCTCGACGCCAAATGCGAGCGGGTCGCCGTCACCGAACTGCGCGACAACACGTTCTACGCCTCGATCACGGTCTCGATCAACGGCTCCGAAGTCGAGATCGACTCCCGCCCCTCCGACGCCCTCGCCCTTGCGGTCCGCGTCTCGGCGCCGATCTTCGCCGCCGAGGAGGTAATCGAGGAGTCGGCGATCGAGTTCGAGCACGAGGTCGAGGACACCGAGGAGGTCGTCGACAAATTCAAGGAGTTCCTCGACGAAGTAACCCCCGAGGACTTCGCCCAGGGCGACTCTTAGGCCGTAGCCGGCTTCAGCGCCAGGTCGAGGATCCGCTCGACTAGCTGCTCGAAGCTGAGCCCCGCCGCCTCGGCGGCCTGGGGGAGGAGGCTGGTTTCGGTGAGGCCGGGGATCGCGTTGGCCTCCAGCAGCCACGGGCCCTCGTCGCCGAGGATCAGGTCGATCCGGGCGAAGCCGGTGCAGCCGAGAGCGCGGTATGTGGCAAGCGCCGCCTCGGTCACCGCCCGCTCCTCCTCGGCGCTGAGCTCGGCCGGGCAGACGAAGCGGGTGCGGCCGATCTCGTAGCGGGCCTCGAAGTCGTAGCGGTCGCCCTCGAGCAGGATCGCCTCGACCACCGGCAGCGGCTCGTCGCCGAGGATGCTGACCGCCAGCTCGCGGCCGTCGACGAAGCGCTCGAGCAGGACGCGGTCGTCGTAGCTGAAGGCGGAGACGAGGGCCTGGGGCACCTCGCCCGTCGAGCGCGCGAACTTGACGCCGAGGGAGGAGCCGCCGCGACTGGGCTTGACGACGAGCGGGAAGCCGAGCGTCTCCTCCAGCCTGCCGAGCGCGTCGGCGGCTCCGAACTCGCGGAAGGCGGTCTGGTTGAAGGCGAACCAGTGCGGGGTGGGGAGGCCCTCTTCGTCGATCGCGTCCTTGGCCTGGACCTTGTCCATGCAGCGGGCGCAGGCCGCGGCGCTCGGGCCGGTGAAGGGGATGTCGAGGATCTCCAGCAGCTCCTGGACGGTGCCGTCCTCGCCGCCGACCCCGTGCATGGCGACGAAGGCGACGTCGGGTCGTTCGCCGACGAGGCGCTTGACCAGGTCCGGGCCGACGTCGATCGGCAGCACCTCGTGACCGAGCCGCTCCAGCGCGTCCTCGACCCGCGCCCCGGAGCGCAGCGAGACGCCGCGCTCGAGCGAGCGGCCACCCTTGAGGACAGCGACCTTCATCTCACGCCTCCTCCGCCTTGCGGAACGGGACCACGTTCGGTTGCGGCTCCTCCGCCGGCTCGGGAGCGCGCTGCTCGCCGGTCAGCGTTCCATAGAGCTCGACCTGCTCGGCGATCACCTTGCCGATCCGCCGCACCCCCTCGCGGATTTCGTCCTCGTCGACGCCGCTGAAGTTGAGCCGCATCGAGTGGCTGCCGCGACCGTCGACGTAGGCAGCCTGGCCGGGGACGAAGGCGACGTCGGCGCGCAGCGCCTTCGCCAGCAGGTCGCTGGTGTCGATGTAGTCGGGCAGCGTCGCCCAGATGAAGAGGCCACCTTCGGGCTCGGTCCAGGTCGCCTCCGCCGGGAAGTGGGTGCGCAGCGCCTCGACCATCGTGTCGCGGCGGGCGCGGTAGATGTCGACGAGGTCGTCGACGTAGCGCTGCCAGCGCCGTTCGGCGAAGTACTCGCGGACGAAGTACTGGGTCAGGGTCGAGGTGCAGAGGTCGGCCGCCTGCTTGCCGAGGACGATCTTCTCCATCACCGGCGGCGGCGCCACCGCCCAGCCGAGGCGGATGCCGGGGGAGAGGATCTTCGAGAAGGTGCCGAGGTAGATGACGAAGTCGCCGCCGTCGAGCTGGTAGAGCGGCGGCATCGGCTCGCCGCCGTAGCGCAGCAGCCCGTAGGGGTTGTCCTCGACCACCAGCAGTTCTTGGGAGCGCGCCAGCTCGACCAGGCGCTGTCGGCGCTGCAGCGACATCGTCACCCCGGCCGGGTTCTGGAAGCTCGGCACCGAGTAGATGAACTTCGGCCGCCGCCCTTCGCCGCGCAGCTCGTCCAGCAGCTGCTCGAGCGCCTCGACCTGCATCCCGTCCTCGTCGCATTCGACCTGGACGACGTCGGCCTGGTAGCTGCAGAGGGTCGGGATCGCGCCGGGGTAGGTCGGCGCCTCGCAGATGACGACATCGCCGGGGTCGATCAGCGTCTTGCAGACGAGGTCGATCGCCTGCTGGCCGCCGGTGGTGACGATGATGTCGTCGGGGTCGGGCAGCATCCCCTCGGCTCCCATCACCTCGAGGATGCAGTCCTTGGTCTCCTCGAAGCCCTCGGTCGGTCCGTACTGGAGCGCCTTGGCCGCCGACTCCTGGGCGATCCGGGTCATCTGCGCGGCGAAGCTGTGGGGAGGGAAGGTCGAGGTGTCCGGGAGGCCGCCGGCGAGGGAGATCACTTCCGGCCGCGCCGTGATCGCCATCAGGTCCCGCATCGCCGAGGAACGCATCACCGTCGTCCGCTCCGCGAACAGGCCGGCGTAGCGCTCGAGGTCGCGGGTGCCGGCGTGGGAGCGCCGGCGGTGGGTCGGCTCAGGGACTTCTGCCATCGCTGAAGTGTGGCGGATCGACGCAACGCCATCGCGGTTGGTTAGGTTTGGGGCGTGGACGTTCTCCAAGAGCTTGGAATCGGACTGGCCATCGGCATGCTCGCCGGGACCACCGGCACCCACGGGTCAGCCCGCGGGCGGATGACGATTCTCGCCGCCGTGATCGGTTTCATCGCCGGCTTCCTGCTCGGGGACCTCCTCGGCGGCGTCCTCGGCCTCCTCGGGGCCGCGCTCGCCTGCGTGATCATCAGCGACGTCGTCTACGGAGCCAGCCGCCGCGAGGGCAGCGGCGGCGGAGCGCTCGCCTTCATCGTCAGCCTCGTCGCCCTGGTCGTGATCGCGATCGCGCTGTTGCTGCCGATCATCGTCATCGTTCTCGTCCTGGCGCTGATCTGGCTCGGCGTCACCCGCCACCGCCGCGCCCAGCGCAAACACGCCGGGCTCCGCGTCCTCCGTTAGCGACCCGCCGGGCTGGGCATCATGGGGACGGTGACGCCCCGCAAGAAGCTCGTCCTCACCTACGTCGACTCGCTCCGCACCGACATGCTCGAACGCGCGGTCGCGGAGGGACGGGCGCCGACCTTCGGCGCTCTGATCGAGCGCGGCGTCCTCATTCCCGACTGCGTCTCCAGCTTCCCTTCGGTTACTCCGGTCGCCAGCGCCGAGATGGTCACCGGGGTCGGCGCCGACCGCCACTGGATCAGCGGCATGAACTGGTACCACAGGCTCGAGCGGCGCTACGTCGAGTACGGCTCCTCGCTGGAGGCGACCCGCGCCTTCGGCGTCTTCCGCGCCCTCTACGACCTCGTCTACAACATGAACCTCGCCCACCTCAGCCCGGAGATCGAGACGGTCTTCGAGAGCCTCGAAGACGCCGGCGAGTGCACCGCCTGCACCCCGTTCCTGATCTACCGGGGCAGGCAGCGGCACGAGGTCTCGCTGGAGGGGCTGCTGAAACGCGCGGTCGACGTGACGAAACTGAAGTTCCACCACCACACCTGGGGACCCACCGAGCTGTTCTACGGCGACCTCTACGCGAGCCGTGACGTCCCCTGCAAATCGACCTCAATCCCCGGGGTCCGCGACGGCTACGCCGCCTGCTGTGCGGCCGAGCTGCTGAAGGACGACCTCTACGACTTCCTCCTGCTCTCGCTGCCGGACAACGACAACTACTCCCACCAGCACGGGCCGGAGGCGAGCGTCGAGTCGATCGCCAAGGCCGACCGGGCCTTCGCCACCTACGCCGAGGAAGCGGGCGGGCTCGACGAGTTCCTCGCCGGCCACGCGGTGATCCTGCTCGCCGACCACGCCCAGACCGAGGTCCACCGCGGCCTGCCGCTGGCCGAGCTGCTGAGCGCCGAGTGGTCGGTCCTGCAGCCCTCCGAGGAGCGCCCCGAGCGATCGCAGCTGGCGGTCAGCCCGACCGGCCGCGCGGCCCACGTCTACCTGCTGCCGGGCGAGGGCGAGCGGGCCGAGCCGCTGGAGGTGGCGGCGCGGCTGGGGGTGATCGAGGGCGTCGACCTCGTCTGTCGGCTCGAGGGCGCCGACGGGATGCCGCTGCAGCGGGTGGAGCCTGGGATGCCGGCCGGCGGCGGCGAGTGGGCGGTGGTCGAACGGGGCGACGCAAGGCTGCGCTTCCGTCCTGGCGACGAGGTCGCGGACCTGCGCGGTGGACGCTGGGAGCTCGACGGAGAGCTGGAGGCGCTGGCAGCGAAGGTCGTCGAGGGCAAGCTCAGCAGCGAGACTTATCCCGACCCCCTCGCTCGCGTCTGGTCAGCGCTGACGGCGCCGCACGCGGGCGACTTCATCGTCTCCTTGGAGCTGGGCTTCGAGGTGGTCGACTGGGGCGGGGTCAGCCACGCCGGCGGCGGCAGCCACGGGGCGCTGCACGCCGGCGACTCCCTCGGCCCGCTCCTCTTCGTCGGCTGCGGGCCGAAGTCGGCAGAGGATCGCGAGCAGTGGGCGCTGCGCGACGTCGCCCCGGTGATCCGCGAACACTTCGGGGTGGCGGCGGGAGGGTGAGGCGCGCCGCGCTCCTGATCGCGCTTGTCGCCTTCCTCGCCGTAACGGCACAGGGCGCCTTTCCGTCCTCAGGGGACGCAAAAGCGCCCGAGCAGGTCGGGCGCACCGAGGCGATCGCTGCGGCCGACCGCGATCCCAAGGTCCTCGCCGTGGAACGCGAGCACGGCCCATTGGCGGCGACCGCGACGGTGAACGACGAGGACGGTCGCTGGGAGGTCGCCTACTTCTCCGGCGGCGAGGAGTTGGTCCTCGTCTACGTCGGTCTTCAGAGCGGCGAGGTAACCGAGTCCTGGACCGGCTACCAGGTCGCCTGGAAGATGGCTCGCGGCTACTCCGGCGCCTTCGGCCACAAGCTCAACGCCCCCTACGTCTTCATCCCCCTCTGCCTCGTCTTCCTCATCGGCCTCGTCGACTGGCGGCGCCTCTGGCGGGTCGCCAACCTCGACCTCCTCGTCCTGCTCGGCTTCGGCGTCTCCCACTACTTCTTCAACCGCGCCGAGATCGGCGTCTCCGTCCCGCTCGTCTATCCGGTCCTCCTCTACCTCCTTGCTCGCAGCCTCTGGATCGGAATCCGGGGAAGGGGGGAGGGGCTGCGCCCGGTCTGGCCGGTCGCCTGGATGCTCGTCGCCGCCCTCTTCCTGATGGGCTTCCGCGTCGGCCTCAACGTCGCCGACTCCGGCGCCATAGACGTCGGCTACGCCAGCGTCGTCGGCGCCGACAAGATCACCCATGGCGACCCGATCTACGACAACTTCCCCGACGACATCTCCAGCGGAGACACCTACGGCCCCGTCAACTACCTCGCCTACGTCCCCTTCGAGCTGATCTGGCCGAACACCGGCGAATGGGACGACCTCCCCGCCGCCCACGCCGCCGCAATCATCTTCGACGTCGCAGTCTTCACTTTCCTACTCCTCCTAGGCCTCCGCATCCGCCCCGGCCCCGAGGGCCACCGCCTCGCAGCAACTCTCGCCTTCGGCTGGGCAGCATTCCCGTACACGGCCTACGTCCTCGAGTCCAACTCGAATGACTCACTAGTAGCTGCTCTGCTCCTGGCGATCCTTCTCGTTCTCGGACGACCATTAGCGCGCGGAGCCACCTTCGCCGCGGCCACGTGGGCCAAGTTCGTAGCGGCCCCCCTCGGACCAATGTTGCTCACCTACCAACCCGGCCCGAGTTCGGCCGAGGGTGTCCGAGCACGCAGTTGGCGCGCGCAGGACACCCTCGGCCGCCCAGCGCTTCTGTTCATCCTCGGAGCGCTTCTAGTAACGATGGCTGTTCTCCTCTGGCCGGCGCTCGACCCGGGCTTGAAGACGTTCTACGACCGAACCATCGCCACCCAAGCCGGCCGAGATTCCCCCTTCAGCATCTGGGGCCAAGCTCCCTCACTAGAACCAATCCGCATCGCACTGCTAGCCATAACCGCCGCGGCGTCCCTGGCCTTCGCCGTCATCCCGCGAAACAAGTCCCTGGTCCAACTAGCCGCCCTCTCTGCAGCCCTACTAATCCTCTTACAACTAACCCTCCACCACTGGTTCTACCTATACATAGTGTGGTTTTACCCACTCCTACTCATTGCACTGGCAGCATCACCTGCTGAAAAGAGTCCGCCAACCCCCGCTCGTTCACATCAACAAGAGCCCCCATCACCCAAACGTCCTCCTCAGCCGTCTCGAACCGGGTCGGCATCTGCGTGATCATCGAACGCAGCGCCTGCTCGGGCTTGACACCGAGGACGCTGGTCCGGGAGCCGGTCATGCCGACGTCGGAGATGTGGGCGGTGCCGCCGGGGAGGATGCGGCCGTCGGCGGTGGGGACGTGGGTGTGGGTGCCGAAGACCGCCGCCGCGCGACCGTCGAGGTGCCAGCCCATCGCCACCTTCTCGCTCGAGACTTCGGCGTGGAAGTCGACGATCACCGCGTCCTGCTCGTGGTGGGAGAGGATCGAGTCGACGGTGTCGAAGGGGGAGCGGGCAACGCGCAGGCCGACGCCGCCGCTGAGGTTGACGACCCGCACCCGCATCCCGCCGGCCTCGACCACGGTGTGGCCGCGTCCGGGGTTCGCCTGCGGGTAGTTGGCCGGCCGGATCACCCGCTCTGAGCTTTCGAGGAAGTCGTAGGCCTCGCGGTGGCGGTAGACGTGGTTGCCGGTGGTGAGGACGTCGGCGCCGGAGTCGAAGAGGTCGTTGGCGGTGCGCTGGGTGATCCCGACGCCGCCGGCCGAGTTCTCGCCGTTGACGATCACCAGGTCCGGCGCGTGCTCCTCGCGCAATGCCGGCAGCGCTTCGCGCAGCCCCTGCCGCCCGGGGCTGCCGACCACGTCGCCGATGAAGAGGACCCGCATGCTGGAGTGACCCTATCTGCGAGATTGAGCGGGATGGGCGATTCGGAGGTGACGGCAGCGATCTTGAAGCGGGCGCTGGACTACCCCTACGCAGCGCCGCGGCGCTTCTACCTCTACCGCGACGGCGCCGCGCACGAGGCGCCGCCGGGCGGCTTCGACCTCAGCGACCGCACCCCGCTGCTCTCTTACGGAGCCAACTCCGCCCCGGAGGCGCTCGCCCGCAAGCTGGCGCCGCTGCCGGGAGTGGAGCTGCCGGTCGAACGCGCCGAGCTCGAGGGCTTCGACGTCGTCTACTCCGCCCACGTCTCCCCCTACGGGGCGGTCCCGGCGACGCTGCACGAGAGCCCTGGCACGACCGCGCCGGTCTTCGTCCTCCACCCGACGCCGGAGCAGCGCCGGCTCCTCACCGCGAGCGAGCCGAACTACGACCTGGTCGAGGTGGAGGGACTAGCTGCCTACCGCAGCAAGCACGGCTGCCTGCAACTCGACGGCACGCCGGTGGCGTTGGCGGCGGTGCGCTCGCGCGGCCGCACCCTGCCCGAGCTGGACGAGCCGGCCGTTCTCGAGCGGGTCCGCGCCGCGGTCGCGCCCGAGCTCGACCTCGCGGCCTTCGTTCGCGACTGCGTGGAACGCGATGGGCTCAAACCGCTGCGAATCGATGCAGCGCCAGACGGGCAATGACGGCGTAGGCCACGAAGAGGACGACCAGGTGCAGTAGCGGCCCGCCGAGGCCCGACCCGCTGGCGTCGATCGCCGCGGTGATCGCTTCCAGCGCCGGCTTGAAGGGGAAGAGCGCGGTCAGGTAGCGGATCGCGTCGAAGGCACCGGCTCCGACCGCCCCGGAGGGGACGAGCGAGAGGAAGGCGATCGGCAGGGTCACCATGAAGGCGAGCAGGGAGACGGCTCGCACCTCTCGCGCCGCCGCCCCGAGCGCCGCCCCCGCCGCACCGAGCGCCGCCGCCGCGACGATGATCGCCAGCAGCCAGTAGCCGATCCGCCCCAGTTCCAGCGGTACGAAGATCTTCATCCCCAGCAGCATCAAGAGGGTCACGATCAGTCCGACCGCGACCCCGAGCAGGACCTTCTCGGCGAGCAGACCGCTCTCGGAGACGAGGCCGCGAGTCAGTCGCGAGAAGGCGTTCTCCTCTCGCTCCAGCGCCAGCGAGCCGGCGACGAGGAGGACGACGACGAAGGCGAGGGTGAGCGTCGCCGCGACCGCGATCGCGAAGATTTCCAGCGGCGGCGACTTCCCTCCCACGACCACCTTGTCGACCGCGATCGGCTGCGCGAGGCGGTCGATCAGCGGTTTCGCGACGTCGAGGTTGTCGCGCGCCTGGGCGGCGAACTCGGTCACCTCTTCGAGCGAGGGGCGCAGCCGCGGCGGCAGCGCGGGGGTCACCGTTTCGAGGATGCGAGCGCTCGTCCGCAGGCCGAGGATCGGGATCGTTTCGCCGAGGACGTTGAACTGTCCGCCGTCGACGATCAGCCCCAGGTAACGCCCGCCTTCGTTGCCGATCCGGCGGGCGATCCGCAGGTTCGCTTCCGCCAGCAGGGTCGTGATCCGGTCGTCGACGAGTTCGGCCTTGAGGGCGTTTTCCTCGTTGACGAGGATCTCGACTTCCGGCACTCCGGGGGTCAACGTCGAGAGCGAGTTGATCTGGTTGACGAGGTCCGCCGGCAGGATCAGTGCCGCCAGCACGTCGCCGGACTCGACCTTCTCCCGCGCCTCGGCCCGGTCCTTGACGAAGACGCACTCGACCCGCTCGCAGATCTGCTCCTTGACGTTCGCCTTCGGCAGCTCGGCGCCGCCGACGTTGATGCGCGTGTTCGGTGGCACTTCGTTGACGAAGGCGACCCGCGGGTCCTCGGGCCCGCGGGAGATCGCGAAGCCGACCAGGACCGCGATCAGGATCGGGTAGGCGACGAGCAGCACCGCCTGCAGGGGCGAGCGCCGGAGGATCTGCAGGTCCTTC
The DNA here is from genome assembly GCA_035764545.1 of Solirubrobacterales bacterium. Taxonomy (GTDB): domain Bacteria; phylum Actinomycetota; class Thermoleophilia; order Solirubrobacterales; family 70-9; genus VAYN01. Next base: position 21,678 of record DASTYZ010000014.1, on the reverse strand, counting down.
AAGAGCAGCCAGCGGACGCCGCGCATCAGTGCCCCCGGTGGTGGAGGTAGGCGACGAAGGCGGTCTCGAAGTCGCGGTCGGCGGCCTCCGGCGCCTCGCGCCGCACCGCCTCGCGCAGCTCCTCCGCGGAGCCGTCGAAGAGGGACTCGCCGTCGGCGAGCACCAGCAGCCGCTGCCCGAAGCGCTCCGCCTCCTGGATGTCGTGGGTCGAGAAGATCACCGTCGTCCCCCGTCCCGCCAGCCCGGCGACGAACTCCCACAGCCGCGCCCGCTGCCGCGGGTCGAGGCCGACGCTGGGCTCGTCGAGGAGCAGCACCGCCGGCCGCGAGAGCAGCCCAATCGCGATGTTGATCCGCTGCTGGTTGCCGCCCGAGAGCCGCGCGACGATCTCGCCGCGGCGCTCCCGCAGCCCCGTCAGCTCGAGCATCTCCTCGACCGAGGCAGCCGGGTCCTCGTGCTGCTCCAGCCGCGCGAACAGCAGCAGGTTCTCCTCGACCGTCAGCCGTCTATATAGAGCGGCCTGCTGCGGCACCCAGCCGACCGCGCCCTCGCCAGCGCTCACCTCGCCGCCGTCCGGGCTCGATATCCCCGCCAGGATCGAGAGCAGCGTCGTCTTCCCGGCCCCGTTCGGCCCGATGATCGCCACCCGTTCGCCAGGACCGGCCTCGAAAGAGACGCCCCGCAGAGCTTCCCTCTCTCCGAACCGCTTGACGACGTCCGTGGCCCGCACCGCCGGACAAGCTACTGCCCCTCCCCTAAACTCGCCCCAGATGCCTTTTCCAAGTACCCGTCTGCGCCGGATGCGGCGTACCGACACGTTGCGCGGCCTCGTCCGCGAGACCGAACTCACCCCCGCTCACCTGATCCAGCCCGCCTTCGTCGTCGCTGGTGAGGGCATCCGCGAGGAGGTCTCCTCGATGCCGGGGATCGAGCGCTTCTCGATCAACAACCTGGTCGAGGAGGCGGGGGAGATCGCCGCGGCGGGCATCGGCGCGCTGATGCTCTTCGGCGTCCCCGCCACCAAGGACGAGTTCGGGACCGGCGCCTACGACGACGAGGGGATCGTGCAGATGGCGGTGCGGGCGCTGAAGGAGGCCCATCCCGACCTGGTTGTGATGACCGACGTCTGCCTCTGCGAGTACACCTCGCATGGCCACTGCGGCGTCATCCGCGAGGGCAGCACCGAGGTCGACAACGACATCAGCGTCGAGCTCCTGGCGAAAACCGCTCTCTCCCACGCCGAGGCCGGCGCCGACGCCGTCGCCCCCAGCGACATGATGGACGGCCGGGTCGGCTCGATCCGCCACCAGCTCGACGAGGAGGGCCACAGCGGCGTCCCGATCATCGCCTACAGCGCAAAGTACGCCTCGGCCTACTACGGGCCCTTCCGCGATGCCGCCGAGTCGACGCCGGAGTTCGGTGACCGCCGCGGCTACCAGATGGACCCGGCCAACGCCGCCGAAGCGGTCCGCGAGGCCGAGCTCGATCTCGACGAGGGCGCCGACATGGTGATGGTGAAGCCGGCGCTCCCTTACCTCGACGTCGTCCGCCGGGTCAAAGACGCGACCGGCGCCCCCGTCGCCGCCTACCACGTCTCCGGCGAGTACTCGATGCTGAAGGCGGCCGCCGCCAACGGCTGGATCGACGAGCCCGCCGCCGTGGTCGAGGCGCTGACCTCGATCCGCCGCGCCGGCGCCGACGCAATCGTCACCTACTACGCGAAGGAGGCCGCCCAGTGGCTTCGGTGAAAGTGCCGCAGTCGAAGGCGCGCAGCCGCAAGGACGGCTCCGCGATCCCGCTCGACGAGACCGACAAGCGGCTGATGAACATGCTGCAGTCGAACTTCCCGCTCGACCCCGAGCCGTTCGCGCTCCTCGCGGCGCAGGCGGAGCTCGAGCTCGACGACGTCCTCGGCCGCACCCAGCGCCTGCTCGACGGCCGCATCATCCGTGAGATCACGCCCATCTTCGACACCCGCGCCCTCGGCTACGAGTCGATGCTGGTGGCGGCGAAAGTCGACTCGGAGAACCCGCAGCGGGCGGCGCGGATCGTCAACGCCCATCCCGGCGTCTCCCACAACTACCTGCGCACCCATGACTTCAACATGTGGTTCACGATCGCTACCCCGCCGGACTCCCCGCTCGGGCTGAAGGGGACGCTGGAAGCGCTGATGGAGGAGACCGGGGCGGAGTCGATGCGGGAACTGCCGACCCTGACCCTCTTCAAGATCAACATGAACCTGGAGATGGAGAAGGGGACCGATGCGCTTGCCGCCGCGGTCGAGGCGGCGCCGCCGCGCGAGCTCGAGCCGCAGCCCTACGACGAGGACGACATCGCCCTGATCAAGGCGCTGCAGGGCCCGATGGCCGCGGTCACCCGTCCCTACGACGCCGCCGCCCAGGAGATCGGCGTCTCGACCGAGGAGCTGCTCGACCGCCTGCGCGGGATGATCGATCGCAAAATCCTCCGCCGCGTCGCCGCGATCCTCTACCACCGCCGCGCCGGCTTCTCGGCCAACGGGATGGGGGTCTGGAAGGTGCCCGAGGACCAGATCATGGAGGTCGGCGCCAAGATGGCCTCCTTCCGCGGCATCTCTCACTGCTACCAGCGGCCGACCTACGAGGACTGGCCCTACAGCGTCTTCACGATGGCCCACGGCCGCTCCAAAGAAGAGTGCGACGCCGTCCTCGACACGATCGCCGACGAGTGCGGGATGGGCCTGGACGATCGCGGCACCCTCTACTCCTCGACCGAGTACAAGAAGATTCGGCTCCACTACTTCACCGAGGACTACGCGCGCTGGGAAGCCGAGCATTCCTGAGCTGCAGTTGTGACCGACCTATTTGAGCGGGCGCAGCAGGTCCTTCCCGGCGGGGTCAACTCCCCCGTGCGGGCGATGCGCCAGATCGGCCGCGACCCGATCTTCATCGACCGCGCCGAAGGCTGTTGGCTCTTCGACGTCGAGGGCAACCGCTATGTCGACTGGATCGGCTCCTGGGGCCCGATGATCCTCGGCCACGCCGAGCCGGCCGTGGTCGCGGCGGTGATCGAAGCGGCGAAGCGGGGGACGAGCTTCGGGGCCGCGACCCTGGAGGAGGTGCGGCTGGCCGAGGAGGTGGCAGCGCGCTTCCCCTCGGTCGAGATGCTGCGGATGACCAGCTCCGGGACCGAGGCGGCGATGAGCGCGGTGCGGCTGGCGCGGGCGGTCACCGGCCGCGAGGTCGTCGTCAAGTTCGCCGGCGCCTACCACGGCCACTCCGACGGGCTGCTCGCCGATGCCGGCTCGGGACTGGCGACGCTGGGCGTCCCCGGCAGCCCCGGCGTCACCGCGGCGCAGGCGGCGGCGACCGTGGTAGTGCCGTGGAACGACCGCGAGGCGGTGGCGCGGGCGCTGCGCGAGCACGACGTCGCCGCGCTCCTGGCCGAGCCGATCGCCGCCAACATGGGTGTCGTCCCGCCGGCCGACGGCTTCCTCGAGTTCCTCCGCGAGGCAACCCGCGAGGCGGGCGCGCTGCTCGTCTTCGACGAGGTCATCACCGGCTTCCGCGTCGCCCGCGGCGGCGCGCAGGAACTGCTCGGCGTCGAACCGGACCTGACGGTGATGGGCAAGATCATCGGCGGCGGCCTGCCGGCCGCGGCCTACGGCGGCCCGCGCGAGCACATGGAACGGATCGCCCCGGCGGGGGACGTCTACCAAGCCGGCACGCTCTCCGGCAACCCGCTCGCGGTCGCCGCGGGCCTGGCGACGCTGGAGCAGCTCGACGCTGCTGCCTACGAGCGGCTGGGCCGGCTGACCGACCGCCTCGCCCAGGGCTTCGAAGCGCTCGCCGCCGACCGTCCCCTCCAGGTCGCCACCGCCCCCGGCCTGGTCACCCTCTTCTTCAGCGAGGTCCCCGTCGTCGACTTCGCCACCGCCACCGCCTGCGACACCGAGGCCCACGCCGCCTTCTGCCGAGCCCTCCTCGAGCGCGGCATCTACCCACCGCCGGCCCAGTACGAGGCCTGGTTCGTCTCCCTCGCCCACGACGAGTCGACGATCGACCAGACCCTCGAAGCCGCCGCCGAGGCCCTGGCGTGAATGCCCTGCAGGCGCTCGCCGATCAACTTCGCGCCGAGGAGACGCCGATTTCGCCGCACGTCGTCGATCCGGCCGAGCCGCCGACGCTGGGCGAACTCGCCGCCTCCGGCCCCGGCGCTGCCGCGGCGCCGGCCGAGTACGCCCTCGTCGTCGAGGCCGTCCGCGAGGGCTACCTCCTCCATTACGGCGAGCCGCGCCTGCTCAGCGGCCACGACCCTGACCTCGCCCTCCTCGCCGGCGACTACCTCTACGCCCTCGGCCTCGACCGCCTCGCCGCCCTCGGCGACACGACCGCGGTCACCGTCCTCTCCGACCTGATCAGCGATTGCGCACGCCTTCATGCCGAAGGAGACGTGCAGGGCATCCCCGCCCTTTGGCGAACTGCCGCGGAAGAGATCGCCGCCGGAGCAGCGATTTCTACATAGAAGCGATATGTGTGACGCAGGTCACACCGCCTAAGCAATAAACTGTGAGGCCCTACGCGGACCTATCTGTGGCAGACGACGCGAACAAGGTAAACGGGGCCGACGAGGCCCCCATCAAGGAGCGGGTGAAGCCCGACCCTCCCGGCTATTTCGAGGGGGAGTCGATGACGCGCCGCCATGTCTTCACGGTCGCGTCGCAGGCGCTGGGCGGTCTTGCCGCCGCCGGGATCGTGCTGCCTGCCGTCGGCTTCGCGGTCGCCCCGATCTTCCACCGCGGCAAGGAGCGTTGGGAGGCGGTCGGCCCAGTGGGGGACTTCGTCGAGGACACCTACCGCCAGGTCGTCTTCACCGAGACCGAGGGAATCGGCGACGCCGGTAAGACCACCGCCTACGTGCGCCGCAGCTCCGAGGACTTGGGCGAAGAAGCCGGCAAGTTCGTCGCCGTCTCCAACCGCTGCGCCCACCTTGGCTGCCCGGTCCGCTTCGTCGAGGCCGCGGGCAACTTCATCTGCCCCTGCCACGGCGGCGTCTACGACTTCCAGGGCAAGCGGATCGGCGGCCCGCCGGTGCGCCCGCTTGACCAGTTCCAGACCCGCGTCCGCAAGGGCCAGGTCGAGGTCGGCCCGCGCTACAGCGTCACCTCGCAGATGGAGCCGGTCCGCGCCCGTGACCCCGGAGAGTTCACCGGCGGCATCTGGGAATACCTCTACCCGCCGCGTCCCTCCACCTTCCCAGCGCCCTGATGCCGAGCTTCCCGAAACCCAAGATTCCGGACGCGATCGTGCCGCCGCCGCTGCGCAAACCGGGCAAGCCCGGCAGCGGCGGGACGCCCAAGGGCCAGGCGCCGACCGACCTCAAGGAGACGCCCGAGCGCCGCAGCGCCGGCGACAAGATGCTCGAGGTCGGCAAGGAAGCGCCGATCGACGCGCTCGGCTGGGTCGACCAGCGCCTCGCCGCCACCGGCTTCCTCACCGGGATGCTCTTCCGCAAGGTGCCGAAGGGGACCAACTGGTTCTACACGCTCGGCTCCGCGACCCTCTTCGCCTTCATCGTCCAGGCCGTCACCGGCGTCTTCCTGGCGATGTTCTACACGCCCTCGGCGACCCAGGCCTACGCCTCGATCTCGCACATCAACAACGAGGTCCCGCTCGGCCAGCTCGTGCACGGCATGCACAAGTGGGGCTCCAGCGTGATGGTGATCCTGATCTTCCTCCACATGGGGCGGACCTTCTTCTTTGGCGCCTACAAGTACCCGCGCGAGCTCAACTGGGTGATCGGCGTCGTCCTCCTGATCCTGACGATGACGATGGCCTTCACCGGCTACCTGCTGCCGTTCGACCAGCGCTCCTTCTGGGCCTCGATCGTCGGCATCAACATCAACGGCACCGGGCCTGTGGTCGGCCCGTACCTGAGCGACTTCCTCCGCGCCGGGCCTGAGCTCGGGGCGACGACCCTCTCGCGCTTCTACGCGATCCACATGCTGCTGGTGCCCGGGGCGATCATCGCCCTGATCGGCGCCCACATGTACCTGGTCGTCAAGCTCGGGACGACGGCGCCCCCCTGGGTCAAAGCCGAAAAGCCGAAAGTCGCCGCACCCGTCTCCCAGCTCGACGCCGGCGCCAACGGCAACGGTCGCGTCAATGGCCACCACGTCAACGGCAGCGGCGTCGACGGCGCCCCGGCCGACGGCGAGGGCAACGGAGGCTCGGCACTGTGAAGCCGCAGGACAAGCAGAAGTACCTCGAGGAGTACGAGCTTCTAAAGAAGAAGGGGAAGCCGTTCTTCCCCTATGCGGTGATGAAGGACTCGGTGATGGCGCTGATCGTCGTCGCCGTGATCATCACGATGTCGATCATCCTCGGCGCCGAGCAGGGCCCGAAGGCGGACCCGACCTCGACCACCTACGTGCCGCGCCCCGAGTGGTACTTCTTCTTCCTCTTCGAGCTCCTGCGCGTCATCAAACCGCCAGAGCTGGTCCCGATCGCGACGATCGGCATCCCGACGATCTGCATGGTCCTGCTGCTGTTGCTGCCGTTCTACGACCGCGGGCCGGAGCGCCGGCCGGAGCGCCGCCCGATCGCGACCACGGCGGGCATCCTGACGATCATCGCGATGGGCTACCTCACCTACCTCGGCGCGATCGGCGGTTCCCCGACCGAGGTCGAGATGCAGGTCTCGAAAAAGTACGAAGCCGGCAAGGAGGTCGTGGCTGGTGCCGGCTGCCTCGCCTGCCACAAGCTCGGCGAGAACGGCAACAACGGGCCGGGACCCGAACTGACCCACATCGCCTCCCGGATCCCGCGGGCTGCGATCATTCGCTCAGTTGAAATCGGCCCGGGCATCATGCCCTCGTTCCGCGACCTGCCGCCGCAGAAAATCGAACAGCTCGCGGACTTCCTCTCCTCGCTCGATTAGCCAGGCGGTCGGGATGGGGCCGGCGCCCTGAATCCCATGGACACGATCAACGACAACCGCCAATCGCCGGACTTCGCCGGCCAGGTCAACCGCATGTTCGACCGCGTCGCCGGCCGCTACGACGCGCTCAACTCGGTGATGACCGCGGGGCTGCACCACCGCTGGCGCGAGCGCGCCGCGGCGGAGACCGGCCTCGGCCCCGGCGACGCCGCCCTGGACATCTGCTGCGGCACCGGCGACATGGCGCTCGAGCTGTCGGGGCTCGTCGCCCCCGGCGGCCACGTCGTCGGCTGCGATTTCTCCGAGCCGATGCTGGACCTGGCGCGGGAGAAGGCCGCAGGACGCGGTGCCGCCGGCGTCCGCTTCGAGTGGGCCGACGCGCTCGAGCTGCCCTACGACGGCGAGCGCTTTGACGCCGTCACCGTCGGCTTCGGCGTCCGCAACCTCGCCGACCTCGATCGCGGCCTGCGGGAGATGGCGCGGGTCCTGAAACCGGGCGGCCGCGCCGTCATCCTCGAGATCACCCAGCCGACCCGGCCGCCGCTCTCGCTCTTCTACTCGCTCTGGTTCGACCGGATCGTGCCGCTGCTCGGCGCCCTCTCCAGCAACCCCGAGGCCTACTCCTACCTGCCGGAATCGGTCCGCAGCTTCCCCAGCCCGCGCGGCCTGGCGGAGAAGATGGACGACGCCGGCTTCAAAGACATCCGCTACACGGTGCTCGCCGGCGGGATCATCGCGATCCACAGCGGCGTCCGCGGTTGAGCCCGCCCGGCTGACCATGACCCGCCGCTCCTCGGTGCCGCCGCCGGTGACGGCGGTCCTCGACGCCTCCAGCCGCTGGCTGCCGGCGCGGCTGGGCGAGGTCGAGGAACTGCTGCGCCGGGCGACCGCCGGCCACGGCGAGACCCTCGGCGCCGACGCGAGCGCCACCCTCGACGCCGGCGGCAAGCGGCTGCGGCCGATGCTGGTCCTGCTCTGCGCCGGCCCGGAGGGGGGCGAGGACGTGGTGCGGGCCGCTGCCGCGATCGAGCTCGTCCACATGGCGACGCTGGTCCACGACGACGTCCTCGACGACGCGCCCCTGCGCCGCGGCCTGCCGACGGTCGCCGCCACCTCGGGTCGCGCCCGCGCCGTCGCCACCGGCGACCTGCTCTTCTCGCGCGCCTTCGCGCTGCTCTCCGAGGCCAGCGACGCCCGCTCGGTCAGCCTCCTCGCCGACGCCTCGGTTGCGCTCGCGCAAGGCGAGCTCGCCCAGCGCCAGGATGCCTTCGACCTCGCCGTCGGCGAGCAGCGCTACCTCGCCCGCTGCCGGCTCAAGACCGCGCGCCTGTTCGAGTGCGCCTGCCTGCTCGGCCGCGACAACGAGGCGCTGCGGGAGTTCGGCGCCGGCATCGGCCTCGCCTTCCAGCTCCTCGACGACGTCCTCGACATCAGCGGCCCGCCGGAGCGGACCGGCAAGGCCCGCGGCACCGACCTCCTTGACGGCACCGTCACCCTGCCGCTGATCGAGGCCGCCGCCAGCGATCCCGGCATCGCCAAAGTTGACCTACACGGCCTCGATCCCGCCACGGCCGAACGGCTCTGCGACCGCATCGCCGCCACCGGCGCCTTAGAGCGAGTGCGGGCTCGTGCCCTCGAAATGGTCGCCGAGGCGAAGCGGGCCCTCGAGCGCGCCGACTTCGACCAAGAGCAGCGCCACCTCCTCGAGCTCGTCGCCGATGGCGTCGTCCAGCGCTACAGCTGAGGCGAGTTAGTCGACCAGGGGTTCACTAACTCGCCTTGCGGCTACTGCTCTTGCTGCGTCGGCCGCACTAGGACCTCGTTGACGGCCACATGCCTCGGGCGCGTCACTACGTAGGTGATCGCGTCGGCGATGTCCTCGGAGCGAAGGATGTCCATGTCCGTGAAGCGGTCGCGGATCTGCTGCTCGATCTCGGGACGGTTGTGGCTCTGCAGCTCGGTGTCGACCGCCCCTGGCTCGACCAGGGAGACCCGCAGGTGCTTGCCGGTCACCTCCTGCCGCAACGCCTCGCTGAAGGCGCCGACCCCGTGCTTGGTCGCGTTGTAGACGCCGCTCCCTTTGCGCGCCATCCGCCCGGCGACCGAGGAGATGTTGACCATGTCGGCGACCCGCCGCGGCTCGCCCTCGGCGGCCTCGAGAAGGTGAGGGAGGGCGGCGTGGGCGGTGTAGAGGAGGCCGAGCAGGTTGACGTTGACCATCTGCTCCCATTCCTCCACCGGCGCGCCGGTCACCGGCCCCAGCAGCATCACGCCGGCGTTGTTGACGAGAACGTCCAGCCGCCCGAGCTCCTCCGCCGCGCGGGAGACCGCGGCCTGCGCCTGCTCGCGGTCGGAGACGTCGGCCTCGATCGGCAGCGCCGTGCCGCCCGCGTCGGCGATTTCGCCACCCAGCTGCTCGAGCCGCTCGGCCCGGCGCGCGACCAGGGCCACGCTTGCGCCCTCGGCGGCGAGCGCCTTCGCGGTCGCCTCGCCGATCCCGCTGGAGGCGCCGGTGACGAGGGCGACCGTGTCATTGAGGCTGTTCTCAGGCATTACCGTTCCAGAATCCCCGCAGACGGCATTCGGAAACCGACCGAAAGTGATCCGGGCGCCGAGCCACCCCGTTACCATTGCCGAGATGCCAGGAAACATCGGACTTCCAGAGATCGCCGTCGTCCTCATTATCGCCCTGCTGGTCTTCGGCCCGAAACGGCTCCCGGAGCTCGGTCGTAGCCTTGGCCGCGGCATCCGCGAGTTCAAAGGCTCGATCGGCGGCGACCACGACGACGAGGAGAAGCCGTCGCTCGACGCGGCGGAACCGCGGCCGGCCCCGGAGGCAACGACGGCCCCGGAGCCCGAGTCCGAGCCGGCGAAGGTCCACGGCGATCCCGCCGACGCTGAGGTCCTCCGCAACAAGTCCAGCTGAGGCCGGGGAGGATGGCCCGCCGCGTCAAGGCGGTCTCCCATGAGGATCGCCTCACCCTCGTAGAGCACCTCGACGAGCTGCGGACGCGGCTGATCGTCTGCATCCTCGTCCTCGCCGCCGCCCTCGCCCTCTGCTTCTGGCAGAACCACCTGCTGCTGGAGATCGCCCAGGGGCCGCTGCCCGACGACCACGACGAGCTCCTCACCCTCGGCCCCACCGAGCCGTTCACGACCACCCTCACCGTCTCCGCCTACGCCGCCATCGTGCTCTCGCTACCGGTCGTCCTCTGGCAGCTCTACGCCTACATCCTTCCCGCCTTCAGCGAGGTCGAGCGACGGGTGATCCTGCCGATCCTGCTGCTCTTCCCGGTCCTCTTCATCGCCGGGCTCGCCTTCGCCTACTTCATCGTCATCCCGGCGGCGCTCAACTTCCTCCTCGACTTCAACGACGGCCAGTTCAACATCCAGCTGCGGGCCCGCGATTACTACAGCTTCTTCTCAATGACGGAGATCGCCCTCGGCCTCATCTTCCAGCTGCCGCTGGCGATCCTCGCCGTCACCCGGCTCGGCATCGTCAGCGTCGAGCAGCTCAGCCACAACCGCCGTTACGCCTACCTGGTGATCGCCATCGTCGCCGCCGCCCTGCCCGGCGTCGACCCGATCACGATGCTCATTGAGATGGTTCCGCTGCTTGTTCTGTACGAGTTGAGTATCTTGCTTGCTCGGGTTCTGGGGCGGCCAGAACAGAGCGGGGGGCTGGCACAGCCCTCGCCGCAAGAGTAAGTAGGGAGAGACGAAGTGGCGAAAGACGAGCACAAGATGCTGTTCGACCTGCGCGGCGGTCGCCGTGGCGCGGTCGTCAAAGTCGTCTACGCGCTGCTCGCGGTGCTGATGGGCCTCAGCCTCTTCCTCGTCATCGGCGGCTTCAACCTCGCCGAACTCTTCAGCAGCAACAGCAGCACCGGCGAAGCTGCCAAGACCTACGAAGAACAGGCCGCGCGGATCGAAACGAAACTACGCAAAGACCCGGAAGACCCCAACCTGCTGCTGTCGCTGACCCGCGCCCAGGTCAACTCCGGCAATGCCCAGGTGACCGTCCAGGCGAACGGGACGCGCGAACTCACGACCGAGGCGCTGCAGGAATACCAGAAGGCCAACCAGTCCTGGTCTGAATACCTGAAAGCGACCGACGAACCGAACCCGGCGATCGCCCAGCTGATGGCGCAGACGCTGCTGCAGATGGCGGAATACTCGCGCGGCTACGCGGAAGTCGACAACAACCTCAAGGGCGCGGTCGAAGCGCAGACGATCGTCGCCGAAGAACGACCGTCGGTCAACTCGCTGACCACCCTCGCCTATTACACGTACTTCACCGGCGACTTCGCGGCCGCCGAAAAGGCCAAGGCCGAAGCGAAGAAACTCGCCAACGGCAAAACCGAAGAAGAAGCGATCGACCAGCAGCTCGCCCCGGTGAAGAAACAGGCCAACACCTACATCGCCGGCAAAAAACAAGCCGAAAAAGAAGCGAAAGCCGCCCAAAAATCAGGCCAGGCCGGTCAGGGCCAACCGACGCCAGAAACGATCGAACCGGGCTCGAGCCTGTTCGGCGGCGGCGGCTCCCTGGGCGAATGACCGGCGCTTTCGAGCGCCGATTCAGATGGGCCGTGTTGGGCTCGAACCAACGACCTTGAGATTAAGAGTCTCCTGCTCTACCAACTGAGCTAACGGCCCGGGACGGGCAAGTATAGGAAGGTCGCCCGCTCGGCGGAGGCGCCCCCGCGCCTACTTGGAGCGGCAATATTTTTCGACCAGGCCGTCGACGATCGTGCCGTTTTCGAAGCTGAAGCGACCGTGGGTCTGGAGGACGTTGTCGCTGCAACGGGCGGAAGCGTAACTGCGCCTCTCGCCACCGGCGACGTAGCGGCGACCGATCTGGACGTCGGCATGGGTGATCGCGAAGTCGGAGGCGAAGGAGGGCAGGTCGATGCGGACCCGGTAGCGGTAGCCGCCGCGCCTGGTTTCGATCGGGACCAGGATCGCGTGGGTCGGGGCCGCAACCGGCGCGTGGAGGACGGCCGTCGCCCCGCCTTCGCCGCGGGGGCCGTTGAAGACCGTCAGCGGCAGGCGCTGTTCGATTCCCCCGTGGTCGGAGGAGGGGATGTAGACCTCGATGTGCCCGGTGCCGACGATTGCCGCCCCGCAGGTCTGCCGCGCTTCCGGGGTGCCGAGCGTTGCGACTGCTTCGGGCGCGCAGCTCGGCAGCCCGCCGACGCTGAGCCGGCCGTCGCGGTCGAAGTCGACCAGCGCCTGTTCCAGCTTCGGCGGTCTGCCACCGCTGCGCGAGGAGATGTCGAGTTGGCCGTGGAAGTCGATCGGCGCGAACTGGCGCTTCGGCAACGCCTGCGGCGTGAAGCCCCCGTCGGCCCGCAAGACAATGTCGTTGACCTTGACCACGGCGCCGTCGGCGCTGCCCGCGGCAAGGGCCATTGCGGCGACAACCGCCAAGACGGCGGGGCGCTTTTCGAAACCACGAGGACGCAAAAGCGCCCCGGCCCCTCTCAGCGAGGGGTGTGGCATGGCGAGGTGAGGGTGGTCGGGAAGCGATCGCCGTTGGTGAAGGTCAGCGTCCCGTCGACCTGGAGGCGCCCGCCGGCGCAGTGGGCGGTTACGTAGCCGACCTTCTTGCCGTTGCGCTTGCGAATCGCGCCGATGCTCGCTTCGGCCAGGGTCGGCGCCCCGAAGCCGCCGGCGACTTCGGGCATCTCGACCCGGACGTGGAAGCCGTAGCGCCCCTTGCTCACCCGCTCGACCACGATCGGCACCAGCAGCGCCTGCGGCGAGGGAACCGTCTCGTAGGCGTGGGCGAGCAGCGTCGGCTTGCCGCCGGTCGGCGCCGCGTTGAAGAAGGAGACCGGCGAGGTGATCGGGAACGGCTCCTGTCCCGGCATCGTCACCAAGGCTTTACCGGTGCCCTTGCCGACCAAGGCGCTGGCGCAGCGCTTGCGCGCCTGCGAGACCGTCGCGTCTTCCAGCTTCGCCCGCGGGCAGACGGGGAAGGCCTTGCTGTTGACGGCGCCGTGTTTGTCGATCAGGAAGTCGATCGCCTCCAGCGTCGGCGGCGTCGAGCCGTCTTTGGTCCTTACCTGGGTGACGCTGCTGAGCGTGATCGGAGCATTAGCCTTGGCCGGCAGCTCACGCGGCTGCATGTCGACGCTGGCGGTGACGCAGAGGGGGCCGACGCAGGCGCCGCCCCCGGAAGCCGCGGCTGCACCGAGCGCCGTCAGCACGACGGCGAGAACCGCGACTCTTCCCAAGCGTCCTTTCAATCAGCGTCCCTTGCAGGGTTTGAACACGGAGCCCTGGAGGAAGTTGCCGTCTTTGAAGCTGACTTCGATTTTCGCCTGCAGGCGGCCGTCAGGACAGCCAGCGTTGGCGAAGCTCAGGGTCTTGCCCTTGTACTTCCATTCGCGCCCGATCGACAGCCTCGCGTAGAGCGGGATGCCGGAGCCGCCGGCGATCCGCGGGATTTTCGCCACGGTTTTGAACCCGTAGCGGCCCTTGTTCACCTTCTGAATCTCGATCGGGACGACGAAGGTCGTCGGTGCCGGGACCGTCAGGTGGGCGTGGGCCAGGACCACCGGGTTGCCGTGTTTTGGAGCGGCGTTGAAGAGGGTGATCGGCGAAGAGGCCGGAATCGGCGGCTGTTCGGGAAAGATCACGACCGCTTTGCCGAGGCCTTTGCCGACGATCGCGCCGGGACAGAGTTTGCGCGCCGTCGCGGTCGTCGTCGCCGCCAGCTTGCCGGGGGTGCACTTGGGCAGGCCCCTCGTCTCGACCGCGCCGTTCTTGTCGAACCAGATCGTCACCGTGTCGACGATCGGCGGCGGCGTCCCGTCCTTGGTCCCGATCTTGCCGTAGCCGTGCAGCTTGATCGGCGCGAACCCCTTCTTCGGCAGCGTCGTCGGGGTGAAACCGCCGTCGGTGTTGACGACGATGTTGCCCGCCTCCAGCTTGATCGCCAGGGCCGAGCCCGCCGCGATCAGCAGCACCGCCACTCCAAGCACATGCACCCTTAACAGAGTCTTCCGCACCGAATCTCCCTCCCGTTGGCCTCTACCGCCAAACTACCAGCCGTGGGAAGGAGGATCGGCAGGGTGCGCAAGCGCCCATCGCGGAAAGGGCCGCGGCGGGACCAGCCGTTCCTATTGCGCTACCCGAAAGCGGTGCTCGCATTAGCCGCCGCCCTCCTCATCGCCCTGGCGGTGATCGGGACCGGCACCGAAGACCGCCTCGACCCGACCACGCTCGACGTGCCGGGGACCGAATCCCTGCGCGGCAACGAAATCCTCCGCGAGCACTTCGGCGACTCCGCCCCCTTCGCGATCTTGCTCAAGGGTCCCGGGCCGGCGATCGACCGCCAGGGACCGGAACTGATCAGCGCCCTGCGCGAGGACCCGCGGGTGACGACGCTCTCGCCCTGGGACCGCGGCTCGGTCGAACGCCTGCGGCCGACGCCGAACAAGGCGCTGATCATCGCCGACTTCCACGTCGACACCCGCACCTCGCTGAACGAGACGGTGCCCCACCTAAATGAGGTGCTCGAGGAAACGATCAGCGCCCCGGTCGAGGCGACCCAGACCGGATACGCCAGCCTCTCGCTGGCGATCCAGGAAGACAGCCTCGACGCCGCCAGACGCGGCGAGCTGATCGCGCTGCCGTTCCTGCTGCTGATCCTCCTCCTCGTCTTCCGCTCGCCGATCGCTGCCTTGATCCCGCTCGCCTTCGGCTTCGTCACCGTCGTCGCCTCGCGCGGGATCCTCTACTGGTTCACCGGCTGGTTCGAGATCGACGCCTTCGCCCTCGTCGTCTGCTCGATGATGGGGCTGGCGCTGGGGGTGGACTACGCGCTGCTGATGGTCTCGCGCTTCCGCGAGGAGCTCGCCGAAGGGGTCGACCCGGTCGAGGCGGCGCGGCTGACCCGCCGCCACGCCGGCCGCACGGTGATGTTCGCCGGCAGCACCCTGCTGCTCTCGATGATCGTCTCCCTCTTCATCCTGCCGGGGTCGCTGCTGGCCTCGCTGGCGGGGACGGTCTGCATGGTCGTGATCCTCAGCGTCGTCGTCGCCACCGTCGTCGGCCCGGCGATCCTCACCCTGCTCGGGCCCAACGTCGACCGCTGGCGCTTTGGTACCACGGCGCCGGCCGGTGGTCGCTCGCGGCTGATGGTCTTCGTCGGCGCGGCGCTGAAGAAGCCGGCGCTGGCGGCGCTCCTGATCGGCGCCCTGCTGCTGGTCCTGGCCGGGCCGGCGATCGGGCTGAAGACCGGCCCGCCGAGCCCCGAGCAGCTCTCCAAGGATTCGCCCGCGCGGCAGGACGCCGAATACGTCGACAGCGAAATCGGCCAGGGCTTCGACGCGCCCTTCCAGGTCGTCGCCGTCTCCAAGAAGGGCCCGATCACCGACGCGAAGAACCTCGCGGCGCTGGACACCTTCCAGCACAAGCTGGCGAAGACGCCGGGCGTGCAGGCGGTGATCGGGCCGGTCCGCGCGACCGATCGCGTCGAGCCCCTGCAGGCACTCGGCAACTCCGTCCTCTCCTCGGAAGGGAACATCGGCCCGGTCAAGCAGCTGGGGCGGCTCGGCCGCAGCCTCGACGTCGCCGCCGGCGGGGTCGGCCAGCTGCGCGACGGCATCTCCGAAGCAAGCGATGGCGCCGGCCTGCTGGCGCTGGGGTCGGGGCGCGCCGCCGAGGGCGCGCAGCTGATTGCCAACGGGCTGACCCGGGCGCTGGGCGGCAGCCAGGAAGCGATCAACGCGCTCGACCGCTTCGCGAAGGGCTCGCGCCAGCTGGAGAACGGGATCAACTTCGCGGTCGTCGGCGCCTTCCGGCTGAAGGTCGGCCTCCGCGACGCGCTGCCGAACCTCCGCATCAACCTGCTGCGCCGCTCGAAGATCCTGCGCAAGTCCCTGAACGCCGACGCCAACGAAAAGGTGCCGCAGCTGATCCCGCCGGCGCAGACGGCCGAAGCCGAACTGAAAGCGGCGCTGACGCAGCTGGAAGAAATGACCGTCGGCAAAGAAGACCCGAAGTACGCCGGCACCCTGGAAGCGGTGCGCAAGGCGACCGCCGCGGTGACCGGAAAAGACCCGGTGACCGGCGTCCCCTATGACCCGAAGCCGGAGACGCCCGAGGTCGAGCCCTACGCCGGGCTGCCGGCCGAGCTCGGGGCGCTGGACGAACGCCTGCTCGAGGACTGGGAGCAGGCGAAGCAGATCAACTACTGGCTGATCACCTTCAAGAACGAAATCAAGAACGCCCTTGGAGGCGCCGAAAAACTGGAGGAAGGGCTGCGGGAACTGCACGCCGGCAGCAGCCGCCTCGCCGCCGGCGCCGACCGCCTCGCGCGTGAATCGCAACGGCTCGGCGACGGGATCACCGAACTCAGCGGCGGCGCCGTGCGCCTGGTCAGCGGCCTCGACGACCTCGGCGACGGGGCCGAAGCGCTGCAGGCGGCGCTCGCCGCCGGCGTCAGCGAAAGCGCGCCGCTGGAAAGCGGGCTGGAAGAAGCGAGCGTCCAGGTTCTCAGCGGCCGCAAGCGGATCCGCAAACAGGCGGGCCAGGTCGCCGACTCCTCGCCCGGTCTCTTCAACTCGGGCTACTTCGTCCTCTCCGCCCTCGACGGGACCCCGCCCGCGACCCGCCAGCAGGTCAGCGAAACGATCGACCTCGAACGCGGCGGCCAGGCGGCGACGATGCTCGTCATCTCCGACTACAGCTTCAACACCGATGGCTCGATCGCGCTCAACAAGAAACTCAACGGCGACGCTTCTGAACTGGCCGAGGAGGCCGACCTCGAAACCGGGGTGGCAGGCGCCGCGGCGCAGCTCAACGACTACAGCCGCGTCACTCGGGACCGGATGCCCTGGGTGATCATCGCGATCACGATCGCCACCTTCCTGGTGCTGATGATCGTCCTCCGGGCGCTGCTGTTGGCGGCGATCGCGGTCGCGCTCAACCTGCTCACCGTCGCCGTCGCCTTCGGCGTCCTCACCCTCCTCTTCCACATCCCCGAGAGCTGGCCGCTCGGCGGCCACAACTACGTCGACGCGGTCGGGGCGACGCTGATCTTCGGCCTCGTCTTCGGCCTCTCGATCGATTACGCCGTCTTCCTCCTCACCCGCATGCGCGAGCACTACGACCAGCACGGCGACAACGCCGCCGCCGTCGACTTCGGCCTCTCCCGCACCGCCGGCGTCATCACCGGCGCGGCGATGATCATGATGGTCGTCTTCATCGCCTTCGCCGGCGCCCCAATCGCCACCGTCAGCCAGCTCGGCGTCGGCCTCACCGTCGCCGTCATCCTCGACGCCACCGTCGTCCGCATCGTCCTCCTCCCAGCCCTGATGCTCCTCCTCGGCGACCGCGTCTGGTGGCTGCCGAAGCCGCTGGCGCGAGTGATCCCGAAGCTCAGCGTCTAGCTCGGCCCGAAGTCACACTCCCACCCCAAAACATCTTCAACTTCGGCCAATTGTGCGCGCCATCTGTATCAGTCAAAACGTTACGCTAGGATCATGCCAGTGACCATGGATCCGAGACACAAATGGACCGACGAGCGCCTCGACGACCTCAACAGGAAGGTCGATAAAGACATCCGCGAACTCAGGGCCGAGGTGAAGACCCAAGGCGAGAGCCTGCGCGCCGAGCTGAAAGTCCACTTTGAGAAGATCGACGGTCACTTCGAGGCGCTCAACACGGAGATCAACACCCGCTTCGACAGGGTGTACGCGGTGATTATCGGAGCAGCTGCAACGCTCGGGGTCACCCTGATCGGCAGCCAGGCCCTCCTCTGACGCTGGCGCCCTCATCGCCACCGCAGTCCCCCGACTACCTCGCTGAAGGCATCGCCCTCAGTCACAAGCTGATGCGGTTCGCCGGCAACGCCAGTAAAAGTTGACGGAGCCATCCTTCGATGAGCCGCAGGGCGGACGCGACACCTTGCTGAACTAGAGGATCTCGAAGCCACCGACTAACGGCGAAGTCACTAAATCGCCCCAAACATTTTTCGCTTCGGCTCGTTTTAGCGCGCCTCCTGTATCAGTCAAAACGTTACGCTAGGATCATGGCCGTGATGAGCCCGAGAGAGCAATGGACAGACGAGCGCCTCGACGACCTCAACAAGAAGGTCGATGATGGCTTCGTCCGGGTCGAAGGCGACCTCCGCGAACTGCGGGTCGAGGTGAGAGACCAGGGCAGAAGCCTGCAAGCGGAAGTCAAGAGCCAGGGCGAGAGCCTTCGCGGCGAGATGAATGCCCACTTCGCGAAGCTCGATGAGCGTTTGGCGAAGTTCGACGATCGCTTGGACAGGGTGTACGGAGCCGGTGTAGCAATTGTCGTTGCTCTGATCGGTAGCCACACCCTCTTCTAAGGCCGCCACCACCTCACTCGTGGGCCAGGAAGTACACCGCCTTTTCATCCTCGCTCTCAGACAGGGCATCCGAAAAGAGAATCTCGCCCGACGCCTCCCGTTGGCCCAGGACGGAAACGCACCGCAGGCCGGAACCAATGAGTGCCTGCTTGATCTCCTCCTGCGACCAATGGCGCTGCCGATGCGTTTGCACGCTTGAATGATGGGAGGGGGAAGCTGATGAAGATCTCCAAGGCACCGCGCATCGTCCTGATGCACATGGTTCTGAAGCCCGCCTGATGGAATGAAGCCCTCGGGTGTCGACGGTTGAACGCCTGGCCAAGGCCGTGAAGATGAGGCCGGGGCAGCTGCTCGAATAGAGCCTTGCCGCTAACTCGGCAGCACGTAGAAGGTCTGGATCGCGCCGCGCACTGGCTCTCGGCGCTCTAGCTCGAGGGCGCCTACCTCGGCGAGCTTGCGGAGGTGGTAGGAGATGAGGGAGACGCCGAGTTGGCCGCGGAGGATTCGGTCGAGGTCGGTGGCGGAGAGGGGGCGGCCGATCCAGCTCATCGCTTCGATGACTTCGACTTTGACTGGATGGACGAGGAGGGGGACGAGGGCTTCCCAGTCGAAGGAGAGGGGCGGGGCGGGGGTGGCGGTCGGCTCCATTTAGAGCGTTAAACGGTTCCAAAGCGAACCCCGCCCGTCCATACCGATTTCTAGAACGGTATTTCCGTGAGAGCTACCAGCTCTCGTGTTCGTTCACCCGCTTTTCGGCGGTCCGCCAGCGTTTGAAGCTGAGGCCGGTGACGATGAGCGAGAACGGCTCCTCTCCCGATTCGGCGCAGCGCTCTTTCGCTTCCTCCTCGATCTCCCGGGTCCGCCGCCAGAAGCGCACCTGCTCGTCGGCGATGTCCGCCCGCCCCTGCTCGTCGACGTTGAACCAGTTCCAGCAGAGGAAGAGGCGGGGGTCGCGGGGGAGATCGCCGGTCCAAAACGCCGCCATCGCCTCCGCCATCAGCGATTGCAGGATCACCCGGCAGACTTCCAGGCGCTCTTCTTCGGGCAGCGCCTGCATCTCCTCGTCGTCGAGGAAGATGGGGTTGATCACCGCGTAGAAGTGCTGATTGACGCTCTTGACCCTCTCGGTGCGGTCGATGCGGAGCGAGCCGGACTTGAGCAGTTCGGTGAGGTGGTGGGTGACGGTGCTGAGCGGCTGGTGGACGACCCGTGAGAGCTCGATCGCGCTGGCGGTGCCGAGATCATGAAGCGCGGCGATGATTTCGACCCTGGTCCGGTGACCGACCGCGTAGCTGACCGCGTCCTGGAAGCCCCTGTTGCTCTCGGTCTTATCGATCTGCGTGCCCATTCTGCCTCCCTTTGACTGGACCCCAGGGGGCCTTTTGTCAAGTAAAGCCCAAACCAATGGGGAAAGTAGCGGGCAAAAGAAAGGGACCGCCGAAGCGGTCCCTTTTTGCGCTTGCGGTGGCCTCTAAGGGGCCTGCTTGCAGCTCTGCTTCGAGAGGGCGGTCAAGGATTCACCGTCCCGGTAGGTGAAAGCCCCGCGCGCCTTCAGCTTCTTCGAGTTCGGACACTTGGCGGAGATGAAGGTCCGTTGGACGCCCTTGTAGCGCCATTTCTTGTCGATTTTGACGTTGAATTCCTTCAGCGCGCCGGTACCGCCGGCGATCAGCGGAACGTCGAGATCGAGGCGAGGGCCGTAGCCTTCCTTGTTGTAGTTGGAGACGGTCCCCTCGAGCACGAGGCTGACCTGCAGCGGGGTCGTCCCGTAGGTGTGGAGGATGATCGTCGGCTTGCCGCCCTTGGGAACGCCGTTGAAGGCCGTCACGGTCTGCGGCACTTCATAGACTTTTCCGGCTTTCAGGTAGGCGGTCGCGTGCCCACTGCCGATTTTGGCGCTGCGGCAGACCCGTTCGGCGACTTCGGTCGACTGGCTCTGCAGCTTCGCTGAGTCGCAGGTCGGCAGGCCCTTCGTATAGAGCTTCATGTTGCGGTCGAAATCGATCGTCGCGTGGATGGCCGGAACGGGGACCCCGCTCGGGTCCGTGGTCGACGTCGTCAGCGTCGTAACTTCGAGGCTCCCGGGCGAGAAGGTTTTCTTTGAAAGCTTTTTCGGCCGGACCTGGACGTCAATCGATTGGGTGTTGCCGTTGGGCCCGTACACGGTCGGGCCCGCCCAGGCCGCCGTTGCTGCGACGACGGCCGCCAAAGCGACGATCGCTGCGATCAAAAATGGACTTCTGCGCATTGCTCTCTCCTAGGGTCGGAATTCGCGACGCGCCTCCCAGTACTTCAAACCGCCTGCGCGGCCAGAGTAGCGCGTTGATTTCCAGTTAAGTACCCGCTTAGGAGCGGCTTGGCGGGTGCCCCCTTGGATACGATCATCCAGCCGTTCTACCGGGTTGGAGGGGCCGGAGAACTTGAAAGCAAGCGACGATCTGTGGCTGCCAAACCATTAGGCGAGGAGACGGGTCCGGCGGCAAGCCGGGGAACGACCCCAGCGCGGGTCGCGGTGATCGTTGCCCTGGCGGCTGCGGTAATCATCCTCGCCGTCGTCCTCTTCAGCGGCGGCAGCGGCCACAAGTACACGCTCGTTTTCCAGAATGCCGGCCAGCTGGTGCCTGACAATCAGGTGCTGATCGGTGGCTCCCCGGCCGGAACGGTCGAAAGCATCGGCCTCACGGACGACAACCTCGCCGAAGTCAACGTCGAAGTCGACCAGGAGCTGCACGAAGGGACGACGGCGACGATCCGCGCCACCTCCCTCTCCGGCGTCGCCAACCACTACGTCGCGATCAGCCCCGGCCCCAACAGCAACGACGCGCTCGACGACGGCGCCGAACTGGGACTGGCCTCGACGACCACGCCCATCGACATCGACCAGTTCTTCAACACGTTCTCGCCGCGGGTCCGCAAGGGGCTGGAGGACTTCATCCGCGGCAACGCGGCGATCTACTCGGGCCAGGGCAAGAACGGCAACGAGGCCTACAAGTACTTCGGCTCCGCCCTCAACCGCACCGCGGCCTTCGCCCGCGAACTGAATGCCGACCAGCGGCTGCTCTCCCGCTTCGTCGTCAGCTCGGCGCGGCTGACGACCGCGGTTGCCGGCCGGGGGGAGCAGCTCTCCAGCGCGATCTCCAACGCCAACACCGCATTCAACGCGATCGCCGACGAGACCGCCGCCTTCGACGCCTCGCTGCGGCGCCTGCCGCCGGTCTTCCGGCAGTCGAACACGACCTTCGTCAACCTGCGGGCTGCCCTCGATGACCTCGAACCGCTGGTCAACACGGCGAAGCCGGCGACCAAGGACCTGGCGCCCTTCCTCGCCGAACTGCGCCCGGTCTTCCAGAAACTGGTGCCGTTCACCCACGACCTGCGCGTTACCGTCAAACAGCCCGGCAAGGGCAACG
>DASTYZ010000013.1:0-5272 GCA_035764545.1 Solirubrobacterales bacterium | reverse complement strand
CCTCCACGGCACCCCGCAGCCACTCGACGAAGAGGAGAACCTCACGGTCCTCACCCGCCTCGTCGACCACTTCGAGCGCCACCTCCCCGACCCCGCCCACCTCGAGCGCGACAAGGCCATCCCGATCGCCAAAGGCACCCTCGGCCTCCGCATCCCAATCGACCGCTTCGAGCTGAAGCGGAAGCTGGGCCAGAACAAAGGCGAGGAGACGAGGCGCAACATCATCGGGGCTCTGCGTGGGGAGGGGCCGTACCAGCATCCGGCACTTGCGGAGGAGATGGAGAGGGAACTCAAGGGGTAACTTAGTGCTATTACCCCAAGGGCGGCGGCGTGGGCTTGCTCAGCGCTAGGATCGTCACTATCACTATGACCAGCTGCTCGGTGTTGCACATTGAGGCCTCCGTTCGGTGTGGAAAACAGTGCGTCGCTGCCACTGTGAACTCAGGCGGAGGAGTTCAGGAAGACTTTCGGTATCAATTCGTGAGACCCCAATCGTGAACCATTTGACGCCGGGTATCGACGTTCTGCTGGGCAGAGTGGAGGTGAGGGTCGTGATGTGCGAGGCGACCTTCCAGCTCGGGGACTGGCACCCCAGCGTGAGTGGAAGTGGACCCAGGCCCACTCGGGTTGAAGTGACGGCCCCCGGTTGCACCATCGGCCGCGGCGGCGAAGCTGATCTGCAGGTGGTAGGCCCCGACAGCCGCGGCGCCTCCCGGCGGCACCTGTTGTTGCAGCCGAGTGGCCGCCAATGGACTGTCACCGACGTCGGGTCGCGTAATCACACCCTCGAGGTCGACCCGTCCAACGGCGACTGGAAGCGGGTGGGCCCCAACCGTCCCCTGCCTGTCGAGTCGGAGATGTTGCTCAACCTCGGTGGGCGACTGATTCTCCGCTTCGATCAGATTGTCAGCGTTAGTGCCGACGGCACGACTACCGGGAGCGCGAGAGGGGGGCCGATCGGGGCCGCTCGGGTGCGGCCTGTCCAGCTGGAGGAGGTCGCCGCGGCCCTTCTGGCCCGCAGGCGCGCTGATCGCGCCGACCGGCAGGCACCCTCGACCGCCGAGCTGCTGGCGTTGGTCGACTGCGAGCGCGCCACGCTTTTCCGTCGACTGAGCGAGCTCAAGCAACTGCCGGAGGTCGCGGCCGTCGGGGCTAGCGGCCGGGGCGACCTCTGCGACGCCCTCGAACGTGCCTTCCCCTACCTGCTGGCGTCGCGTTCGGGCGGTCCCTGACGGCGAATCGCCTTCCAGTCGTCCGCCTCGATATGCCCAGCTCGGACGCAGTCCTGGTGGGTTCCGAAGTCGCATATTTCGATCCCGGTTATCCGCCACCCCTTGTCTTCGCGAACCACCTCGTAGCCCCAGAACGCTTCCTGAAGAACAGCTGGATCGTCCTCCGGCTTACCCCGCGTTACCTGGACCTCCCAGACCTTCCCGTCCTCATCGGTTTGCTGGACCGTCGCCACGGCGCGGCGGTCCCCGTCATCGGTCCACACCGACCAGTAGTCGTCCGCCGACCGGGTGGAGGCGTGCACCTCGCTGATCCTCAGGTTCTCGAGGTCTGCGGACCGGAAGGCAGGCGCGCCGCGCCGCTTCAGGTCCTGCCTCAACCAGTCTGCGGCTACCGGGGCCCAGCGCCTGCATCCGACGACGCCCCGGTCAGGGGGGACCCTGACGAAGGCGCAGGCCCGCCGGGGCTCGTCGCTCAGCAGCGCGCTTCGGGACGCTGCAACGGTGACTGCCGGCGCTGCGGCGACGGGTTTCGCGCCCCGGCCGCTCGGCCAGTGGGCCCCGATCGCGGCGGGCAGGGCGCTGATCAATGCCAAGCCGGCGATAGCGACGCCCAGCAGCCTCAGCCGACGTCCTCGCGTTCGAGGCTGGGCGTGCCGCCAGCGCTCCCATCGCTGGGTCAGCCGGATCAGTCCCTCTCCCGGGTTGCGGGGGACCGAGCCGAGGGCTGCGACGGCGAGTACGGCTGCCAGCCACGAGTAGAGCACGTACTTGCCCACCTTCGATGGTTGGTCGGCATAGAGCGGCCGGCTGATCAGGACCAAGGCGACGAAGATCGCCAGCGGGACCCAGGGCTGATTCGCCAGGGCCAGGCGGGGGGCGGTGCGCTTTCGCCTGATGAAGTTGACCGCGCGAAGACTGAGCATCACGATCCCAGCCCCGAACGAGGGGGCCAGGAGTCCGACCGTCCAGGAGAGGTCAGGGATGCGCAGGACCAGCAGCAACGCGTAGCAGGCGGCGAACGTCACCATCCCGGTCCCCCAGGTGCTGCGCCAGGCGGGGGAGACGCGGCGCAGGCGGCTGGAGACCCGATAGGGGGTGCGGTCGTCGATCGCGTTCCGGAGCGCTGCTCCGAAGTCCTCGATCGCCGGGTAGCGGTCCTCGGGCTCCTGCTCGGTGGCTCGCATCAACACCGCGCCAGCCGCCACCGTGATGGAGTCGCCGAGCGCCTCTTCGGCCGTGATCGCCAACCCGTACTGATCGGCGGCAAAGCCGAGCCGGCCCTGGAAGACCTCGGGAGCGATGTACCGACGGGTGCCGGCGACCTCGACGTCGCCCTCGGCGGTAGAGCGTCGGCGCCCCCGCGAGGCGATCGAGAAGTCGGCCACGAGAAGGCGGGATCCGCTCCTGTCGAACATCAGATTGGAGGGCTTTACGTCGCGGTGGACGATCTTGCGCCGGTGCACGCGGGCCAGCGTCTGCGCGACTTCCTCCAGCAGCTCTCCCCACCTCGCGGGAGGCAGCGGGCTCTCCTGGCCGGCGGCGATGCGCCCGAGGCGCTCGGCGACCGTTTCGCCGAGCCGCTCCATCTCGATCACCAGCCATGCGCCGACCTGCTCGGCCCGGTAGGTCCGCACCACTCCCTCGAGGCCCGAGAGGGCGACGGCGGTCTCGGCCTCGGCGAGGGCGCGGCGCCGGTCGAGCGCATCGAAGGCGCGAAGGTCGTAGGCCTTGAGCACTCTGTGCTCGTCGGCCAGTACCCACGGCCGCCGGGGATCGGAGGGTTGGACCAGGACTTCCCCTTCGCGGGCGAAGTCGGCAACCGGGCCGGTGCGCGGTAGCTCGTCCAGACTCATTCTCGCCCCGTTTCCCTCTCTTCGCTCGAGGCCTTACGCAGATCCTGGCGGCTGAGGTCACTAGCGATCGCACAATCAGCCGGGCGTTTGCCGGTCCCAGGAGCGCCGATGGTGCAAGCGCGGTATTCAGCCACCCGCCACTCGCGACCGTTCCAGACCACTTCGTATAGCCAGGTGGACCGGACCTCGTCGGGATCGGCGCTCGGCGCGCGTCGCGTGACCATCACGATCAGCTCCTGGGCGTTTGGACCGCGCGTGTAAAACCAGCCCGCCACCCTGTCTTGGGGCGTCCAGAGCATCCAGAACCGATGGTTCGGCGGAGCCGGCAGCTCCTGCACCTGGAAAGACTCGAACGTTCCCGGCGCGCCGAAGACGTCCTTCCTCCTGCTGGCGGGGTCATTTCGCTGCACCGCTCCCGCCAGGTGCGCGACCTGACGGCAGAGCCGGCGGTCCCTTGCGGCTGCGGCGGTCAGCAACTCGTCGCAGGCATCAGCGGTTTCGTCGCGGCCCAGCTTGGCGCGGAGGTTCCAGACGGTCGTCAGCGGCCCCCCGAAGTGGCGTGCGCTTTCGGTGGGGAAATCGAAGTTGTTCCAGAGCGCCTTGCTGATCGTGGGCGCCAGGAGGACAGCCACCACCGTGAAGACCAACGCCGTCTTCGCCAACCTTCGACCCCATGCCGTCCACCCGGTCTGTCGCTCCCAGGCGGCGAGAGGACGGATAAGCCAGCTGGCTGCGTTGGGACGGGCCGGCGCCAGCAGCGCGCACGCAGCGTAGGCATACAGAAAGGAGCTCATGAGGGTGGCGTAGGCATCTTCTTCCGCCGCGAGGCCGCGAACGAAGAGAAGACAGACGGCTATCAACGGCACCCAGGGCCTGGCCGCGAAGCTGACGCTGAGGAACCGGCGGTTCCTTCGCAGGCCGCCGGCGAGCGCGACCGCGCCGAAGATGATCATCGGCACGACGAGCTGGGCGAGCAGGCTAGTGACGAGGACGAGTTCGGCGGTTTCGCTCGTGCTGGGGGCCTGGAGGGTGAGGAGGACCATGCCGCAGACGGCCCCCATCGCCGTCGGCGCCATCGCCGCTCGTTTGGCTGGGGAGAGACCGGCGACGCGTTCGGCAAGGCTGCGAGGGGTCTCCGTCTCGATTGCCTCGACGAGGTGCGAGCCGAAGTCGGCAGTGGTGGGAAAACGATCTCCAGGGCGGGGTGCGGTCGCCTTCTGCAGGACCCGTCGGACGGGCTCGGTCAGCGGTGGCGAGCCGGGAACGGTGAGGAGCTCGCGGGCGACGACCCCGAGCGCGTACTGGTCGATGGCGGGACCAATCTCCCCCTCGAAGCTCTCGGGCGATCGATAGCGGTCCAGCTTCCTCTCGTCGAGAAGAGTGCCGATGGCGAACCCGGCGAGACGCATCTCGTCATGAGCGGGATCGAAGACAAGCGTCCCGGGTCGAACATCGCGATGCACGAGGCCGCGCTCGTGCATCGCGTCGAGCGAGAGAGCCGCTTCGGCGATCAATTTGCCGCAGAGGGGGGCGGACAACCGCTTCCAGCCCGGATCGCCGGCGGCCAGGTGTCGTCCCATATCCTCGCCGTAGCGAGGCGTCGAGATCATCAGCCAGTCGCCCTTTTCGTCCACCGACAGCGCCGGCACCGCCCCCGGGATCTCCTCGAATGCCATTTGCAGCGAAGCCTCCGCGACGGCGCGCCGTCGCCCCGGCTCGTCGACTCCGCTGAGGTCGTGGAGCTCAAGCAGGCGGTCGTCCTGTGCGAAGAGCCAGGAACCCGAGCCATGGCGGCGACCGAGCGGCTCGGCGTCCTCCAGCAGTTGCCGCAGGACCGGGTCTTGCGCCGGCAGGCTCGAGAGATCGGGGGGCGGGGCGAGGGGGCGGACCGAAGCAGTCGAGGTGTCCTCGTCCGGAGAAGCGCCGGCCGCTACGACAGATGCCCCCTGCTTCCTGAACTGATCCAGGTCCAGGTTCTCCAGTCGCCCGCCCAGCAACTCGTCCTGTAGTAGATCGAGCAGCTCGGGATGGCTCAACTCCGCTTCCTCCAGCAGGGCAAGCGCGGCGCCGGATCCCGCCCGCCAGACCATGCCCAGCGAGAGGGCACCAACTGGAACGGGCAGCAGGTCATAGGACTTCGCCAGATCAGAGGCGAGCTGCATGCCCTCGGCGGCGGTGGGAGTTAGG
>DASTYZ010000012.1:0-6268 GCA_035764545.1 Solirubrobacterales bacterium | reverse complement strand
GACGAGCCCGGTCCAGGCGGGCTTGCCGCTCGCCGGGTCGAGCAGATGGTGGGCGTATCGGCCCTGCTCGTCGCGCCAGATCCGGACATTGATGCCGGAAGTGGCGACGCCGCCGGAGCCGAGGCGCAGGACGTGGGCGCGGCTGCCGCTGATCGGGTGCTCGACGTAGACCTCGTAGGGATGGACGAGCGCGTCGGAGCCGCCGATCCGGATGTCGCCGCCGCAGTCGACGATGAAGCGCGAGTAGCCGCGCAGGCCGGCGGCGACCATGTCGGCGGCGAGGCCCTTGCCGGTGCCGCCGGTGTCGAAGCGGAGCCCCGGCGGGCGGACGATCTCCCCCGCCTCGTCGTCGACTTCGAAGCCGCGCCACCGCTGCTCCGCCCGCGGGCTTGCCGGCCGCCGCGACGGGGCGTCGGCGAGGGCGTCGGGCAGCGGCAAGCCCTGCATCCCGGCGCGCGAGGCGCTGTAGCCCGCATCCTCGATCTCGCCGACGAGAGTCGGGTCGACGAGGCCGCCGCTGCGCTCGGCGGCGAAGACGCCGGCCTGAACGGCGCGGCGCATCAGCTCCGAGGCGGGCACTCGCTCGCGCTCGTCGGCATTGAGCCGGCAGAGCTCGCTCTCGGGTCGGAAGCGGGAGAGCGCCGCGTCGAAGTCCTCGATGAACCGCCGACCCTGCTCGGCCGCGACCGCGGCCGGGGGCATCCCCGGTCCGGGCTCGCCGATCAGCAGCCGCACGTGGCTGCCCATCGCCTCGAAAGTGAGGTCGTGTTCGCTCATGAGGAGCTGGTCACCACCGGTGCGGCCGGAGAGGAGTAGGAGGAGCTGCCGGCGGGTTCGCTGGTGACCGTGTTTTCGCCGGGCGAGGGGACGATCGTCGTCACGACCCGCCGCTTGATCACTTTGCGGACGTGGACCTGACGCGCCGCCGCGCTCGCCGCCTGTTCGGCCGGGAAGCGGTAGGCGAGCAGCGCGAAGAGCACCGCGAAGAGGAGGATCGACGGCCAGAGGACGAGGGCCGCCGGTGGGCGCTTGGAGCGGCGGCGCTCAGTCATCGCCGCCCTCGCTCTCGTGCTCGACCTCGCCGCCGCCTCCACCGCTGGTGGCCGTCGTCACCGGTGCGAATTCGCTGCCGCTGGTCGCGGTGGCAACCGGAGCCGTTTCGCCGCTGCCGCTCGCCGCGGTGACGACCGGGGCGGGTTCCGGCACCGGTTCGACCGGGGCGGCGGCCGGCGGGTGCTTCGGCTTCGCGTGCTTGGTGACATGGATGGTGCGCCGGATCACCTTCGTGTGGACGATGGGCTTGTCGGCCACCGGCTTGACCGGCTCCTTGCTTCCTTGACTCAGCGCTAGGCCGCCCAGCCCTGCGAGGAGGACGGCGGTGGCTCCGGTGGCAATCTTGGCTTTGGCGTTCTTCACGGCGTCCCCCTGGTT
This sequence comes from Solirubrobacterales bacterium, assembly GCA_035764545.1. GTDB lineage: Bacteria > Actinomycetota > Thermoleophilia > Solirubrobacterales > 70-9 > VAYN01. The sequence continues at coordinate 4,837 of DASTYZ010000012.1, read as the reverse complement.
CGCAGCTTGCGGAGGCAGTCTGCGCCGACCCCCACCAAGCACCGTGAAGCGGTCGGTAAAGCCCTGGCAAAACCTGCCCCGAGCGGGCTTGAATTGCGGAGACAGGCCCTACAGTTGATCCATGAACAACCAGTCTCCGGGCGGCCGCATCCTCGTCGTCGAGGACGAGGAATCGATCTCCCAGCCCTTTGCCGAGGCACTGCGGCGGGCGGGCTTCGAAGCCGTCGTCACCGGCACCGCGGCCGGCGCGCTGGAGCTCACCGACTCCGAGGAGCCGGACCTGGTGATGCTCGACCTCGCCCTCCCCGACGGCGACGGCCGTGACGTCTGCCGCGAGCTGCGGCGCCGCTCCGACGTCCCGATCGTGATGCTGACGGCCCGCGGCACGGAGATGGACAAGATCGTCGGCCTCGAGCTCGGCGCCGACGACTACGTGGTCAAGCCCTTCAGCGCCGCCGAGGTGATCTCCCGCATCCGCGCCGTCCTGCGGCGCAGCGCTCCCCGCGAGAACGGCGACGGCGCCGCCCTGGAGCCGATCGCGATCGGAGAGCTGGAGCTGGACCCGGCGGCGCGAATCGCCCGACGCCGTGGCACGGAGCTGGAGCTGTCGCGCAAGGAGTTCGACCTCCTGGCGACGCTGATGCGCAATGCCGGACGCGTGGTCAAGCGCGAGGACCTGATGGCGGAGGTCTGGGACACGAACTGGTTCGGCTCGACCAAGACGCTCGACGTCCACATCGGCTGGCTGCGCCGCAAGCTGGAAGACGACCCCGCCGACCCGACCTACATCGAGACGGTCCGCGGCGTCGGCTTCCGCTTCGCCGCGCCGGAGGACGGGGAACCGTAAGCCTCCGGGCAACCCTCCTCCTGGCGCTGGCCTACGTCCTCCTGCTGGCGCTGATCGCCTTCGGCGTGCCGCTGGCGCTGAGCCTGCGCGACCGCGTCGACAGCGAGGTGAAGGGACAGGCGCGCAGCCAGGCCGAGGTGGTCGCGACCAGCGCCACCGAGTTCGTCGACCCGCCACAGCCGCTGCCGCTGCAGCGGATCGCCGAGCGCTCGGCCGAAAGCGTCCGGGGCCGGGTCATCGTCGTCGACGCCCGCGGGAACCTGCTCGCCGACTCGGCCGGGGCAACGTCGGGGCGCAGCTACGACGACCGGCCCGAGGTGGAAGCGGCCCTCGCCGGGCGCGGAGAACAGATCACCCGCGACAGCGAAACGCTCGGCGAAGAGATCCTCGCCACCTCGACCCCGATCCTCGATCGCAACCGCCCGGTCGGCGCGGTGCGGATCACCCAGAGCGTCGAGGCGGTCCACCAGGCGGTGAAGACCTCGATCCTCGACATCGCCGCCCTCGCCGGCGTCGTGCTCCTGCTCGGGATCGTCGCCGGTGCCCTGATCGCCCAGCAGATCGCCCGGCCGATCCACCGCCTCGACAGCGCCGCCCGCCGCGTCGCCGAGGGCAACCTCGACACCACCGTCGCCGTCCAGGGCAGCACCGAGCAGCGATCGCTGGCCCGCGCCTTCAACGAGATGACGCAGCGGATCAAGCGACTGCTGCGGGTTCAGCAGGACTTCGTCGCCGACGCCTCCCACCAACTGCGGACGCCGCTGACGGGCTTGCGCCTGCGCCTGGAGAACCTCGCCGAACGCTTCCGCGGCGACGCCGGTACCGAGCGGGAGCTCGGCGCCGCGATGGGTGAGATCGACCGCCTCTCGTTGATCGTCGACGAGCTGCTGATCCTCAGCCGCGCCGGCGAGCACGAAGTCCCGGGTGAGCGACTCGACCTGCGGGAGGCGGTGCGGCGGGCGGCGGAGCGCTGGCGCGCAAGCGCCGAGGACCGTGGCATCGAGATGGTGGCCGAGCCCGGGGATGGGCCGGCCGAGGGTTGGTGCGCGGCGCCGGACCTGGAGCGCACGCTCGACAGCCTGGTCGAGAACGCGCTCGCCTACTCGCCGCGCGGCACGGCCGTGCGGCTGCGGGTTGCGCCTGGCCGGATCGCCGTCCTCGACGAAGGGCCCGGCCTCGCCGCAGGCGAGGAGGAGGCGGTCTTCGAGCGCTTCAGTCGCGGTAGCGCCGGCCGCCGAGGCGCTCCGGGGACCGGCCTCGGGTTGGCGATCGCCCGCGAGCTGACCCGACAGTGGGACGGCGACGTACGGCTGCGGAACCGCGAGGGCGGCGGTCTCGTGGCGACGATCGAGCTGGCACCGGCGGAGGTGCGCTCGTGAGTCTCTCGGCGACGGCGAAATGGGTCCTGCTCGCCCTCCTCGGCCTGGCGATCGCGATCGCGATCGCGATCGCCGCGGCCAACCTGACCAGCCGGCAGATCGGGATCGCCTCGGAATCGGTCTCGGCCGGCGACGCGCTCGCCCCGGCGCTGAAGGTCCGGCCCGAAGGCAAGCCAAGGGGAACCGGCGGCGGCCCCCAGACGACCACGACCGAAGAGCCCCCGCCCCCGGAAGAAACCACCACCCCCGACGATCACGGCGGAGGCGACTCCGACGGCGACGACGACTGAGGTCTCAGCCGCCCCCAGGCGGCGGCGGATCGGTCGCGTAGAGGCGGGTGATCGCCGCGACCAGCTGCTGCTTCTCCTGAGAGGAGAGACGTGCCTCGCCGTGCGCGAGCTTGTACTGAAGGGGCGGCATATCGCCGCCTTCCACCTTCTCGATCAGCTCCCCCGCGTCGGGCTGCGGTTTGTCCCATTCGGAGAAGTCGAGAATGCCGCGGCCCTCTTCGACGTCGTGTTCGACCAACCAGGAGGACGGGGCGACGTTCGAGTACACGGGCCACTTCGTGAGGTTGCTGTGGCACGCGTAACAGCCCGCTTCGGCGATTTGCTGGCCGGGTCCGTCGGGCCATTTCGCCGCCCGCGTGACCGGCGGGTTGCTATGGGCGTGTCCGTAGGGGACGAGCTGGATCAGCAGCAGAGCGAGGGTGGCCAGGCCGAGCAACTTGCGCACGCGCCAAGCCTGCCCGGGGCTAGGCAAAGAAAGCGCAAAGGCGAGGGAAAGAGCGGCGAAAAGCCGCGCTAGCCGATCGCGACCATGCGCTCGATCGGGATCCGCGCCCGCACGGCGATCTCCGGCGCGACGCTGACCTCGAACTTCAGCTCACGCAGTGAGTCACGCAGTTTCGGCAGCGTGATCATCTTCATGTACTTGCAGGTGGCCATCCGGTTGGCCTCGATCAGGTTGGCGCGGGGCGCCGCCTGCTGCAACGGATAGAGCATCCCGTTCTCGGTGGCGACGATGAACTCGCCGTCGGGGTGGGCTTCGACGTGCTTCTGCATCCCCGAGGTGGAGAGCATGTGGACACCATCGGGGTCGATGTCGCCAGAGGCGACGTACTCCATCGCCTGGGTCGAGCAGCCGCACTCGGGGTGGATCAGGAACTCGGCGTTCGGGTGTTCGTCGCGGGTGCGGGCGATGTCGAGCGGCTTGATCCCGGCGTGGACGTGGCACTCGCCGTCCCAGATGTGGAAGCGGCCGCGGCGCTCCGGTTCTTCGACCAGGCCGGTCTCGCGCTCGACGAAGGCGCCGAGCCACATGTCGGGGCCGAAGAGGATCTCCGTGTCGGGGCCGTGCTCGGCCCAGATGTGGCGGACGACGTCGACGGCGTTCGAGGAGGTGACGCAGTAGTCGGTCTCGGCCTTGACCTCGGCCGAGGTGTTGACGTACATGACGACGAGGGCACCGGGGTGTTCGGCCTTCCATGCCCGCAGCTGATCTGCGGTGATCGAGTCGGCGAGCGAGCAGCCGGCGTCGAGGTCGGGGATCAGGACGGTCTTCTGTGGCGAGAGGATCGAGGCGGTCTCGGCCATGAAGTGGACGCCGCAGAAGGCGATCACCTCGGCCTCGGTCTCGGCCGCCTGGCGCGAGAGGCCGAGCGAGTCGCCGCGGTAGTTGGCGACGTCCTGGACCTCGGGAAGCTCGTAGTTGTGGGCGAGGATGACGGCGTTCCGCTCCTCCGCGAGCACGCGAATCTCGTCGCTGATCTCAGCGACCTGTTCCGGGCTCAGCTCCGGCCCGAAAGTTGGTTGGATCGTCGGGAGCTCCTGCATGAGCCCTTCCTTTCCTGATGTTCGCCGGCGGGACGGGGTCCGGACCGGTCGAATGAACGTAGAGAAAGTCTAGCGGGCGCGTTTCCGAACCAGTGGTTTCGAAAGGCGCCCCGAGCTACTGCGTAGCCTTTCTTCGATGCCCGAGCTGCCGGAGGTAGAGATCGTCGCCCGCCGCCTTGGCAGCGCCCTGCGCAACGCCGAGGTGGAATCGGCGCTGGCACCGGGGATGAACGTGATGAAGACCTTCGACCCGCCGCTGGAAGCGCTGGTCGGGCGCAAGGTGACGGGGGTGCGGCGGGTCGGCAAGATGCCCGTCGTCGAGTTCGGCGACCTGGCGCTGCTGATCCACCTGATGTCGGCCGGGCGGCTGCGGGTCTTCGACAAACGCGCCTCGCTCAAAGACAAAGCCTCGCGAGTGCTGATCCGGCTCGGCGACGGGCGCGAGCTGCGGCTGCGCGAGTTCGGGACCAAGCAGCGCGCCTGGGCGAAGCTGCTGCCGGTCGCGGCGGTCGCCGAAGACGAGATGGTCGCGAGCCTGGGCCCGGAGGCCTGGCCCCCTCCCCCGCTCGAGGAGTTCGCCGCGGCCCTCGACCACCCGCGCCACCTGCACCCGCTGCTGCGCCACCAGCGGGACATCGCCGGGATCGGCCGCTCCTGGGTCGACGAGATTCTCTGGGAGGCCAAGCTCTCGCCCTTCAAGAAAGGCGCGGAACTGGGCGAGGAGGAGGTCGAGCGCCTGCACGCGGCTCTCCACGTCCTCGGCGACGCGATCGACC
>DASTYZ010000011.1:0-6051 GCA_035764545.1 Solirubrobacterales bacterium | reverse complement strand
GCGATGCGATGATCGGCGACCGCACCCTCTTCACGACGGCGAAGGGGATCGAGCGGCTCTGGGAAGTCTCCGAACCGCTGCTGCGGGACCCGCCGCCGGTGAAACCGTACCCGCAGGGATCCTGGGGGCCGTCGGAGATCGGCGCCCTGATCGCACCGCACAGCTGGCGGCTGCCCTTCGCCCGCCGCTGGCGGGAATCGCCTGTCGCGGCCTAGCCCAGCGCGGCGCGGATCTCGCCGATCGCCTGCTCGTTGTCGCGAAAGTGGACGGCGCGCATCCCGGCGACTTCGGCGGCTTCGCAGTTGACCTGCAGGTCGTCGATGAAGAGGCAGGCCTCCGCCGGCGAGCCGATCCGCTCCAGAGTCAGCTCGTAGATCCGCGCTTCCGGCTTGCGGCAGCCGACAAAGGCGGAGTCGACGATCTCCTGGAAGATCTCGTCGACCGGCAGCATCGAGCGCCAGAGCGGCTCCCACTCGCGGACGTTGTTGGTCAGCATCGCCATCTTCAGCCCGCTGGCCTTCAGCTCCCGCATTAGCTCAATCATCGGCTCGTTCGGGTCCAGCGCGCCGAAGAACTGGTGGCGGAAGTGGTGCAGGTGGGGGCGGTGACCGAGGATCGACTCGAGCCCGCTTTCAAGCCCGGCGACGAACTCGTCTTCGCTGATCTCGCCGCGCTCGAGCCGGAAGAGCGGAATCTCCTCGCCCTCGGCCAGTCCCTCGCGCATCGCCAGCCCGAGGTTTTCGGGCGAGATGCCGCTGTCGTCCTGGAAGGCGGCAAAGGCGGCAAGCAGCGGCGTCGTCAGGACACCGCCGAAGTCGGAGATCACGGTGGTGATCTTGGTTGCCGGCGGCTCAGCCATCGGCGGCGGTGCGGGCGACCTCGTAGGTGCCGAGTCCCTCGCGTCCCTCGACCGACCAGCGGAAGAAAGCGATCTGCGAGTCGAGGTCCTGGCGCCGCACGCGGACCGAGTTGATCAGCGTGCCGGCGCCGCGCAACGGCCGCATCTCCTCGGTGTCTGGCCACAGCTCCAGCGTCGCCCGCCGCTGCACCCCGTCCTCGCCGTACTCGGTCGAGAGCAGCGATTCCTCGAACTGCAGCGGCGCCCCGTCGGGGTCGCAGAGAACCGCCGCGACCTCCTCCTCGCCGTGGGCGCTGCCGCCGGCGGGGAGGGAGGACGTGAGCGCAAGCAGCCCCCCGTCCGAGAAGACGATCCCGATCGACCGCCGCACGATCTGCGCCCCGTCAGTCATGCCGCGCAGCCTAGTGATCGAGCGGCGGCGCGGCAGAGCTTTCACCTCTTATAGATGCATAACCTCTACCGCCCTCATGTCTGAGTTGCGGATCCGAGACGCCGACCCCGCCCGCGACGGCGCCGCCTGCGCGGCGATCTACGCGCCGTACGTCGAGGGAAGCGCCGTCTCCTTCGAGGAACGGGCGCCGGACGCGGCCGAGATGGCGGCGCGGATCGAGCGCTACGGCACCAGCCATGCCTGGCTCGTCGCCGAGCGCGACCGGGAGGTGGTCGGCTACGCCTACGCGACCGCCTTCAATGAGCGCCCCGCTTACCGCTGGAGCACGAGTGTCTCCGTCTACATCGCCGACGCCGCCCGCGGCCAGGGCGTCGGCCGCGCTCTCTACGAGGCCCTCTTCGAGCGCCTGCGCGAGCGCGGCTTCCGCATGGCCTGCGCCGGGATCACGCTGCCGAACGAGGCGAGCGTCGGCCTGCACGAGAGCGTCGGTTTCGAGCAAATCGGCGTCAACCCCGAAATCGGCTTCAAGAACGGCGCCTGGCACGACGTCGGCTGGTACCAGCTGGACCTGGCGCCCGCCACCGAGAACCCGCCACCGGAGCCGCGCTGAGCCGCTGGCTACCATGCACCCATGAGCGACAACCCCGCACCCACCGACGCGACCAGCGACGAAACCCTCACCGAGGAGGACGTCTACGAGGTGCTCGAGGAGGTAATCGACCCCGAGCTCGGGCTCGACTTCGTCTCCCTCGGCCTCGTCTACGACGTCAACCTCGAGGGCTCCGACGTCTACGTCACCTTCACCCTGACGACCCCCGCCTGCCCGATCGGCCCCCAGGTCTCCGAGCAGATGCGCGAGTTCGTCGGCGACCTCCCCGGCGTCAACGCCGTGCATCCAAAGATGGTCTTCGACCCTCCCTGGAGCCCGGAAATGATGACCGACGAGGCGAAGTTCGCCTTGGGGTTTTAGAGCCCGACAGCATCTGGCCGCGATTCGAGAGCGTCGAGGTCTATGAGGGTTACCTCCAATCGGCCATCGGGGAATAAAATACTCAAATATTCTTGACACAAACTCTGTCGGTACCTATGGTGACTACTCACACCTTTAGGAGAGGTAACCATGGCTCCAATTCAGGCGGTGCTCACTGTGAGGCCGAGTCGGCTGGCATTCGTTAGAAGCTACTGTCTTATGGCGGTAACGCTCCTGCTGGCGATCGGAGTACCTTCTGCTCAAGCACTACCTGAAGCACGATCGGGCAGTGTAATTCCGGGTCACTATATCGTCGTATTAAAGGACTCGATTCAACGTCCGGCAATAGTGGCGAACGAGCAAGTCCGCCCGCTTAAGGGGAGAATCTCCGCAACCTATAGAGCGGCCCTGAAGGGGTATGCCGCGAGCTTGCCGAAGGGTGCAGCTGGGATTCTGCGGCGCGACCCAAGAGTTGTCTCAGTTACCCCCGATCATCAAGTCGAACTTCAGGAAGAAGTAGAACTCGAATGGGAAGAAGAAGAAGGAATAGAACTATCTGAAGGCAGCATCCCTACGGGGGTGAGCCGTGTATTTGCACCCGGAAATAAAGCCTTAGATCTCGATAAAAGTGACGATCTACGGGCGAATGTCGACGTCGCTGTCATTGATAGCGGCATCGAACCTGAACATCCAGACCTCTACGTGGCTGGGCGCGTCAATTGTGTTTCTGGCAGCTGCGTGGCGAACACTGGCACCGATACCTTGGGACATGGAACCCATGTTGCTGGGACGATTGGTGCAATCGATAACGGTATAGGAGTAGTCGGGGTAGCGCCTGGGGCACGACTATGGGCAGTCAAGGCGTTTGAAGGGAGAAACACCACCGAAGCCGCTTTGGTCGCCGCAGCGAACTGGGTCGTGGCCAACGCTTCGACCATTGAGGTCGCAAATGCCAGCTTTAGGTGCATTTGTTCTTTGCCAGCGCTTGAAACCGCGGTTAATTCGCTAGCTGAAGCCGGGGTAGTGTTTGTGGCGGCAGCTGGAAATGACGGCATCAACGCAAGCACTGTCAGCCCAGCAAAGAACTCAAACGCGATAACGGTATCTGCCATCGCGGACTATGACGGCAAAGCTGGGGGTCTTTCCGGCGTCACTTGCGAAAACGGCGGGTTGGACGATCGCCGGTGGAACAATGGCTTCCAGTCAAGCAACTACGGATCTGTGGTTGATATTGCGGCTCCTGGGACCTGCATCGTGTCTACCGTGCCCGGCAAAACTTACAACTACAACAGTGGTACGTCGATGGCCGCGCCCCATGTGGCAGGTGCAGCCGCGATTCTTGCGGCGCAGTCGAATCCCAACTCCAAAGCCGACGCGGAAGCGATTCGCACGAAGCTGATCAACGCTGGCAACAAAGGCTGGACCGACACGTCAGGGGATGGCATCCAAGAGCCCCTGCTAGACGTCAACAGCGAAACGACGTTCTGGTTGCCGCGCTGGATCATCGAAACGACGCCCAATGCCAGTGGTGCCGAACACAGCGCGCTCTACGACATGGCTTGCGAGCCCGAAAGTACGAGCGCCTGCACGGCTGTTGGTAAGCAGACGGCCAGCGGAGGAACGAGCAGCCCTTACGCGCAGTACTGGAACGGAAGCTCGTGGTCCAACCAGTCGACGGAAACTCCTGTCGGCGCTACCTCGGCGGAACTGCAGGCGGATCACTGCCTGTCGAAAACGTCCTGCGTCGCAGCGGGCTCGTATACGACCGGAGAAGGAACGCGCTCTCTTGTCGAGGTCTGGAACGGCACGAAATGGACCATCCAGGAAACCCCGAAAGTGGAAGGCAAAACCGAAACGCGCCTGAAAGGTGTTTCCTGTAAAGAAATCACCGCATGCATCGCGGTTGGCTATAGCGGCACCGGTAGCGCCTCGTCTTTGGTGGCGATGCGTGGCAACTCTGGGGTATGGTCACTGCAGACCGTGCCCCTTCCTACCGGAGTGAGCGCCATTGGAGGCGAACTCACCGGCGTCGACTGTGTCTCGACGACCTCCTGCACTGCAGTTGGTCGCTACTACACCGGCGCCACGACCTACTGGGGGATGATCGCGACCTGGAACGGGACTACGTGGACCTCGCAGGTGGCGCCGAAACCTGCGGAAGAACCCAAACGAAGCACGCTGTTGGATATCTCCTGCAGCAGCTCTTCCAGCTGTACCGCAGTGGGCGGATACACGAACAAAAGCAGCGTCCAGGTTTCATTCATAGTCAAATGGAATGGAACCTCGTGGTCGCACCAGACGAGCCCTAATCCGACGGGCTCCATGAACACCCCGCTACAGAACGTGTCCTGTGCTGCAAGCTCACCATGCGTGGCCGTGGGTGATTGGCTTGACGCCAGCGAAGTCTGGCGTCCCATGGCCCAATATTGGAACGGGACCTCTTGGGTTATCGAGACCTCGGAGGTGCCAACGGGCAACACCTTCGGGGTCTTTGAGGGTGTGGCATGTCGAACCAGCTGTCTGACCATCGGCTGGTATAAAGCCAACGGCAAAGACAAGACTCTCGGTGAGACTCGGAAATGGCCGAGCTAAGTCGCCAAGAGATCGAGGAAGCTTTGGGCGTCTACCGTCCCCCAAAGCCTTCCTTCTCGACCGCATCGCGGAGCCTCAGTCGAAAAAGCAGGTGTGGCAGACCAGCATGGGCAACCTCGCCGTCCGGTTCGAACCCTGACTTCTCGGCGACTCGCCGCGACGGCGTGTTCGCCGACAGCACCAGCGCCACCAGCTCCTCGATCTGCAGCTCGCGCGCCCACTTGATGGCCGCCTGCGCCGTCTCGGTTGCGTAGCCCCGGTTGTGCAGGGCGGGCTCGACGCTCCAGGCGAGCTCGATCGCTGCGGTGTCCTCGACCGTGGTCCAGTGAAGGCCGCCGCGGCCGGCGAAGGCTCCGGAGTTTTTCTCGATGAGGACCCAGGGGCCGAAGCCGTGGTTTGACCAGTGGGCTTGGTCGCCCTCGACGAGCTCTTCGATCGCGCCGGCGTTGAAGGGGGGCAGGGGAGGTGGCCGGAGCCAGCGCTCGATCTCCGGGTGGGTGAAGTGGGCGTGGTAGAGGGCGCGGTCGTCGCGGCTGGGCTGGCGGAGGAGGAGCCGGTCCGTCTGGCGGTCCCCCGTCTGCATCAGTCCCGGTCGCTGCGGGGTAGCCGCGGCTCGCCGTTTTGAGGCACCTCTTCGGCGGTGCCCTCGAAGTCGTAATCGCGGCTGGGACCGCGGCTCGGTCCGTTGCCGGGAGGTGGGCCGAAGGGACCGGCGTCGGAACCGGGGCCCATCCCGACCACCGTGAAGCGGCCGATCGTCAATCGTTTCAACACCCGCCGCGCGATCGCCCGCGTCGGCGGCACCAGCAGGAAGAGGCCGACGATGTCGGTGAGGAAGCCCGGGGTCAGCAGCAGGGTGCCGCCGATCACGATCAAGACGCCGTCGGCGACCTCGCGGCCCGGGAACCGCCGCGCCGCCAGGGCTTCGTTGAAGCGCCGCCACGCTCCGCGCCCCTCATGTTTCAGCAGCATCGAGCCGAGGATCGCGTCGGCCAGCAGCAGGATCAGGGTCGGGACGACGCCGATCCATTGGCCCACCTGGATGATCACGTAGAGCTCCGCGATCGGGACGACGATGAAGAGCAGGATCAGCAGCAGGGGCATGGGGAAAGCCTAGGGAGTGGGGTCAGGCGGCTTTGACGGCCTTGCCGGCCGCCGCCTCGAGCTCGGCCAGCGATTCACTGAGGCCGTTGCTGACGACGTCGATGTCTTCCATGCAGTCGTAGTCGGCGAGCAGCC
>DASTYZ010000010.1:0-10301 GCA_035764545.1 Solirubrobacterales bacterium | reverse complement strand
GGACCTACGTTCTTAGTTTCGTGGTTCCTTAGTCGTGTATATCCGGACTAAGGAACCACGGAACTCGCTCGGTCCCTCAGAGATTCGCCGCGGTTGGGGAAGAGTGCCTGGCGGGCGTGGGCCCACATGATCGGTGCGGGTCGGTTCGGCAGGACGGCGGCGGCCAAGGCGCGCAGCGCGTAGGTCCAGGCGGTGAGGACCCGGACCGCGAGGGCGGCGGCGGGGCAGTGGTGCTTTCGCATGTAGAGGTCGCGGTTGCGGTGGAATTCGACGATCCGCGGCAGGCCCTTGGCGAGGTCGGTCGAGAGCTGGTCGTGGTGGACGGCCTCGGCGGCAGGGACGAAGAGTGAATGCCAGCCGGCCTCGGCGAGGCGCTTGGCGAAGTCGCACTCGTCGTAGTAGACGAAAAAGGCCGGGTCCATGTAGCCGACCGCAGCCGCGGCCTCGCGGCGAACCATCAATGCGCTCGACTGCGCCCAGTCGACCCGGCGCGTCTCGCTGCCGATGCTCTGCACGGTGAAGCGGCGGTGGAGAAGGAGGGCGCCGATCGCCGCGGTTCCCACGCCCGGGAAGCGCCAGGCGGACGGGACCGGGTTGCCGTCGGAGTCGAGCAGCTGCGCGGTCGCCGCGGCGGCTTTCGGATCGGCGTCGAGCGCGGCGACCAGCGCTGCGGCCGCGCCCGGCCGCAGCTCGGAGTCCTCGTTCAGCAGCAGGCAGTACTTCCCCTCGGCCTCCCGCATCAGGGTCGAGTCGTTCTCGGCCTTGCCGGTCCGCTGCTCGAGCGCGATCAGCCTGATTCCCCTGCCGAGCCCGCGCACCGCTTCGGCGGAACCGTCGTCTGAGGCGTTGTCGAGGACGAGGATCTCGTGCTCGACCCCCTGCGGGTGGGTGCGCTCGATCGCGGCCAGGCAGGCGAGCAGGTAATCGCGGCCGTTGGTGTTCACGACGCAGTAGGAGAGCGTGGGCGGCAAGGGGGTCACGATAATCCCGCTGCCCCGTTAAGGATTTCCACAACGGGGCCTACATATGAAGATTCAACTCGTCGACCCCTCGGCGTTCACGCCGCCCTACGACCGCGCCCTCGCGGCGGCGCTGGCGCGCGGCGGCGCCGAGGTCGAGTTGCTGACCAGCCGCTTCCTCCACGGGCCGGTGCCGAAGGCTGACGGCTACCGCGTCGACGAGCGCTTCTACCGCCGCACCGCCGCCCGCGGCCTCGACGCTCGCGCCCGCCTCCCCTTTAAGGCCATCGAGCACCTGCCGGACATGCTGCGACTGCGCCGCGCCCTCGACGGCGACGTCGTCCACTACCAGTGGCTGACGATCCCGGCGCTCGACGCCCGCCTGCTGCCACCGCGGCGCCCCCGAGTCATGACCGCGCACTACATCCTGCCTCCACAGCCGAGCTGCCGGCAGGTGCGCTCGGCCCAGCGCGTCTTCGGCGCGATGGACGCGGTCGTCGCCCACTCCGAGCACAGCGCGGCGCGGCTGCGGGACGAGGTCGGCATCGAGGCGGCAAAGGTCCGCGTCATTCCCCACGGCGCCTTCGACTACCTGACCAAGCTGCCGGAGGAGAAGCCGCTGCCGCCGGAGCTCGAGGGGGCTAAGGGACCGGTGATCCTGTGCTTCGGCCTGCTCCGTCCCTACAAGGGGATCGAGAACCTGATCGAGGCCTACGGCCGGCTCGGTGGCGAGGCCGAGTTTTGGATCGTCGGCAACCCGCGGATGGAGGTGGAGCCGCTGCGCCGGCGCGCGGGCGAGATAAGCGGCCGTGTCCGCTTCCTCACCCGTTTTGTTGACGAGGCCGAGATTCCGGCGATCTTCCGCCGCGCCGACCTCGTCGTCCTCCCCTACCTCGACGCCGAGCACTCCGGCGTCCTCTACACCGGCCTCGCCTTCGGCAAGCCCCTGGTCCTCAGCGCCGTCGGCGGCTTCCCGGAAGTGGCCGAGAGCGGCGCCGCGCGGCTGGTGCCGCCGGGAGACGTCGGCGCTCTCGCCGAGACCCTGCGGGAGCTGGTTGACGATGAGGGCGCGCGGGCCGAGCTCGGCGCAGCCGCCGCGGGCGCCGCCGCCGGTCCCTACTCCTGGGATGAGGCGGCCCGTCGCCATCTCGACCTCTATGGCGAGCTGATCGAGGCGCGCTCATGAACACGGTCGCCGCGATCGTCTTCTGGCTCAGCGCCGGCGCTCTCGTCTATACGCACCTTGGCTATCCGCTGGTACTGGCTTCTTTGACTCGTTTGCGGAGTTCATCTGGGAGAGCGCCAGCTCGACAAGCTGGAGGTCACCCGAATGAGCCGCCAACCGTCTCCCTGATCGTCCCCGCCTACGACGAGGAGGACGTCATCGCTGCCAAAGTCGCCAACGCGCTGGCCCTCGACTACCCGCGCGATCGCCTCCAGATCGTCGTCGCCTCCGACGGCTCCCGCGACGCCACCTCCGAGCGCGCCCGCGCGGCCGGTGCCGACCTCGTCCTCGAGCTGCCGCCCGGCGGCAAGGTCGCCGCCCTCAACGCCGCCGCCGCGCAAGCCACCGGCGAGGTCCTCGCCTTCTCCGACGCCAACAGCAGCTGGGCGCCGGACGCCCTGCGCCAGCTCATCGATCCCTTCGAGGATCCGAAGGTGGGTTACGCCTGCGGCCAGGTCCGCTTCCAGGACCCGGAGGGGAACAACATGGAGGGTGCCTACTGGCGTTACGAGATGGCGGTGCGGGAGATGGAGTCGGCGCTCGCCGGCGTCACCGCCGGCAACGGGGCGATCTACGCCGTGCGGCGCGAGGCCTATGTCCCGCTCGCGCCCTCGGGCAGCCACGACCTCAGCTTCCCCTTCGCCTTCGCCAAGCGCGGGCTTCGCTCCGTCTACGCGCCGGGCGCCCGCGCCGAGGAGAAGATGGTGCCGACGATCGAGGGCGAGTTCGCCCGCAAACGGCGGATGATGGTCGGCCTCTGGGACATCGTCGCCGGCGAAGGGATGCTCTCGCCCCGCGGCTACCCGCCCCTCTTCGCCTTCGAGATCGCCTCCCACCGACTGCTCCGTTATCTGAGCCCGCTGCTCCACGTGGCTGCCCTCGTCGCCAACCTCTTCCTCCTCGGCGACGGCTGGCTCTACACGCTCACCCTCGCCCTTCAGCTCGCCTTGCTCGCCGGCGCCCTGCTGGGACGCTTCCTGCCAATTGCCCCATTTCGGATCGCCCGCTACTACGTGCTAACCACCGCCTCGATCGCCGCCGGGCTCTGGGACCGCCTCCGCGGTGGCGCCAGCGGGCGCTGGGAGAAGGCCGAGGGGACCCGCTGATGCCCCGCGCCTTCGACATCCTCATCGCCGCCCTCGCCCTGGCGATCCTCTCGCCGGTTCTGTTGATCGCCGCGATCGCGATCAAACTGACCAGCCGCGGTCCCGTCTTCTACCGCCAGCGCCGCGTCGGCCGCGGCGGCTGCGAGTTCGAGATGTGGAAGCTGCGGACGATGGTCCAGGGCTCTGACCCGGTCGGCGTCGGCAAGATCGTCTACCGGGACGACCCGCGGGTCACCGGGCCGGGCCGGGTTCTCCGCCGCACCTCCCTCGACGAGGTCCCCAACCTCGTCAACGTGCTCCGCGGCGAGATGGCGATCGTCGGTCCGCGGCCGACGATCAAGGCCCAGGTCGACGACTACACGCCGCAGCAGAAACGCCGCCACGAGGTCCTGCCCGGAATCACCGGCTGGGCCCAGGTGCAGGGTCGCGCCGGCATCCCCTGGGAGGAGCGGATCGAGCTTGACGTCTGGTACGTCGACCACCGCAGCTTCTCCCTCGACGCCCGCATCCTCGCCAAAACCATCTGGCTCGTCCTCACCGCCCAGGGCCTCGCTCCGGACTGAGCGGGATAGGGTTCGCGCGTGAGCACCGACCGCCCGCAGGTCACGCTTCGCAAGTTCGAAGCCGGCGACGCGCCCGCCGTCCACCGCTGGTTCAACAACCCGGAGGCGATCGGGTCGCTGATGGAGCAGCGGGAGGGCTTTTCGCTGGAGGAAGCCGAAGGCTGGGCACGGCGGGCGATGGACGACTCCGGCGAGGACCGCAAGTTCGCGATCGAGGTCGAGGGCTACGAAGAGCCAGTCGGGTTCACCGCGCTCTACGGCCTCTTCCGCCAGACCGCCCCGGAGCTCGGCGCCCTGATCGGCGACGACGTCCGCGGCAAGGGCGTCGGCCGCCGGGCCGAGGCGCTGACGATCGCCAAGGCCTTCGACGAGTACGGCGCCCACCGCGTCTACGGCCGCATCCCCGCCCGCAACGAGGTGGCGAAGAAGACCGTCGCCGGGCTCGGCTGGAAGCACGAGGGGACGATGCGCGCGCACCTCGCCCGCAAGGACGGCCCGCCGGACGACTGCGAGGTCTGGGGAGTGCTGCCGGACGAGTTCCGCGCCGCCGCCGCGGACCTGCTCAAGTGAGCGCCGCCCGGGCCGAGCTGCTCGAGGACGGCGGCGCGGCCGCGACGAGCGACGAGTTCTTCCGCTCCCGGCCCTTTCTAGAGGCCGAGGGGGTCACCCACACGCTCCGGATCGAGACCGAGGAGGGCGAGCTCGTCGGTCCGCTGATCGTCCGCGAAGTCCCCGGCACCGACGCCCGTGACGCAACCTCCCCCTACGGCTACCCGGGGCTGGCCGAGCGAGCCGAACGCACTTCTCCCCGCATACCGGGGACAACTGCGTTCGGCCTCGATCCCACCTCGATCTACTGGAGCGCCACCGGCCTGGTCAGCGTCTTCATCCGTCACGCCCTCGGCCCGTCGCCCCTTGCGAACCCGACCGAGCGCAACGTTGTCCAGATCGCCGATCCGGAGCTGCCGCCGAAGAGCCGGCCGAGTGATCGTCGCCAGGTCCGCCGCAACCTCGAGGCCGGATACCAGCTCGAGTTGCTCCCCGGCACCGAGGCCACGGCCGAGCAGCGGGGCGGCTTCCTCGATGTCTACGAGCAGACGATGCGCCGCGCCGGCGCCGGCGAGCACTACTTCTTCGGCCCCGAGTACTTCGAGCGCATCCTGCAGGCGCCGCGGACCTGGCTCCTCCTCGCAAACGCCCCCGGCGGCACCCTCGCGGCCGCCTCGATCGTCACCGTCAGCGACGGCTACCTCCACTACTACCTCAGCGGCAGCGCCGACTCCCATCTCCGCGACTCGCCGATGAAGAACGTCGTCGCCCGCTTGATCGAGCACGCCGGCGAGCTCGGCCTGCCGCTCAACCTCGGTGGCGGCATCACCCCCGGCGACGCGCTCGAGGAGTTCAAGCGCGGCTTCGCCAACCGGCAGCTGACCTGGCTGACCTCAGAGCTCGTCTGCGACCGGCAGCGCTACGAGCAGCTGAGCCAAGGTCGCGACCCGGGCGGGTACTTCCCCGCCTACCGCGCCTAGGAGGATCCCACTTAGCTTTCGGGGGCGGCCGGCGTCGGGCCGGTGAAGGTGAAGCCTTCGACGGGCTCGCCGCCGTATTTGCCCCAGGTTTCCTTGCCGAAGGCGCGGATCGCGTCGAGCGTGGCCTGGCCCTTGTATTCGCGGCAGGTGAGGAGGTTGGTCCAGGTCACCGCGGCGACGTCGTAGACCATGTCCTCGTAGGGGAAGAAGAGCGTCGCCCCGTACATCGTGTCGTAGAGCCCCTTCAGTTCGAGCTGGGCCTGCTCCGGCAGGTCGGGCGAGTACTCGATCGCCATCCGCCCGTGCTCGAGCGAGTGCACCGCGTCGAGCTGTTTCGGTTCCTCGCTGTAGGCGCCGTCGGCCTGCTGGTAAGGCGGTTCGACGTGATTACCGGAGGTGGGCGGGCTGGTCTTGTAGTTCGGTTCGGCCGAGTTGACCGGGAGGTGTTCTTTGCCCTCGTCCGGCAGTTTCAGCCGCAGTTCGCAGTTCGCTTTCTGCGCCGCTGCTTTCAGGTTGGTCTCTTTCGCCGCCGGGGGGATGATCCCGGCGCGCTCGTCCGGCTGGATGCCGTTGGTCGAGCCCATTTCCTGGTTGACGTTGATGTGGGAGCCGCCGTCGTCGGTGTTGCCACCGGCGCTGCTGCTGTCGTCGCCGCCGCTGACGAGGAGGAAGACGACCACCGCGATCGCGATCACCACCGTGGAGACGACCGCGTAACCGATCAACAGGCGGTTGCGCCCAGAGCTCTTCTCGCTTTTTTCAGCGGCGATCCGCTCTTCCCGCAGCCGTTCTCTTTCGCGCTCTCCCTTGCCCATGGTCTAGAAGATTATTCCGTACGCTCGATTTCGGCGGCGTCACCCCGGACCCGCTCCCACGGACGCGAGGCGCGCAGGGCCCCCAACACCGCCCGCGTTGCCGGGGCACGGTTCAAGGCGTAGAACTGAATTCCCGGAGCTCCCGCGATCAGCAGCTCGGCGCATTGCTGCGCGGCGTAGGCGATCCCCAGCTCGAACTCTCGCTCTGGGTCGCCCCCCGCGGCCTGGAACGCCGCTTCAAGCGCGGGCGGGATCGTCGCGTTGCAGAGGTCGCAGATCCGCTTCGTCTGGGCGAAGCTGGCGACGGGGATCACACCAGCGATGATCGGCACCTCGATTCCCCGCGCCCGCGCCTCGCGGACGAAATCGAAGTAGACCTGGTTGTCGAAGAAGAGCTGGGTGATCAGGAAGCTGGCGCCCGAGTCGACCTTCGTCTTCAAGTAGCGGAGGTCGGTGTCGAGGTCGGGCGCCTCGGGATGCACCTCCGGGAAGCAGGCGCCGCCGATGCCGAAGCTCCAGCCAGTGGAGATGAACTCCGCCAGCTCGGCGGCGCTGGCCAGGCCGCCCTCGGGCTGGACGAAATCATCCTGGCCGCGCGGCGGGTCGCCGCGCAGGGCGAAGACGTTCTCGATCCCCGCCGCCTCGATCCGGTCCAGCGTCGTCGCCAGCCCTTTGGTCGTCTCGCCGACGCAGCTAAGGTGGGCCATCGTCTCGAACCCGATCTCGTCCTTCAGCGCCCGGGCAATCTCCACCGTCCCGTCACGGTTCGAGCCGCCGGCGCCGTAGGTCACGGAGACGAAGTCGAGATCCAGCTTGCGCAGCTCCCGCGCCGTCTCGTAGAGCTGCTCGGTGGCCTCCGCCGTCTTCGGCGGGAAGAACTCGACCGAGAAGGTCGGCCGGCGCTCAGTGATGATCTCGTCAATCCGCACCACGTGAGGGTAACCGGACAGCTCGGGGTTCTGACTCCAACCCTTTAGAGCGCTGTTTGCGGGATCCTCGTCGCGCCACCCCTAGCGCTGACCCGGGGGCAGGAGTAAGTTCGTTCTGCGACCGGGAGAGACCGGGGACCGGCGAAAGCCAAGCAGGAACCGGGTCTCGAAGGTGACGTCACGAGCTTCTGAGCGCGAAGGCTACGCGCACGGCAGGCAACGAGCGTCACCGCCGGTCGTTTTTGCCTCCGAGTCGTCCGGACCGGCGCCTACCGTTGCGATCGACCTGGATGTCCTGCCCCTCCAGGTCAGCGACCGGGGCGCACACTCTGGGAGCCGGGCGTCACCGTGAACCCCGTGATCCGCGCGTTGACTAGCCCGCCCGCTCCCGTTCTTCGGTGTGGGACGATCCGCGGATGAGCAGCGAGGTCCGCTACGAGCGCACCGGGGCAGCCGCCGTACTGACGATCGACCGGCCGCAGCGGCGCAACGCGGTCGACGCCGCGACGGCGACGGAGCTGCGGCGCGGGCTCGACGCGTTCGAGGCCGACGACGGCGCCCGGGTCCTCGTCCTCACCGGCGCCGGCGGCGAGTCGTTCTGCGCCGGGGCCGACCTGAAGGCGATCGATCTCGACGTCGACGATCCAGGCGGCCCGATGGGCTTCACGCGGCGGACGCCGGCAAAGCCGACGATCGCGGCGATCGACGGCTGGTGCCTGGCGGGCGGACTCGAGCTTGCGCTCTGGTGCGATCTGCGGATCGCGACGCCGAAGTCCGTCTTCGGCTGCTTCGAGCGGCGCTGGGGAGTGCCGCTGATCGACGGCGGGACCCAGCGCCTGCCCCGGGTGGTCGGCCTCGGCCGGGCGCTCGACATGATCCTCACCGGCCGCGCGGTCGAAGTCGAGGAGGCGGAGAGAATCGGCCTCCTCACCGAGGTGGTCGCACCGGGGCAGCACCTCGACCGGGCGCTGGAGCTTGCCGAGCGACTCGCCGCCTTCCCCCAGGAGACCATGCTCAGCGACCGTCGGGCCGCGATCGAGGGCGCCGGCATGCCCCTGGTCGAAGGGCTGGAGCTGGAGCACCGGCTCGGCCGTGAGGTGCTCGAGGTGGCGGCGCGGGGAGCCGCCCGGTTCGCGGCCGGCGAGGGTCGCCACGGCGAGGGCCTGTAAGCGGCTAGCTCGCCTCGCCGCGGAGCTCGGTGGCGGCCGTCTCGGGGCCGAAGTAAGGCAGTACGGCGAGGTACATCAGCTCGGGAAGGAGCTGGCTGAAGCCGCCCGCCTGCCGGGAGGAAAGCCGGCCGTGAAGGACGGCGAGGATGCCGGCGACGACAGCCTCGGCAGAAATTGCGGGAGCTGGGCCATCGCTTTCCTCTCGCGCCTGGTCGATCAACTCGGCGGCCCGCTCCATCGCATCTGTTCGTTTCTGCACCGCCTGCGGGCCGGCGGCATGGACTTCGACCAGAAGAGCGCGGCCGATCGCGGGCTGCTCGTCGAGGAAGGAAAGGAAGCCCGCAAGCGCGCCGCGGAGACGCCCGCGCCAGCTGCCGCTACCGGCCGCGGCTTCGCGCATCGCCAGCTCGATCCAAGCGGAACCGGCGTCGAGCGCCTGCAGGTAGCAGTCCTCCTTGTCTTCGAAGCTGTCGTAGAAGGCCTGGCGGTAGAGGCCGGCAGCCTCGATCGCGTCCTGCACCGTGGTCTGCTCGTACCCTTTGGTCCCCACTGATTCGAGCATCCCCTGAAGGATGCGCTGACGCTTTCCGGTCAAATTCCCCGCCCGGTCTATTGATTGGTAAAACAGATTGTCTAGTTTTGGTACCTAAACGGTATCCGTTCCGAGGCTCCGGCATCCCAACGATCCGACTTCGGTACTGTTTCGTTCGTGGCTCCAAACTCAACAGCGCGTCCACTTCCCGGCCGGCAGCAGCTTCCTCGCGAGTTCATCACCCAGCATCAGCGGGCCCGAATCGTCACCGCGCTCGCCGAGGAGACGGCGAGGCAGGGCTACCGCGCGGTGACCGTCGCCGACATCGTCAAGCGCGCCGGTATCGCCCGCAACACCTTCTACGAAAACTTCGGCTCGAAGGAAGAGTGCTTCCTCGCGGCCCAGGAGTTCGCGATGTCTGCGGCCCTGGAGCAGGTGGTGACGGCCGCCGGCTCACTCGAGAGCTGGCCCGAGCGGGTCCGTGCGGGTCTCGCCGCGTTTCTCGATTACGTGGCCGAGAAACCGGCGCTGGCGCGGACCTGCATGGTCGAGGCGCTCGCCGCCGGCCCGGCCGCGGTCAGCTATTACGAGGAGTCCCAGCAGGCGTTCGTCTCCCTTTTCAAACTTGGACGCGATGTCTCCCCGCATGGGGCCGATCTGCCGGCGACACTCGAGGAAGCAACCATCGGCGGCGTCTTCTGGATCCTCTACCAGCGACTGGCGCTCGATCAGCCGGAGGCGATCGCCGAGCTGCTGCCGGAGCTGGTGGAGTTCGCCTTGACCCCTTACCTCGGCGCCGCGGCGGCCCGAGAGGCCGCGGCGGCCTAGAACGATGAAATTAAAAACTGGTTCGTCAGCCAATCGATGGCCCGCTTGCATGGACCGGTATCGTCGGTTCTCTTGAATGATCTAACCAATCAGTCTGCTGAGGCTCCCGAGTACCCGCCGGAGCTCGCTCGGCTCCCGCCGGGCCGCCACGGGCTGCCGCGGGAGTTCGTCGCCCATAACCAGCGCGAGCGCCTGATCGCCGGGCTGGCCGAGGCCGTCGCCGAAAACGGCTACAGCGGCACCACGATCGCCCACATCACCCGCCACGCGGCGGTCTCCCGGCGCACCTTCTACGAGCACTTCAACAGCAAGGACGAGTGCTTCGTCGAGGCCTACGACACGGTCATGGCCGAGCTGAGCAAACGGGTGGGAGAGGCCTTCGACCAGGAGGACGAGTGGCCCCAGGCGATCCGGGCGGGCATCAAGGCGATGCTCGAGTTCCTCACCGCCGAGCCGCATCTTGCCCGCCTCAGCATGGTCGAGGCGCTTGTCGCCGGACCGGTCGTGGTCGAGCGCTACGACGCCGCGATCCAGAGCCTCGTCCCCTACTTCCAGGCGGGCCGGGAAGGTCGCCCCGCGGAAGTTCTCGCCGGGCTCTCTCCCACCACCGAGGAGGCATTGGTGGGGGGCATGGTCTCGCTGATCT
>DASTYZ010000009.1:0-6091 GCA_035764545.1 Solirubrobacterales bacterium | reverse complement strand
GGCGCCCGAGGTCTACAGTCGCGAGGAGCTGAACGAGAAGTTCGGCACCGACGAGGACAAGCTGCTGGAAAAAGCCCAGCGGCTCGGCCTCCTCCACGACCTCGGCGACGAGCGCTACGAAGCTCCCAGCCCAGCCCTCATCCGCGCCGCCGAGGAAGTGCTGGCGATGGGCATCGAGCTGCCCGCCGCCCTCGCCGTGATCGAGAAACTCAGCCGCAACGCCCAGTCCTCGGCCCGCACCTTCGTCGAGCTCTTCGTCGACAAGGTCTGGAAGCCCTTCGACGACGCCGGCCGCCCCGAGGAGGGCTGGGAGGAGATCATCGAGGCCATCGGCCGCCTCCGCCCACTCGCCTTCGACGCCCTAAACGCCACCTTCCGCCTCACCCTCACCGCCGAAATCGAGAAAGCCTTCGGCGAAGTCCTGGAACGGCGGCAGCGGAAGAAGTAGAAGAGCGGCACCGCCCGTCTAGGGGGCGCCATGCGAACGGCTTGCGCCGGAGGCGCTGGCGCTATCGACCGCAGCCTGGATCCGTGCCAACTGCTGCGGATCGATGGTCCCGGCCTGCATTCCGGCGCCGACGAAGGCGGTGGCACCGGCAGCGCCACTCAGCGGGAGAATTTCTTTCCCATTGGCAATGAAAAGGCCGGTTGGACCGTCGTAGTCTGAAAAGTGAAGTTTCATCGCTATTCCATCGCTAAGTACCAAGTATGCGCTTCGATGAATCTTGAAACGAGTTTAGAGCCAATGTTGCGATAGGGCTTAAACCGCGCAGTTGAACTGAATTTGACGCTAAACCTTAGCTCTAGAGAATGCGCAGCCACATGGCTTTTTCAAACGGACCGCTTGATTGCATCCACGACAATGGTGGTCAGAGGCTCGTAGCTCTGTGAGCCATCTTGCCTCAAGGCCTGGCCCAAAGCCCACCGCGTCTCCTCGGTCGGAGGAATCGCGATCTCGACGAGACTGCATCTTTGGAGGGCATAGCTGAATACAGCCCATGCCGTGCGGCCATTGCCATCGAAGAAGGGGTGGATGCCGATCACCTTCGAGTAGAGCCGAACCGCCGCCTTCGCTGCGTCGTAGAGCAGCGGCTGGTCGGCTGAGTCCAGCGCCCCAACGTCGCGCTCGAAGGTCGCGAGGGCCTTACCGAGACTCTGTTTCACCTGCTTGCCGCTGGTTCCGCGACGGGTCTTCTGATGGGGCGCCTCCTTCTCGCCGATCACGATTGGAAAATTCACCCCGTGTTTTCGTAGGGAACGGAAGGCCAAGGTCCTCTCGCCGAAGACGGGCTCGAAGATCGCCTTATGAATCAACTCGACGTCCGCGACCACAAGTCCGCGGTCCCGGTAGCCCTCGAGGGTCGTCAGCGCTGCTACCCGACCAAGCTCTTCGGCGACGCTCGCCCACGTCTCCGAGGGGGTGAGTCCCGGCGCTCGGTGGTACTCGGAGCCGTCCTTCTCCTCGAATCCTGCGAAGGAGGTTCGGGCTGCCCGGGTGGCCGCCTCGGCTAGCTCGCGCTCCTCGGGATCGAGTTCGTCCAGCCGGCGAGCAAAACGATTGTCCGACACTAAGCCGACGCCCGGACTTGAACCGGGGACCCCTTCATTACGAATGAAGTGCTCTACCAACTGAGCTACGCCGGCGCACTCGCTGCATTCTAGGAAGGATCGGGTTTCGGTTCCGTCGCGGCGGCTGGGGATGATCCGTGGGTGGCGGCGGAGACGGCGGCAAAGCAGCGGGATCAGAACGAGGTCGAGTTCGGGCGCATCGTCGCCTTCAGCGACGGCGTCTTCTCGATCGCGATCACGCTGCTCGTCCTCAACATCACCATCGGCAAGCACCTGACCGAGGGGCAGATCGACAACGCGCTCTGGGACCAGCGCGACACCTTCTTCGCCTACGCGATCAGCTTTGCCGTGATCGGCCGCTTCTGGCTCGTCCACCATCGCTTCTTCTCGGAAGTCAGGGCATTCGACGGGCGGCTGATCAGCCTCAACCTCGTCTACCTCGGCGCGATCGTCCTGATCCCGTTCAGCAGCGAGCTGCTCGGCGAGTACGGGGGGACGACGACCGCCGTCGTCTTCTACTCGGTCAACCTCGCGCTCGTCGTCCTGATCGGGCTGGTGTTGCACGTCGACGCGCGGCGCCGCGGGCTGACCAAGATCGACGACCGCACCCATCGGGAAACGCAGATCCGCAGCAGCTACATCGCCGGCATCTTCCTGCTCTCGGTGCCGCTCGCCTTCCTCGCCCCGGACCTCGCGCCCTACCTCTGGCTGGTCCTCTTCCTCGACCCCTCTTCGCGCCTGGCGCGGCGCTCAGGGGCGAACGGTGAAGGCGACTGAGCGACCTGGCTTCGAGCAGGAGATCGAGTAACCACGGTCGGTGACGACGCCCTGGCAGCGGAATGCCCCGACCGAGCAGGCCCAGCGCGAAGCCCCCGGCGGTCGCCTGCAGCCTGGGTCGCGCAGGAAGGCCGCGCGCAGTTCCGGGCGGGTCTCGGTCGGGCGGCCCGTCGGACCGGTTTCGGTCGTCTCTTCCGAGGATCCGCAACCGGCTAGGGCCGCCAACAGGACGAGGATCGCGATCGGCGTGGCGAGGCGCATCTCGCCGCAACCTACCCGTCCGCGCTCTCGCTGATCTCCTCGTGCTCCATGTCGCCACAGATCGGGCACTCCGGCTCCGGGGTCACCACCTCGCGTTTGATCTCCATCGTCCGCAGGTCGTACATATGAGCGACCCCCTGTGCGGCGGGCCTGCAGAGCCCGCTCAATAGGTGCATCGCCTCCATTGCCACGTGTCCGCCAATCAGCCCACAGGCCGGACCCAGCGTCGCTGCTGGACTTGCTTTTGCTCGTCCCTGCTCTATGGCGACGTCATACAGCGGGTACTCGCGGCGGTGACCGATCTCCTGGCAGGTGAAGCAGCCGGTCTTGCCGGGAATGTAGAGCGGACCGACACGCGCGACCGGGGGAAAGTGGCTCATCGTGATGTAGGGGATCCCGGCCTCGAAGCAGGCCGAGTTGCACCAGCGCTCGATGTCGGGAAAGGGCCAATCCGCGGCGTCAATGACGAAATCGGAGCCGGCGATGAACTCGGCGATGTCCTCCTCGCTCTCCAGCCGCCTCGCCTCGGTCGTGATCTTCACTCCGGAGTTGAAAGAACGCAGGCGCGAGGCGGCGCACTCAACCTTGAGCAGGCCGATGTCGGCCTCGCTGAAGAGGACCTGTCGGTTCAGATTGCTCACCTCCACCCGGTCGAAGTCGATCAGCCGCATCTCACCGATCCCGATGCAGGCGAGGGTGAGAGCAGACCAACCGCCCAGGCCACCCATCCCGAGGACGGCGATCTTCGCCTCACGCAGCCTCTCCTGGCATTCCGATGGAGTCGGCGTGTCGGCGGTGCCGATGTCACTGAAGTACCGCAGCTGGCGATCGAACCGCTCCCGGTCAGCGGCTTCGATCCGCTCGTCGTCGGCTGCGTCCTCGATCAGCTCGAAGCCCTGCATCTGGGCTATCAGGTCGTCGACCTCTTCGGCGCCGAACTCTGCGCGTAGCTGCTCGAGCGTCCGTTCTCCGTCAACGGCGGCGAGCAGCCGCCGTTCCTCGGCGTCGGGCTTCTCGATCCGGATGTCCTGGCCGGCACTTGGTCGGAGCAGGATGATGTCCCCGTCGGGGGTTTCGATCTCCTCCGTCGTCCGCTTGATCCTTGGCCTCTGCAAAGTTCCCCCCCGAAGTAGCTGGCGAAGCGAATAGGAGACCGTGAAAATGGTGGAACCGTTTCCACCGGTAGGGAAGCGCTCAGCCCAC
This sequence comes from Solirubrobacterales bacterium, assembly GCA_035764545.1. Classification (GTDB taxonomy): domain Bacteria; phylum Actinomycetota; class Thermoleophilia; order Solirubrobacterales; family 70-9; genus VAYN01. The sequence goes on along the minus strand of DASTYZ010000009.1, from coordinate 2,281 downwards.
GAGTTCCCGCGCCCGCGCGAGGACGGCGTCGGTCATCGGCTCAGTCAGCTTGCCGGTGAAGGTGTTCTGCTGGCTCGGGTGGTAGCAGCCGAGCAGACGCCAGCGCCCGACCTCCGCCTCGGCGCCGTGACCGAACTTCGGCCGCGGCCGCGGCACCTCCTCGCCAAGCGCCCTGGCCGCGCGGAGGAAGCCGTCCCAGCCGAAGGAGCCGAGCGCGATCAGGACCTGGCAGCGGTCGAGCAGCTCCAGCTCCCGGCGCAGGTAGGGGAGGCAGGTGTCACGCTCTTCCGGGGTCGGCTTGTTGGCGGGTGGGGCGCAGCGCACGGTGGCGGTGATGTAGGCGTCCCGCAGCTCCAGTCCGTCGCCGCGCCACTCGGAGGAGGGCTGGTTGGCGAAGCCGGCCCGGTGCAGGGCGGCGTAGAGCCAGTCGCCGGAGCGGTCGCCGGTGAACATGCGCCCGGTCCGGTTGGCGCCGTGCGCGGCCGGGGCGAGGCCGACGATGCCGACCCTTGCGCGCGGGTCGCCGAAGCCGGAGACCGGCCGTGCCCAGTACTCCTGACCGCGATAGCGGCGGGGCGGGTTGGCGGCCTGCGCCTCGCGCCACTCGACCAGCCGCGGGCAGAGCCGGCAGCGATGCACCTCCGCCGCCAGCGCCTCCAGCGCGTCGCGGTTGTCCGAGCTCATAGGCTTCGCCTCCTCTTCATGCCCTCGAACCGAATCATGCGCGGCCGCCCGCTGCGCCGTGCTCTCCTTCTTGCCTGCATCCTCGCCGGTCTTGCCACCGGGCTGATCTCCTGCGCCGGCGGTGGCGGCGACTCCACCACCGACAAGGCAGGCGACGTCCGGGTCCTGAACCAGCTCCTCGCCCGCCAGCTCGCTGCCGTCGAGGTCTATGAAAGCGTCGTCTTGGTGCTCCACGGCGAGGACCTCGCCGTCGCCCGCACCTTCCTCGCCCAGGAACAGGAACATGTCGACGCGACGACGAAGACGCTGCGCGGGCTCGATGCCGAGGCCGATCCCCCCAAGGAAACGATCGAGTTCGGCCGGCTCGGCGGTCGCGACGAAGTGATTGAGCTCCTCTACGAGATGGAAAGCGCGACGATCGACGCTGAGCTTCATGCCGTCGGCCAGCTGACGATTGGCTGGCCGCGGCCTTTGGTCGCCTCGATGGCGGCGAACGGGGCGCAACGGCTGGTCCTGATCCGCCGTGCCTTGGGCGCCAAACCGCTCGAAACGATCCCCGAGGCGTTCGAGACCGGGGAAACGGCCGCCCCAGAAGGGATGATGGGGAAGTGACCGGGCCCCTGTACGCGATCGGCCGCTTCTGCTCGCGCCATCACTACCCCGTCATCGCCGCCTGGATCGTGCTGGCGATCGCGCTGCTGGCGATCAGCGGCGCCGCCGGCAGCAAGACGAGCGAAAACCTGACGCTGCCGGGGACCGACTCGACGATCGCCACCGAACTGCTCGAAGACAACCTGCCCGAACAGGCCTTCGGAAGTAACCCGCTCGTCCTCGTCGCGCCCCAGGGCAAGCTGACGCAGCCGCAGAACGCGAAGGCGGTCGAAGAAACGGCGGCGCGCCTGAACCAACTGGGCGAGGTCAACTCGGCGGTCAGCCCCGTCAGCAAAGAAGGCGCCCGCTTCCTCAGCAAAGACCAGACGATCGGCTACATCCCGGTCGTCCTCAACGTCGGCCCCGGCGAAATCGACGAAGAGCAGGCCGAACGGATTCTCGACGCGGCCAAGCCCGCCGAAGCGGCAGGGATCGAAGCCTCGGTCGGCGCCTACGTCGGCCAGCAGCTCTCCAAACCGGAGACCGGTGCCAGCGACATGATCGGCCTCGGGGCGGCGGTGATCATCCTCCTCTTTGCCTTCGGGACGGCGACGGCGATGATGCTGCCGATCGTCTCCGCCGTGCTGGGGCTGCTCTGCTCGCTTGCGATCATCCGCCTGCTCGAGCACGTCCTCCAGGTCCCCGGCGTCGCCTCGACCCTGGCGACGATGATCGGGCTCGGGGTCGGGATCGACTACGCGCTGTTCATCGTCACCCGCCACAAACTCCAGCTCGGCGAAGGGATGGAGATGCGCGAGTCGATCGCCCGCGCCACGGCCACCGCCGGCGGCGCCGTCGTCTTCGCCGGCTTCACCGTCGTCATCGCCCTCTGCTCGCTCGCCTTCGCCGGGATCCCGCTCGTCTCGACCCTCGGCTTCACCGCCGCGGTCGCCGTCGTCGTCGCCGTCACCGCGGCGACGACCCTGCTGCCGGCGATGTTGGGGGC
>DASTYZ010000008.1:0-10021 GCA_035764545.1 Solirubrobacterales bacterium | reverse complement strand
CGGTTTGGCACCTCGATGTCGGCTCGTCGCATCCTGGGGCTGGAGTAGGTCCCAAGGGTTGGGCTGTTCGCCCATTAAAGCGGTACGCGAGCTGGGTTCAGAACGTCGTGAGACAGTTCGGTCCCTATCTGCTGTGGGCGTTGGAGAATTGAGAGGAGTCATCCCTAGTACGAGAGGACCGGGATGAACGTGCCTCTGGTGTATCTGTTGTCCTGCCAAGGGCATCGCAGGTTAGCTACGCACGGAACGGATAACCGCTGAAAGCATCTAAGCGGGAAGCCGTCCTCGAGATAAGTTCTCCCATCCCCTTGAGGGAGTAAGACCCCTGGTAGACCACCAGGTTGATAGGCCAGCGGTGGAAGCGCAGTAATGTGCGTAGCCGACTGGTACTAATGGGTCGAGGGCTTGACGGATATTTAATTATCTACCTCTGGTCTTGTGCGGTTTTCAAGCTCCACCGGGCGTTGCGTCTCGCAAAATTCCGGTGGCACATAGCGAGTGGGAGACACCTCTTCCCATTCCGAACAGAGCAGTTAAGCCACTCTGCGCCGATGGTACTTGGGGGGCAACCCCCTGGGAGAGTAGGTCGCCGCCGGTTCTTCTAGAGGTCCGGGCCGCGCATAGTCGCGGCCCGATTTCGTTCGGGCTGGCCGCGCGCTACGCCACGATCACGTGGCTTGCGTAGCGCTGCTACGCGGCGCCCCGTGCTCGCGGCGGATCGCTTGCCATCCGAACGTCTCGGGCTCGCGCCTATGCGCGGCCCGGACCTCGGATGGCTCTCAAAACCATCCGGGTTCTGGCCGGTGCGGTGGGCGCTAGGCCGGTTGGCCGGGGCGCACGCGACGCTGGCGGAACAGACCTGATTCTTGGAGCAAACTGCAGTTCGCGGTGCGAACTTGGGCCCGGGTGGTGGAGAGGGGCCTGGTGGAGCTCGTGGCGGGACGGTCTGCGCAACCCTGGCGAGTTCTCCCAACGGGCTCTAGCCCGTACTCGCCTAGGGTTGCGAAGTCGATTAGGAGGTCTGCGGCGTCGGTCAGCCGGTTGGTGATTTTGGTCTTTGAATCGAACATGGGTTCGTACAGTAGATCTACCCTCGGACGGGTTGCTGAAACTGCAATGGGGGTTGCATGGCTGGGGTGTATCTGGCTCTAGAAAGCCAGATGCTCAGCTTTCGGCGCTGAATTGGTCGACCAGCTTTGCGGTCAATCCGGGCCTCTCGACGTTGGGGGAGTGGCCGGCGCCGGCGATCAGGTGGACCTGGGCGTCGGGGACCGCTGCTTTGTACTGGTCGAGGGCCCGCTGGGGGTCGTTGACCACCTGCTCCTCGGCGCCCATCAGGACCATCAGCGGCTTGCCGGTACCGGCCATGCGCTGGTCGAGGGGGTCGTCGTCGAGGAACTCGTCGACTCCGGCGGGCGAGTCGTCGTAGGAGGTGTAGGTCATGCGCTTGACGTCCTCGACGAAGGCGTCTGGTACGTCGTAGCCTGGCGCGAAGGCGACGCCGAGGCCGTCTCGGACGCTGAAGTCCGGCTTGATCCGCCACAGCGCCTGACCGATCAGTGGCTGGAAGGCGAGGCCGGCGATGAAGCCGAGGTCGCCGTAGGAGTTGTCGGGCGGCATGTCGATGATCACCGCACGGCCGACCAGTTCCGGGTTCTGCTCGGCCAGGGCCGCGGTGACCGATCCGCCGAGGGAATGGCCGACCACGGTCGCTTCGCTGATCTGCAGACGCTGCAGCGCCTCGCCGACGACCCTCGCCTGTTCCGGCGGCGTGTAGCCGGAATCGGGCTTTTCGGACCCTCCGTGGCCGAGTAGGTCGACGGCGATCACGCGGTGGTTGCGTTCGAGTAGCGGCACCATCCCGTCCCACCAGTTGATCGCGCAGCTGAAGCAGTGGATGAGGACGATCGGCGAGCCGCCCTGGGGGTTGTGGTCGACCACCTGGAGGTCGCCTCCAGGCAGCTTGAAGATGCGGCCGCCAGGTTCGGTGATCTCCGCGCTCTCCGTTTCGCCGTCGGTGATGAAGGCGTTCAGGAGCAGCAGCGCGAGCAGCGCCGCGAGAACCACGATTACGACCTTCAGTCGCCTCCCCATGACGGTCGTTACCCTAGCCGGACGATGGAGAAGTTCGTCATTCAGGGCGGGGTCCCCCTTTCCGGGGAGGTCACCGTCGCCGGCAACAAGAACGCGGCGCTGCCGATCCTCGCCGCCTGCCTGCTCACCGAGGAGGAGGTGCTGCTGCACCGGGTGCCGCGAATCCGCGACACCGAAGCGCAGATCGCCCTGCTCGAGAACCTCGGGGTCGAGGTCGCCTGGGTGGGGGACAACAGCGTCCGGCTCTGCGCCCGCGGCGTCGCCGGCGGCGCGGTCGACGAGGAGCTCTCGCGGCAGATTCGCGCCTCGTTCCTGCTCGCAGGGCCGCTGCTCGCCCGCTTCGGCGAGGCGAAAATGCCGCCGCCGGGGGGCGACTTCATCGGCCGGCGCCGCCTCGACGCCCACCTGGACGCCTTCAAGGACCTCGGCGCCCGCGTCGACGGCAGCCGCTGGATCGAGCTCTCCGCACCGAACGGCCTCAGCGCCTGCGAGATCTTCATGGACGAGCCCTCGGTGATGGGGACCGAGAACGCGCTGATGGCCGCCGCGCTCTGCCCGGGGGAGACGCAGATCTCCAACGCCGCCTGCGAGCCCCACGTCCAGGACTTGGCGCGCCTGCTGACCAAGATGGGCGCCCGTGTCGAGGGCATCGGCTCAAACGTGATGACCGTCCACGGCGCCGCCGACCTAGCTGGGGCCGAGCACAGCATCTCCTGCGACCACATCGAGGTCGGCAGCTTCATGGCGCTGGCCGCGGCGACCGGGGGAGAGCTGCGGATGCGCGACGTCGAGCCGGGGGACCTGACGATGGTCAGGCGCCAGTTCAAGCGCCTCGGCCTGCGCTCGGAGATCGAGGGCACCGACATGCTCGTCCCCGCCGGGCAGCACCTGCAGGTCGAAGCCGACCTCGGCGACGCGATTCCGAAGATCGAGGACGGGCCCTGGCCGGCCTTCCCCGCCGACCTCACCTCAATCGCCCTCGCCCTCGCCACCCAGGCCGAAGGCGAGGTCCTGATCTTCGAGAAGATGTTCGAGAACCGTCTCTTCTTCGTCGACAAGTTGGTCGCGATGGGCGCTCGGATCACGCTTTGCGATCCCCACAGGGCGATCGTCAGCGGTCCGAGCCGGCTTCACGGCGAGCGCGTCTCCAGTCCCGACATCCGCGCCGGGATGGCGATGCTCATCGCTGCCTGCGCGGCCGAGGGAACCTCGGAGATCGGCGAGATTCGCCAGATCGACCGTGGCTACGAGCAGATCGACGAGCGCCTGCGCGGGCTCGGCGCCCAGATCGAACGGGTTTCTGCGGAGGTCCCTGCCTAGCAGGGGTTTTCGACCTGCTCTCGTAAGGTCGGCGCGATGATCCACCCGATTCCGCCAGGAACTCGAGATGTGCTGCCCGACGAGATGCGCGAGCTGCGCAGGCTCCAGGGTGCCTTGATGGCGGTCTTCGAAGAGCGCGGCTATGGCGAGGTGGCGACGCCGGCGATCGAGTACGACGAGGTGATGGCCCGCGCCGATGGCCCGACCCGCAGCTCCTACCGGTTCTTCGACGACAGCGGCGAGCTGTTGGCCCTGCGCTCTGACATGACGGTGCCGATCGCCCGGCTGGTGGCCTCGCGCTTCGCCACCGGGGAGCCGCCATTCCGGTTCAGCTATCTCGCCAGCGGTTTCCGCGCCGTCCGGCCGCAGAGCGGTCAGAAGCGCGAGTTCCTCCAGGCGGGGGTCGAGCTGATCGGCGCCTCCTCGGACGAGGGCACGGTCGAGGTGATCGAGGTCCTCGAGGCGGCGCTCGACGCCGCCGGGCTGGGGCGGGCGGTGATCGGCCTCGGCGACGCCGACCTCTACCGGCAGCTGCTGGAGGAGCTCGGGGTCGAGGGTGAGGAGCGGAACTCGATTCTCGCCAGCCTCGCTACACATGACCTCGTCGGCCTCGAGCAGAAGCTGATCGCCGCCGGCATCGGCGCCGAACAGGTGCAGACCTGCGTCCGCTTGACCCAGCTTCGCGGTGGCAGAGAGGTCTTGGAGCAGGCCCACGGAATTGGCGGCGCGGCAGTCGAGCGGGCGACGACCCGGCTCAGCGAGACCTATGACGAGTTGCGGCGGCGGGGCACCGCCGAGCGGGTCCAGATCGACCTCGGGCTGCTGCGCGACCTCGGCTACTACAGCGGCGCGATCCTCGAGGTCTACGACCCCGCGGTCGGGCACGTGCTCGGCGGCGGCGGCCGTTATGACGGCTTGATGAAGCAGTTCGGGCTCGACCTCTCCGCCGCTGGCTTCGCCCTCTACCTGGACCGCGTCCACACCGCCCAGCTCGAGGAGGCGCGCCGTGGCTGACGGGCCCCTGAAGATTGCGGTACCGCGCGGCGCCCTCTATGGCGAAACGCTCGACCTGCTCGACGCCGTCGGCATCGACACCTCCGAGCTGCGCGGTGACTCGCGCTCGCTGATCTTCCAGGCGTCGGGGATGACGCTGGTGACGATGCGGCCCTCCGACGTCCCCACCTACGTCGAGACCGGTGCGGCCGACGTCGGCATCACCGGCAAGGACGTGCTGCTCGAGCAGGGCGACCGGCTGGTCTACGAGCTGCTCGACCTCGGCTTCGGCCGCTGCCGCATGGTGCTGGCGGCGCAGACCGGCGACGACCGCCTCGGCGAAGCCCAGCGACGGCTGGGGATGATGCGGATCGCGACCAAGTACCCGCGGATCGCCGAGCAGTACTTCGAGTCAACCGGCCGCCAGGTCGAGCTGGTCGAGGTCAAGGGCTCGGTCGAGTTGGCGCCGCTGGTCGGCCTCGGCGACGGGATCGTCGACCTGGTCGCCACCGGCAGGACGCTGGAAGAGAACGAACTCGAGGTGCGCGAGGAGATCCTCGAGTGCACCGCCCGCTTCGTCGCCAACCGGGTCGCCCACAAACTGCGAGCGGCGGAGATCGACGAGCTGACCGCGAAGCTGCGCGAGGCGAGCGGCAGATGAGAGCGCGCCGGTTCGAGTGGGAAGGCCCCCTCGACACCGCTTCGGCGCTGCGGGGATGGGCGAGCGAGCTGGCGCCCCCGGTCGACGTGCAGGAGATCTTCGATGAGGTGCTGACGCGGGGGGACGAGGCGGTGCTGGAGCTGACGGCTCGCTTCGACGCGCCCGGCGCCGGCCTCGAATCGCTGCGGGTCGATCCCGGCGACGCCGCCGCGGCGCTTGCCGTGCTCGAGCCCGAGCTGCGGGAGGCGATGGAGGTCGCTGCCGCCAACATCCGCACCGTCGCTGAGGTGCAGATCGGCGAGGAGAAGACGGTCGAGCTTCCGGCCGGGCAGAGGGTCCGCCTGCGCGACGTCCCCGTCGGCGCCGCCGGTGTCTATGCGCCCGGGGGGCGTGCGGCATACCCGTCGACCATTCTCATGTGCGCGATCCCGGCCCAGGTCGCCGGCGTCGAGCGGGTGGCGGTCGCCTCGCCGCCGGGCCCAGACGGGCGCGTGCACCCGCTCGTCCTCGCCGCGGCCGCGCTCTGCGGGCTGGAGGAGATCTACGCGATGGGGGGCGCCCAGGCGGTCTTTGCCCTTGCCTACGGGACCGAGACCGTGGCGCCCGTCGACGTCATCGTCGGCCCCGGCAACGCCTGGGTGCGGGAGGCGAAGCGGGCGGTCTACGGGCAGGTCGGGATCGATTCCCTCGCCGGCCCCTCTGAGCTGATGCTGATCGCCGGCCACGACACCGATCCGCGGTGGGCGGCGCTCGACCTCTGTGCCCAGGCCGAGCACGGTCCGGAGAGCCCCTTGGTGGCAGTGGCGGTCGAGGAGCAGGTGCTCGAGGCGATCGCCGAGGCGACCGAAGCGGCTGCCGCCGAGCGCCCCAGCGTCGCCGACGCGGCGTTGGCGCTGGTCCAGGTGCCCGAGACCGAGGCGGCGATTGAGCTTGCCAACGCCTACGCGCCCGAGCATCTGGAGCTGCTGGAGACCGACGCGGCGCTCCTCGCCGACCGCGCGGTGACCGCCGGCTGCGTCTTCGTCGGCCGCCACGGCGCCACCGCCTTCGGCGACTACCTCGCCGGCTCCAACCACGTTCTGCCGACCGGCGGCGCCGGTCGCTACGCCGGTCCGCTCGGCCCCGGCTCCTTCCGCCGCCGCATCTCCAACGTCGAGATCGACGGCGCGGCTGCCGAGCTGGCCCCGCACGTCAACGCCCTCGCCACCGCCGAGGGCTTCCCCGTCCATGGCGAGTCAGCGATGATTAGGCGATGAGCAGAACCTCTGAAAAGCAGCGACAGACGGCCGAGACCCAGATTCGGCTCTCCCTCGACCTCGACGGGGGCGAGGCGAGCGCCGAGACCGGCGTCGGCTTCCTCGACCACATGCTCGACCTGCTGGCCCGGCACGGCCGTCTCGGGCTGAAGGTCGAGGCCAAAGGCGATCTCGAGACCGGCGCCCACCACACCGTCGAGGACGTCGGCATCGTCTTCGGACAGGCGCTCGACGAGGCGCTCGGTGACCGCGCCGGGATCCGCCGCTACGGCTCGGCCCTGGTGCCGATGGACGAGTCCCTGGCCGAGTGCGCGATCGACATCTCCGGCCGTCCCTACTGCGATTTCTCCGCCGAGCTGCCGGTGGTCTCGATCGCCGGCTTCGACAGCGAGCTGGCCGAGGAGTTCTTCCGTGCCGTCGCCAACAGCTCCAAGCTCACCCTCCACATCTGGGTCCGCTCGGGCACCAACGCCCACCACATGATCGAGGCCTCGTTCAAGGCCTTCGCCCGCGCCCTGCGGGTGGCGGTCTCGATCGACCCCGAGGAGAGCGGTGTGCCTTCGACGAAGGGGACCCTGAGCGAATGACCGCGCGGATCGCGATCCTCGATTACGGGATGGGCAACCTGCGCTCGGCCGAGAAGGCGCTCGAGCACGTCGGCGCGACGGCGAAGATCAGCCGCGATCCGGACGAGGTGCGGGCGGCCGACGGCGTCATCCTGCCTGGCGTCGGCGCGATGCCGCGGGCGATGGAGCGGATCCGCGAGCTCGGCCTCGCCGAGTTGATCGACGAGCGCCGCGAGGCGGGGGTGCCGATCCTCGGCATCTGCCTCGGCCTGCAGCTGCTCTTCGACTCGACGACCGAGTTCGGCGGCTCCGAGGGGCTCGGGCTGCTGGGCGGCCCGGTTGAGGCGCTCGAGGCCGACGGCCTCAAGGTCCCGCACATCGGCTGGTCGCCGGTCCAGTGGAAGCGCGAGTCTCGGCTGACCGAGGGGATCCCATCCGGCACCCCGTTCTACTTCGTCCACTCCTTCGCACCGCGGCCCCACGCCGGGGACCTGCTCGGCAGCGCCGAGTACGGCAGCCGCTTCGCCTGCGCCGCCGAGCGCGACAACGTCTACGGCGTCCAGTTCCACCCCGAGAAGTCGAGCTCGGCCGGGCTGCGGCTGCTCTCGAACTTCGCCGGCATCTGCGTTTCCGCGCCCGTGGCCGGCTGACCGCCGCGCCGTGATCCTCTATCCCGCAATCGACATCCGCGGCGGCCAGGCCGTGCGCCTGCTGCAGGGCGACTACGAGCGGGAGACGACCTATGACGGCGACCCGGTCGACGCGGCGAAGCGTTGGGCCGACGAAGGCGCCGAGTTCCTCCACGTCGTCGACCTCGACGGGGCGAAAGCCGGGGAGCCGCGCAACCTCGAGGCGGTGCGGCGGATCGCCGCGGCGGTCGCGTGCCCGATCCAGGTCGGCGGCGGCCTGCGGGGGCCGGAGGCGGTTGACCAGGTGCTCGCGGCCGGGGCCGAGCGAGTGGTGATCGGGACCGCGGCGCTCCGCGACCCGCAGTTCCTCGATGCCTGCGTCTCCGCTCACGGCGACCGCGTCGTCGTCTCCGTCGACACCCGCGGCGGCATGGTCTCCCTCGCCGGCTGGACCGAGACCAGCGACGTCGAGGCGCCGGCGGCGGTCGCCGACCTCAGCGGCCGCGGCGTCCAGCGCTTCCTCTGCACGGCGATCGAGGTGGACGGGACGATGGAGGGACCGGCGATGCGGGAGCTGAATCAAATCGCCGCCGCGACCTCGGCCCAGGTGATCGCCTCCGGTGGCGTCGGCGAGCTCTCGCATCTCCAGGATCTCGCTCAGGAGGCAGCTCCCAACATCGAAGGGGCGATCGTCGGGCGGGCGCTGTACGAGAAGAAGTTCAGCGTCGCTGAGGGCATCGCCGCCTTAAGCTGAGCGGATGGCACTGAAACGGGTGATCCCCTGCCTGGACGTCAACGCCGGGCGGGTCGTCAAGGGCACCAACTTCGTCGGGCTGCGCGACGCCGGCGATCCGGTCGAGCTGGCCGAGCGCTATGACGCCGAGGGGGCCGACGAGCTGGTCTTCCTCGACATCACCGCTTCGCACGAGCAGCGGGAGACGATCGTCGAGCTAGCGCGGCGGACCGCCGACAACGTCTTCATTCCGTTCACGATCGGCGGCGGCATCCGCTCCGTCGAGGACGCGCAGGCGGTGCTGGACGCCGGCGCCGACAAGGTCTCGGTCAACTCGGCGGCGCTGGCGCGGCCGGAGCTGCTGAGCGAGCTCGGCGACCACTTCGGCGCCCAGTGCGTGGTGATCGCGATCGACGCCAAGCGTGAGGAGGACGGGAGCTGGGGCGTCTACGTCAACGGCGGCCGCAAGCGGGTCGAGGGGCGCGAGGCGGTCGCGTGGGCGCGCGAGGCAGTCGAGCGCGGGGCGGGGGAGGTCTTACTGACCAGCATGGACAAAGACGGGACCAACGACGGCTACGACCTCGAGCTGACCCGCGCGGTTGCCGAGGCGGTCAGCGTGCCGGTGATCGCCTCCGGCGGGGCCGGCGAGCTCTCGCACCTCAGCGAGGCGATCGCCAAAGGTGGCGCCGACGCCGTCCTCTGCGCCTCGATCTTCCACTACGGCCACTACCGCGTCCGCGAGGCGAAGGAGCGACTTGCCGCCGACGGCATCCCCGTTCGGCTCTGAGCCGATGGACGACCTGAGCGCGGCGCTGCGCGACGCCTACCCGGAGCTGGAGGTTGTGCGGGAGCGGGCGGAGGAGCCCGTCTACCTGGTCGGCGGCGCGGTGCGGGACCTCCTGCTCGGTCGTCCGCGTGCCGACGTCGACCTCGTCGTCGTCGGCGATGTCGCGGCGCTGGCCGAGCGACTGGGCGGCGCGGATGCCGAGCACGAGCGCTTCGGGACCGTCAAGGTCGAGGTGGACGGGCACGAGATCGACATCGCGACGGCGCGGACCGAGACGTATCCGGAGCCGGGTGCCCTGCCGGTCGTCGCTCCGGCGGGGGACATCGAGGCAGACCTTGGCCGCCGCGATTTCACGATCAACGCGATCGCGATCCCGCTTGGAGACGAGCCGCTCCTGATCGACCCGCATGGGGGGGAGGGCGACCTTGGACGCGGATTGCTGCGAGTGCTGCACCCGCGCTCCTTCGAAGACGATCCGACGCGGGCGATCCGCGCCGCGCGCTACGCCGCCCGCTTTGGCTTCAAGCTGGAGCCGGAGACCGAAGAGCTGCTGCGCGCCGCCGATCTGACCACCGTCTCGGCCGACCGGCGGCGGGCGGAGCTGGAGCGGCTGGCGGCGGAAGCCTCTGCCCCCCGGGGGTTCGAGCTGCTCGGGGAGTGGGGGCTGGTCGAGATGCGCAAGGGCGGCTTGGAGCTGATGCGCAACGTCAACGAGCTGCTCGAGCGCGAGCACTGGGCCGAGTTCGTGCCCCGGCAGGAGGCGCTGATTTCAGCTGCACTCGGTCCCGCCGGAGGGGAGGAGCTGCTGGCCTCGATGTGGCCGCCGAACCCCGGCGAGGGGGTCGAGGTAGCCGAGAAGCGCGATCCGGTCGAGCTTGCCCTGGCCCGGGTGATGGGGGCGGACTGGATCGAGCACTACTTGACGGTGTGGAGAAAGGTCGAGTTGGAGATCGACGGCAACGACCTGATCGAGGCCGGCGTT
>DASTYZ010000007.1:0-16824 GCA_035764545.1 Solirubrobacterales bacterium | reverse complement strand
TCCCCCCCACCGGAGGGACCTCGGTTTGCTTGATGGGTGAGTAAAGGAAGGAAGGGAGGTGTAGGCAGATTCGGGGAATCTGCCTGAAGCGGCCTATTTCGGCTCTGCGTGGGGGATTGGGATCGGTCCAAACAAATGATTGAAAGGCAAGCCGTTCCGGTACCCGGAGCTGCGCGCCCGGATCCGAGCCGTCCTCCGTCGCCGTCAGCACGCTCAGGACGGCCCGCGGCGGGTCGGCGACCTCGTCATCGACCCGCTCCGCCGCCGGGTCACCGTCGGCGAGCGCGAGGTCCACCTGACGATCAAAGAATTCGACCTCCTGCGCGCCCTCTCCGCGGACCCGCACCGGGTCTACACCAAGGAAGAGCTGCTTGACGCGGTTTGGGCCTACAAAGGTCCTTCGAAGACGAGGACGCTGGACTCGCACGCGAGTCGGCTGCGACGCAGTCTCGATCCCGAGCAGAGTCGCTTCGTCCACAACTGCTGGGGGATCGGCTACCGCCTGGTGGCGGGGTAAGAAAGGGGCGGCGGCACCCCCGCGGGATGCCGCCGCTGCGCTACTTCTTCTTGCCCTTCGCCGCCGGTACCTCGAAGTGCATGATCGCCAGCTTGGTGGTGATCCCGTCCTTCTTGCTGTCGAGGCGCTTGCCGGCTTCCTTCTGGATCTTGCCGGCCTCCTTCACCGCGTCGGCGAGAACCTTGTTGAGGTCCTTCCAGCCCTGCTCGTCGAGGAGGAGGGGGGTGTCGGAGAGATGGGAGTCGCTGCGCGCCTCGATCGTCCCGCCGGCCATCGCCTCGGTCGCGCTCTGGCCGATCGACTCGAGGATCGAGCCAGAGATTCCCTTGCGAGCCGAGGCAGGGATCTTGGCCCAATCGGAGTCGCTGAGGAAGGCACGGTCGGTGGCACGGTAGAAGTGCTCGACCGCACCGCGACGCGGCTCGGTTTTGACGAGTTCGACGCAGTCGTATTCGAGCAGCGTTTTCACGTGGTAGCTGACGTTGCCTAATGGCTCGCCCAGTTCTTGGGCCAGCTGGTTCGGACTTGAGATCCCTTTATGAAGGGAGCTGAGGATCCGAACCCGCAGGGGGTGCGCAAGCGCCTTCGCGACCTGCTGGGTAATGCCCTCTGGGGAAGTGCGGGACTGTGGCAAAGGAGGACCTCCGTTTCTTGCTCGGGCGAGGGGACGATTGGTGGCAGGGCACCCGAGTTACTAGACAAGTATTCCAAAACGGTTCCCGGAAAATCGTTTCCAGAAGGAAATTTGGTGTAAAGAAATTCGACTTCTGCAATCGGGTCCACCTCACAAGAAAGACTTTGGGAACTGTTCTGTCACGGGCCGGGTCTCACTCATCGCGCCCGTCCTTCCGATGCGCCTGGCCGAGACCGCGACGAGGGACGGGCGTTCCCCCTGGTTCGGTTCCCGCTCCTTGCGCAGAGTGGAAGCACGGTGGGGGGAGACAACAGGCAGCGGCGACCCTTAGCTCCCCATGACCGCAGCAGGGCAGGCGTAAGCGTGACGATCGAGCTCTCGACGATCGCGGCCGGGCTGCCGATGGCTGCCTCGTTTGCGATGGCAAGCGGCTTTGTGGCCCTCCGAGAGGGGCGGCGGCGAAGCGCACTGAACGCCGCGATGCACGAGCTGCGACGGCCCCTCCAGGCCATCTCCCTTTCGCTTCCTTCGGGTCGGCAAGGTGACCCCCTGGAGTCGAGCTTGGAGATGGCGGTTGCGGCGATGGATCAGCTCGACCGCGAGATCAACGGCAGCTCGTTCGAGGGGGTGGCAGAGCCGCTGTCGCCGCGGTCGATCGTCGCGGCGGCGGTGACCAGGTGGGAACCAGCGGTTCACCGTGTCGGGCGAACCCTGCGATTGAAGTGGTCAGGTGCTGACCCGGTGCTCAAGGGTGACCCCCTGGCGATCGCCCGCGGAGTGGACAACTTGATCAGCAACGCGCTGGAGCACGGCAAAGGAGCGATCAGCGTCGAGGTTGAAGCCACGGCCGATCGGCTCCATCTGGCAGTCAAGGACCGTGGCCAGGGAGGGACGCGACGCACTCGCCTCGGCGGGCTCGAACGAGTCCGACTCGACGGACGCAACCGGCGCGGTTACGGCCTCGCGATCGTGCGGCGCGTGGCGGCGCAGCACGGCGGCAGCTTCTGTCTGCGGAGGTCGGAGAAGGGCACCGAAGCGGCGCTCGTGCTCCCTGTGCTCGAGGAGGTCCGGTGAGCCGGCGGGGCCGGGCCGTCGTCTTCTTCGTTGCCGCGGGACTGGCCGCGGCGGCCGCCGCGGCGATCGCCGACGGGTACGGGGAGCGCGTCGCCCGCGGCTACGGCGAGCTGCGCCGGGTTGTGGTAGCCAGCGGGGACCTGCGGGCCGGCGAGCGAATCGACCCACAGATCGTCGCCGAGCGCCTCGAGGTGAGACAGGTCCCGGTTCGCTTCGTGCCTCCCGCCGCCCTTGTCGATCCCCGCGAAGCCCTCGACCTGGTCACGTCGGGATCGGTGCCGGCAGGCTCCTACCTGCTCGCGACCCAGCTGCGCCCGCCGCGGTCTCGCCGCCTCTCCGACGGGCTGCCGCCGGGAAGGAGGCCGGTCGAAATCACCGTCACCGGCGCCGGCGCGCTCAGCGCTTTCGGAGTCCAGCCGGTGGGGTCGCATGTCGACGTGGCGGTAACCACGGAACCGACCGGCTCCGGCACGGGGCGCACCTACGTCGCAGCCGCAGGCGTTCCCCTCCTCGCTCTTGGCGCGGGAGGCGAAGGCGGAGCCGGCGAAGCGAGCGTGACCCTCGGCCTGACCCGCCCGCAGGCGCTGCGCCTGCTCGCCGCCCAAAGCTTCGCCCGCCAGGTCACGGTCTTCCCGGCGCGGTGATGGGCGTGGACGAGAGAGATGTCGTCGAGCTGGCTTCGCGGCTGCGGGAGCGCCTGGTCGACCGCCGCCGCGAGGAAGTCGTCGCCGGGGTTTCCCTCGCTGAGGACCTGCGCGACTCGGTCCGCCTCCTGGTCGACGAGGAAGCGGCGATCCTGCCGCGGTCACAGCGTGACGAGGTGGTCGAGCGGATCGTCCGCGACAGCATCGGCCTCGGTCCGCTCGAGGTGCTGCTCTCTGACCCGGCGGTGGAGGAGGTGATGGTCAATGGCCACGACCGCGTCTTCGTCGAGCGCCGGGGGCTGCTCGAGGAGACCGACGTCGCCTTCGCGAGCGAGGGGGAGTTGCGGGACGCGATCGAGCGGATCCTGGCGCCGCTCGGGCGCCGGGTCGACGAGCTCAGCCCGATGGTCGACGCCCGCCTCGCCGACGGCTCCCGGGTCAACGTCGTGATCCCGCCGCTGGCGATCGACGGGCCGACGCTCTCGATCCGGCGCTTCGGCGCCTCCCGGCCCGATCCGGACCAGCTCGTCGAGCTGGGGACGCTGAGCCCCGACCAACGGCAGCAGCTGGAGGCGGCGGTCGCGAGCCGCCGCAGCGTCCTCGTCAGCGGCGGCACCGGCTCCGGCAAGACGACTCTGCTGAACGCGCTCTCCAGCTTCATCGCCCCTGAGGAACGGGTCGTGACGATCGAGGATGCGGCGGAGCTGCGATTGCAGCAGCCGCACGTCGTCAGGCTCGAGAGCCGCCCCTCCGGGGTCGAGGGACGGGGCGAGGTGACGATCCGCGACCTCCTGCGCAACGCGCTGCGGATGCGGCCCGACCGGATCGTGATCGGCGAGGTTCGCGGGGTCGAGGCCCTCGATCTATTGACCGCCCTCAACACCGGCCACGACGGCGCCCTCTCGACCGTGCACGCGAACTCTCCAGGCGACGCGCTCGCCAGGCTGGAGACGCTGGCGTTGATGGCGGGAGTGGGATTGCCCCACGCGGCCATCGCCGAGCAGGTGGAGCGGGGTGTAGACCTCGTCGTCCACCTGCAGCGGCAGGCGGACGGCGCTCGCCGCGTCACCGAGATCGCGGAGGTGGGATGACCGCGGCAGTCGCGATCGCGGCGGCGGCCGGAGGGCTGGGTGCGCTGGCGGTGCGGGAGGCGCTACTTGCCAGTCCCGCGGCGGCAGCCTGGGTGCGGCTGGCGCTGGAGCCGCTGCGGCGGGTCGAGCGCGAGGGCTACCTGCCTTCGACCCAGGAGCGGCGGCGGCTGGCGGCGCTCGCCGCCGCCGGCGCTGTCCTCGGCGGCTGGTTCTTTGCCGGCTGGGCTTTGGCGCTGCCCCTCGCGGTCGCCGGGCCTGCCGCCGTCGGCTGGGCGATCACTGCCCGGCGGCGGCGCTACCGCAGGCAGGTTGAGCGCTCGCTGTCGGAGGTGGCGACCGCGGTTGCCGACTCGCTGAGCGCTGGTCGTTCCCTGCGGGCGGCGCTGGGCGCCTCGGTCAGCTCACTTGATGGACCGGCCGCCCGCGAGCTCGCCCAGTTCGCCGGTGAGTTCGACCTCGGAGTCCCGACCGCGGACGTGCTCGAACGCTGGCGGGCGCGGATGCGATCGCAGCGGGTAGATGCCCTGGTCGCGGCGCTGCTCAGCCAGCGCCTGGCCGGCGGCGACCTGGCGAGCCTGCTGCGGCGCTTCGCCGCCGGCGCCGCTGAGCAGGAGCGGGTGGCCGAGGACGCCAAGTCCGCCACCGCCCAGGCCCGCTTCACCGGGCTCCTGGTGGTGGCGTTGCCGACGGGCGGAGCCATCTTCGCCGAGTTGCTCGAGCCCGGCTTCCTCGCCGGATGCTTGGCCTCGCCGCCGGCTGCCGTTCTGCTCGTGCTCGCGGCCGTCCTGCAACTGCTCGGCTTCATCGCGATCCGCCGTCTGTCGCAGGTGGTCGAGTGAGCGGCGCGGCCGTACTTGCCGCCGCGGCGGTCCTGCTCGCGGCCGCCGCGGTGAGAGAGCTGGCGCCAGAGCAGATGCTTTCCTCCCTCGGCAAGCGGCGGCCACTTGCGGCGGCGCTGCCGGAGAAGGCGCTCGGCGCGATCGTCGGCGGGGCGGTGGCGCTGGTGGCGGCGCCGGCCGCGCCGGGACGAACGAGCCTGCTGGTCGCCTTCGGCCTGCCCGTCGCCGGCTACCTTGCCCCCGATGTATTGAGGGCGCGGCGAGCAAGGCGGCGCCACCGGCGCCTGGTCGCGGCGCTCCCCGACGCGCTCGACCTGCTGGCGGTAAGCGCCGCGTCGGGGCGCGGACCGGCCGCCGGCCTCGAACAGCTGGCGCGAGCGGGGGAGGGGGCGCTGGTCGAGGAGCTCCGCGTCACCGTTGCCGAGCTCTCCTGCGGCGCTCCGCTCAGCGCCGCCCTCGCTTCGCTGCGGACCCGTGTCCCGGGTGCCGAGCTGGCGCGGCTGGTCGCGGCAATCGAGCGCTCGCGCCAGTTCGGCTCGCCGCTGGCCGACCAGCTCCGTCGTCAGGCGACCGCCCTGCGTCGCGACAGCCGCCGCCAGATCGAGGACCGCGCCGCCCGGGCGGCGCCGAAGATCCAGCTGGTCGTCGCCCTCGTGCTGGTCCCATCGGTGCTGCTGATGATCACCGCCGGCCTGATCGCCAACGCCGGCACCCTGCTCGCCGGGTTCTGAGCTACTCCAGCGCCTCTTCCCGCAGCCGCGCCGCCACCGCGCCGGTGGCGGCGGCGATCCCGTCGAGGTCCTCGGCATTCTCCTTGTGGCCGTTGACGTAGCAGCAGAGGTTGCCGTCGACGAGCTCGAAGGCGAACTTCTCCGGGGCCGAGTCGGTCAGCCAGACGATGAAGGTGGGTGAGAAGAGCTGCCGCAGCCAGACGGCGTCCTGCTCCTTGGTGGCGAAGATCTCGTACTTCTCGTCGAGCACCTCGCTCTCCATCTTCACCCGCTCTTTCTTGGTGCGGAAGACGTCCTCGAACTTCTCCAGGGCGCGCAGGCCGAACTTGCGCTGGCAGTAGAGCTCGGGCACGCGCTCGGCGCACTCGGTGACCTGGGTGAAGCCGAGGGTGTAGCGGTAGTAGTTGGTCTCGCGCTGTCCCTCGCTGTTGGTCGTCTCCTCCTCATAGGTAAAGAGCGCGAGGGTGCCGTGGACGCCGTCGGCGAGGCGGCCGGTCATGCTGCGCTCGGTGTAGCGGTCGTCTCCCTTGCGCAGCAGCGGCGTCGCCTGCGGCAAGCGGCCGCGCTCGTGGTTCAGGGTCAGCCCGCGCTTGCTCGCGTAGACCTCGAAGAAGTCCTTCGCCGCGCGGCTGTCGGCGATGAAGAAGACGGCGACGATCCCGAGCAGGAGGACGACGCCGGCGCCGCCGAGGGCGATCAATGCGCCGACTGCGATCGCCAGCGCGATGCCGACGATCAGCACCAGGGCCCCGATCAGCACCCAGGTGAGGGAGGCGCGCATGAGGCGGCCGAAGTGGTAGCCGCGGAGATCGTTGGCGTCGTCGGGGATGCCGGTTGCGGTGGCCTCGGTGCTCACGGGCCGCAACCTACCGCGCAGGCAGGCGGATGCAAATGGGGTTGCAAAGGGGGGTCGTGTTGCAAAGTGGGGGAGAGTGGGTTATTGTGGCGATCGAGTTGAAGCCCAGGACCGGGGTGGTGAGGCTCCTCCCACCTCATCACTCCGGTCCAACTCTTTTTTTCAGCCCTCCCGCTCAGAAAGGACACCGCCGCAGTGGCGTTCAGGGGTCTCTACGAGCACAGCCTCGATTCCAAGGACCGCCTTACGGTTCCTTCTCGCTTCCGGGCTTCGCTGGCTGACGGCATCGTTCTCTCCAAGGGCTTCGACCCCTGCGTCTGGGTGCATACGACCGGGGAGTTCGAGCAGCTCTCCGATCGCTTCCTCTCGCCCCACAGCCCCTTCGGTCGCGACGCCCGGGCGCTGCGCCGCCGCTTCCACGGCGGCTCCTTCGACGAGACGCTGGACTCGGCCGGCCGCATCCGCATCCCGAAGCCTTTGATCGAGCACGCCGGGCTCGACGGCAACTGCGTCGTCATCGGCGCCGGCGAGTATCTGGAGATCTGGAACGCTGACGCCTGGGTCAAGCAGGAGGAAGAGCTCGACGCCGCCGCCCCCGAAATCGCCGAGGGACTGGCTTCCGCCGGGAGCGCGTGATCATGAGACTGAATGCGAGGCAGATCGAATATGTCGAACCGACCCGCAGGGCCGTTCTTCGTCCCGTCGAGGTGGTCATGAGCGAGCACGAGCCCGTTCTCGCACCGGAGCTGGTCTCGCTGCTGGCTCCCGAGCCGGGGCAGACCGCGGTCGACTGCACCTTCGGCGGCGGCGGCCACGCCCGCCAGGTCGCCGAGTTGCTCGGCCCGGAGGGGACGCTGATCGGGATCGACCGCGACCCCGCCGCGCAGGAGCGCTTCAACCGCTTCGCCGCCGAGGTCCCCTGCCGAACCCTCTTCATCAGCAGCGACTTCGCGGCAGGACTTCGCGCCTTGCAGGGCGAAGGGATACGCCCAGACATGGTTTATGTAGATCTGGGGATGTCTTCGATGCAGGTCGACGCGCGCGAGCGCGGCTTCTCTTATTCCTACGACGCGCCGCTCGACATGCGGATGGACACGCGGCAGGAGTTCACCGCCGCCAACCTCGTCAACGAGTGGCCGGAGTCGCGGATCGCCAAAGTCCTGAAGCGGTTCGGCGAGGAGCGCTACGCCGGTGGGATCGCGCGGGAGATCGTCCGCCGCCGCCCGCTTTCGACCACCAGTGAGCTGGTCGAGGCGATCAAGGCGGGGATGCCCGCTTCGGCCCGCTTCGGCGCCGGCCATCCCGCCAAGCGCAGCTTCCAGGCGATCCGGATCGCCGTCAACGGCGAGCTCGAGGCGCTCTCCGAGGCTCTGCCGCTCGCCTGGTCCCAACTTAAGGTGGGTGGCCGCTTCGCCGCGATCTCCTTTCACTCGCTCGAGGACCGGCCGGTGAAGCAGTTCCTGGCCGAGAAGGCGCGCGGTTGCGTCTGCCCGCCCGAGCTTCCCGTCTGCGTCTGCGGCCACGAGCCCGAGGCCGAGCTGTTGACCCGGCGCGCGATCGCGCCGAGCCCGGAGGAGGCCGAGCGCAACCCGCGTTCGCGCTCGGCGCACCTGCGGGCGGCGCGAAAGATCGCCGAGGCGCAGCCCGTGGGAGAGGCCGGCTGATGGCCGTCGCCGCTCCCGCCCGCCGCAGCACCGCCGCCCCGGCGCCCGCGCCTTCGCGGACGAAACCGCCGAAACGAAAGGCACCGGCGCGCAAACCGACGCGGACGCGAGCGGTGCCCGCCCCGGCGAAGGCGCCCGCGCGTCGCCCCGCCCGCAAGCCGGCGCCGCGGCGAGCACCGGCCACGGCCCGTCCCAAACTTGCCGTCGTCGCCGGTCGCACCGCGGTCGCCGTCCGCCAGCTTCCGGACTCGAGCCTAGTCGTGCGGATGACCCGCGGCCGCGCCTGGATCGGCGTCCTCGGCGTCCTTCTTGTCGGCATCGTCGCCCTCAACGTCGCCACCCTCAGCTTCGCCGCCTCGGCCGGCAAGATCGACGAGCAGATCACCGCCCTGGAACAGGAGAACTCGATGCTCGAGGGTCGTGAGGCCGAGCACTACAGCACCGCCCGCATCCGCGGCCAGGCCGCCGCGGCCGGCTTGGCGATGCCGACCACCGAAGACCCGCAGGTGATCGAGTTCGAGCCCGCCGACGTCGCCACCGCCGCCGCCCGGCTCGCGGCCGCGGGCGGCTAGGGGCCGCCGCCGATGCGTTTGATCGAGCGCCGGATCGGGCTTCTCTTCGGCGCTTTCCTCCTCTGCTTCCTTCTCATCGTCGGCCGTGCTTTCTGGTTGCAGGGGGTGCAGGGATCAAACCTGGCCTCGCAGGCGGTCTCCCAGCAGACCGAGGTCGTCACCGTTCCCGGCCTCCGTGGCGACCTGCTCGACCGCGACGGCAACAAGCTCGCCGCTTCCGAAGACGCGGCGACGATCTACGCGACGCCCTACCAGGTGAAGAACCCGCCGGCCGCCGCCGATCGCCTGGCGCCGATCCTCGAACAGCCCAAGCAGGAGGTGCTGGAAGCGCTGACCGTCGAAGGCGGCTTCTCCTACCTCGCCCAGAAAGTCGACCTCGGTACCGCGGCGAAGGTGAAAGCGCTCGACATCGAAGGGATCGGCCAGCTCCCCGACACTCGCCGTGCCTATCCGCAGGGGGAGATGGCAGGGCAGGTGATCGGCGCCGTCGGCTCTGAGAACGAGGGCCTAACCGGGCTCGAGGCCGGTGAGGAAGACGTTCTCGGTGGCAGCGACGGCGAACGGCGAATCGTCAACGACGCGCTCGGCGAGCCGATCCGGCTCGAAACCGTCGAGGAAGCCGACGACGGCGAAGACATCCAGCTGACGCTCGACCCGGTGATCCAGCGGGAAACCGAACGGGCGCTGGCCGACGTCGGCGAAGCGTATTCGCCGAAGGGGGCGACGGCGATCGTCGTCGACCCGCGCAGCTCGCAGGTGCTGGCGATGGCGAACTGGCCGCCGGTCAACCCCGCCGACCTCTCCGAAGTCAGCAACGACGACCTGCTCAACAAGGCGACCGGCTTCACCTACGAGCCGGGCTCGACCTTCAAGGCCTTCACCGTCGCCGCCGCCCTGGAGGAAAAAACGGTGACGCCGACGAGCGAATTCGTCCTGCCGCCGGTGCTCCAGGTCGCCGACCGGACGATCGAAGACTCACACCCGCGGGGGACCGAAACGATGAGCGTGGCGACGATCCTCGCCCACTCCTCGAACGTCGGGGCGGCGACGATCGGCCTCAAGGTCGGGGCGACGAAGTTCGACAAGTGGATCCGCCGCTTTGGCTTCGGCCGCCCGACCGGGATCCAGTACCCGGCCGAGGAGCAGGGTTTGCTGCTCGATCTCGACGAATACTCCGGCTCGACCCTCGGCAACGAGGCGATGGGCCAGGGCCTCTCGGTCACCCCGATCCAGATGGTCGCCGGCTACACCGCGATCGCCAACGGCGGCCGGCTGCGGCCGCCGCAGCTGATCAAGAAAGTCGGTGACGAGCCGGTGCACGAGCCGAAGGGCAAGCGCGTGATTTCCCCGCAGGTGGCGGCGGAGGTCCGGGAAATGCTCGAGGGCGTGCTGGCGCCGGGCGGTACGGCCTCTGAGGTCAGCGTCCCCGGCTACACCCTCGCCGGCAAGACCGGTACGGCAGAGAAGGCCGAAGACGGGGGCTACTCGGAGACGAACTTCGTAGCTTCCTTCATCGGCTTCGCCCCGGCGGCGAACCCGCGGCTGCTGGCGGCGGTGATCGTCGACGAGCCGCAGGGGGAAATCTACGGCGGCTCGGTGGCGGCGCCGGCATTCGGGCAGATCGCGGAATTCGCCCTGCCCTACCTCGGCGTGCCCCAGGAATAGGCCACCGATCGCGGACCTAGAATCGCCCTAATGAGATTGGACGAGCTCCTCGCGAGCTACCCGGGCGCCCGTGTTGTGGGCGACACCGCCGTCGAGATCGCGGACCTCGCCTACGACAGCCGCAAGGTCGAGCCGGGGACGCTGTTCTTCTGCGTGGTCGGAGAGAAGGCCGACGGGCACGAGTTCGGGGCGCGGGCGGTGGAGGAAGGCGCGGCGGCGCTGGTGGTGGAGCGGGAGCTGACCGAACTGGCGGTGCCGCAGGTCGTGGTCGAGGACTCGCGGGCGGCGATGGCGCCGCTGGCGGCTCGCTTCTGGGGTGATCCGACGGCGCAGCTGCGGATGGTCGGGATCACCGGCACCAACGGCAAGACGACGACGGCCTTCCTGGTCCACGAGATCCTCAAGGCGGCGAGCTTTCCCTGCGGGCTGCTGGGGACCGTGAAGCAGGTGGTCGGCGGGGTGGAGAAGGAAGTGGTGCGGACGACGCCGGAGGCGATCGAGCTGCAGGCGACCTTCCGGGCGATGTTGGAGGGCGGCGACGAGGCCTGCGCGATGGAGGTCTCCTCGCACGCGATGACCCTGCACCGCGCCGACGCGATCCACTTCGAGGTGGCGATCTTCACCAACCTCACCCAGGACCACCTCGACTTCCACGCCGACATGGAGGACTACTTCCTCGCTAAGCGCAAGCTCTTCGAGATGGGACCGCAGACGGCGATCGTCAACGTCGACGACCCCTACGGCCGCCGGCTCGCCTCCGAATTCGATTGCGTCACCTTCTCCGCCGAGGGGGCCGAGGCCGACTACAGCGCTCGCGACGTCAGCTTCGACGCCGGCGGCGCCCGCTTCAGCGTCGGCGAGATGGAGCTGCGGACGATGCTGCCGGGGCACTTCAACGTCGCCAACGCCCTCGGCGCCTTCGCCGCGGCGGAGGCGATGGGGGTGGGGTCGGAGATCGCCGCCGCCGGCCTGGCGCGAGCGGGGCGGGTGCCGGGACGGTTCGAGCCGATCGACGAGGGCCAGGGCTTTGCCGTCCTCGTCGACTACGCCCACACGCCCGACTCGCTGGAGAACGTGCTGCGGGCCGCCCGCCGTCTCACCAGTGGCAGGGTGATCTCGGTCTTCGGCGCCGGTGGCGACCGCGACCGCGACAAGCGGCCGAAGATGGGCCGGGCCGGCGCCGAGCTCTCCGACCTGACCGTGATCACCTCCGACAACCCGCGCTCCGAGGACCCTGAGGCGATCGTCGCCGAAGTCGCTGCCGGGGCGGAGGGGGCGAGCGAGCTCGAGGTCGTCGTCGATCGCCGCGCCGCGATCGCCCTGGCGCTGGGCCAGGCGCAGCCGGGCGACACCGTCGTCATCGCCGGCAAGGGCCACGAGCAGGGCCAGGAATTCGAGGACGGGCGCAAGGTCCCCTTCGACGACCGCGAGGTCGCCCGCGAGGAGCTCTGGAAGCTGGGCAGCCCGGCGTGAAGCTGACGCCGGAGGAAATCGCCGCGGCGATGGAGGCGGAAGTCGTCGCTGAGGGCGAGCCAGGTTCGCCACAGCTTGCGGTAATCGCTTCCAGCGACGTGGGGCCGGGAGATCTCTTCTTCGGCCTCAAGGGCGTCAGCCGCGACGGCGGCGAGTTCGCCCCGGCCGCAATCGAGGCCGGGGCCTGGGGCGCGGTCGTCTCCCCCGAGTGGCGTTCGTCCTTTGTCGGGGATACGCCGATAAAGGACGACCGCCGCGGGTGGATCTTCGCCGTCGAGGACCCGTTGGCGGCGATGCAGGCGCTTGCTCGCGCCTACCGGCGCTCGCTTGGGGCTCGCGTCGTCGGCGTCACCGGCTCGGTTGGCAAGACCTCGGTCAAGGACATCTCGCGGGTGCTGCTGCCCGGCAGGGTCCACGCCAATCGCGAGAACCTCAACACCGAGATCGGGCTGCCGCTGACGATCCTCGAAGCGCCTGAGGACACCGACCTGCTGGTGCTGGAGATGGCGATGCGGGGCAAGGGCCAGATCGCCGAACTCGCCGCGATCGCCGAGCCGGAGGTGGCGGTGATCACCAACGTCGGGCCGGTCCACGTCGAGCTGCTCGGCTCGGTCGCGGCGATCGCCGCGGCGAAGGCCGAGATACTCGACGACCTGCCGCCGGGAGGGACCGCGGTGGCTCCGGTCGAGGCGGGGGAGCTGGAGTCGCACCTGGAGCGGGCGCAGAAGCTGCTGCGCTTCGGCTCCGGAGGCGATGTCGAGGCGCGCGATGTCAACGTCGTCGAGGGGGTGACGGAAGCGCTGATCTCGACCCCCTCAGGTGAGCAGACCTTCCACTTCCCCTTCACCGAGTCCCACAACTTGACCAACGCCCTCGCCGCGATTGCCGCCGGCGTCGCCCTCGGCGCCGACCTCGCCGGGATGGCCGACCGCGCCGCGGACATAGGATTCAGCCGCTTCCGCGGTGAGCGGCTCGAGCTCCCCGGCGGCATCGTCCTCGTGAACGACTGCTACAACGCCAACCCGGTGTCGATGCGCGCGGCGCTCGACCATCTCCTCACCCTCGAGGCCGAGCGGACGGTCGCCGTCCTCGGCGAGATGGGCGAGCTCGGTCCCGGCTCGGCCGGCTACCACCGCGAG
Source organism: Solirubrobacterales bacterium (assembly GCA_035764545.1). Lineage (GTDB taxonomy): Bacteria > Actinomycetota > Thermoleophilia > Solirubrobacterales > 70-9 > VAYN01. The sequence goes on along the minus strand of DASTYZ010000007.1, from coordinate 3,925 downwards.
GTCGGCGAGCACGCCCGCGCCGCCGGCGTCGACTTCGTGATCGGCGTTGGTCTGCCGGCGCGCGACTACGACCCCGACGAGCTCGTCGCCGACCCCGGCGAGGCCGCCGAACTGCTGGCACAGCGGCTGGAGCCCGGCGACGCCGTCCTCGTCAAGGGCTCGCGCTCCGCGGGTCTCGAGGCCGTCGCTGAAGAACTTCCCGACCTCGTCGCCGCGGAGCAGAGCTGATGGGCGAAGTCCTGATCGCGGGGATGGCGGCGATGCTGATCTGTATCTTCCTCGGCCCCAAATTCATCGAATACCTGCGGGTGAAGGAGTTCGGGCAGCACATTCGCGAGGACGGCCCGCAGGAGCACCACACCAAGGCGGGGACGCCGACGATGGGCGGGCTGATCGTCTTCGCCTCGATCTGCGTTCCCTTCCTCGTCCTCTCCGACCGCGACGCCCAGAGCATGGCCGTCTTCGGGGTGGCGATGGGCTGCGCGGCGCTCGGCTTCGCCGACGACTACATCAAGATCGTCAAACGCCGCTCGCTCGGGCTCGCCGGGCGCTGGAAGCTGATCGGCCAGCTGGGGATGGCGCTGGCGCTGTGGTGGGTGGCGCGGCACGAGGTCGGGCTCGAGCCGACGCTCTACTTCCGGATCGGCGACGGCAGCATCGACCTCGGCCCGGCGCTCTACCTCGTCCTCGTCTTCCTCGTGATCGCCGGCACCTCCAACGGCGTGAACCTCACCGACGGCCTCGACGGCCTCGCCGCCGGCTCCTGCGCGATCGTCCTCCTCGCCTACACCGCGATCACCTTCGTTGCCAATGAGCAGCAGAACCTGGCGTTGCTCTCCGCCTGCCTGGTCGGCGCCTGCATCGGTTTCCTCTGGTACAACGCCTTCCCGGCCTCGATCTTCATGGGGGACACCGGCTCGCTCGGCCTCGGCGGCGCGATTGGCGCCCTCGCGGTGATGACCCAGACCGAGGTCCTGCTGATCATCATCGGCGGCATCTTCGTGATCGAGGCGCTCTCGGTCCTGCTCCAGGTCTTCGCGTTCAAAACCTTCCGCCGCCGCGTCTTGCTGATGGCGCCGCTGCACCACCATTTCGAGATGATGGCCTGGTCGGAGACGAAGATCATGCTCCGCTTCTGGATCATCGCCGCCGTCTGCTCCGGCATCGGCTTCACGCTCTACCAGCAGTCGATCGGCAGCTAGAGGTGCCCGAGGTCGAGGTCACCGCCGGCCGGATCGCCTACCAGGACACCGGTGGCGACGGGCCGGTGGTCGTGATGATCCCCGGGCTGCTGATGGACTGGAAGCAGTGGCGCAAGGTGATCGACGAGCTGGCGCCGGAGTTCCGCTGCGTCTCGCCCTCGCTGCCCACGGGCGCGCACTGGAAACCGATGAAGCCCGACGCCGACCTCAGCCTGATCGGGATGGGCCGGATCGTCACCGAGTTCCTCGAGGCGGCCGACCTGCGCGACGTCATCCTCTGCTTCAACGACTGGTGCGGGGCGCAGGTGATGATCGCCGACGGCGGCATGGACCGGGTCGGCAAGCTCGTCCTCGTCTCCTGCGAGACCGCCGGCAACTACCCACCCGGCCTCGCCGGCTTCGCTGCCTGGCTCTCGGCCAAGCTGCCGGGCGGCTACGTCGCCACCCGCTCGCTGCTGCTGCAGCCGCGGCTGCGGAAGCTCCCCTTCGTCTTCGGCCAGATGACCAAGCGCGGCGTCCCCGACGAGCTGATGCGCGACTGGATGGAGCCGCTCCGCAAGAAGTCGATCCGCCGCGACCTACGTCGCTACGCCGGTGACGCGATGCGCGGCAAGCACGACCTCGCGCGAGCAACCGCCGCGCTGCCCTCCTTCGAGAAGCCAGTCCTCGTCGTCTGGGACGAGGAGGGGAAGATGATGCCCAACGACGCCGGCCGCGCCCTCGCCGCCTCCTTCCCGAACAGCCGCTACGTCGAGCTACCCGACTGCTTCACCCTGATCCCCGAGGACCAGCCCGAGGCTCTGGCGCAGGAGATCAGGGAGTTCGCAACATAGGTGGGTGGCGAAAGTCGACGAGGTCCTCGATGATTTCGAGGTCCTTGACGTCGGTGGTGATCAGGAGGGCTCCGTGTGCCTGGGCGGTCGCGGCGATCGCCAGGTCGGCAAGTCTCTTCCGCGGACTGCCTCCCCTTTCGGCTACGGCAGCCTGAAGCTCACCCCAGATCCTGGCGATGTTGTCGTCCAGGGCCAAGGGGTCGGGGAACCGAGACTCGATCAGGCCGAGACGATTGACGCGGATAGCGCGGGTTTTGGCATCGGGGGCAGCGAGCAGGCCGAAATGCAACTCCGCGAGGGAGACGACGCTGATGGCCGTGTAGACCCCAGGGATGGCCTCCCAATTGCCCTCGATCAAGACCGAGGTATCCAGCAGAGCCTTTACTCGCGCTCGGCCCATGGATCCCGCAGTTCGATCCCCCCGAAACGCTCTAGATCGCGCTTCCAGGTCGGATCGGACGGCAGACTCGCAAGCTCCTCGAGCACGCTGCTGTCGACCCAGGTGCGGTCGCGATGGAGGGGGCCTAGTTTCGCAACCGGCCGCCCGGAAACGGTGATCGTGAACTCCTCGCCGGCCTCGGCTCGGCGGAGGATTTCCCCGACTTGGTTTCGCAGCTGTTTCTGCGGAATCTCCGGCATGGGTGCCAGGGTAGCAATAGTGCTACCCGGAACCAGACAGGGGTATCCGGGGCGCTCGCGAAGCTGTGGCATGTGTCCCTAAGGGTTTCGGCCAAGGAAGTTCGCCCCCCTCTACCGCGAGGGCCATTCCTCGTCGTCGGACTGGCCCGCTCGGGCCAGGCTGCGGCGCGGATGCTGGCGGCGCGGGGTGAGCAGGTGCGGGCGGTTGATTCCGGGCATCCCGACGGTGCGGCAGGGCTGGAGGGGGCAGGCGTCGAAGTCTTCCTGGATACGGATGGATTGGCGCAGCTCGAGGGGACGCATACGGTCGTCAAGAGCCCGGGTGTACCCCGGGAGGCGGCGGTGATCGCGGCGGCGTTGGAGCGGGAGATCGGGGTGGTGGGGGAGATGGAGCTCGCCTGGCGGGCGCTGCCCAATCGCTTCCTCGGCGTCACCGGCACCAACGGCAAGACGACGACGGTCGAGCTGCTCGGCCACCTCTACCGCAGCGCCGGTGAGCCGGTCGCGCTGGCGGGCAACGTCGGCACCGCGCTCTCCGAGCTTGTCGGCGAGGTCGACCCCGAGGCGACGATCGTCTGCGAGTGCTCGAGCTTCCAGCTCGAAGACACGGTCGCCTTCGCGCCGGAGTGCGCTGTCTTCCTCAACCTCGCCCCGGACCACCTCGACCGCCACGGCGACCTCGAGCACTACCTGGCGGCGAAGCTGCGGATCTTCGCCAATCAGGGCAACGACGACGTCGCCGTCTACAACGCCGACGACCCCTTCGCCGCCGGGACCGACCTCGGCGGCTGCGGCCGTCGCCTCGCCTTCTGCGTCGGCGCCTCCCCCGACTGCGAGGTCGCCGTCGCCGAAGGGACGATCTTCTACGACGGCGAGCCGCTGCTGCCGGTCTCTGAGCTGGGCCTGTTCGGCGAGCACAACGTCGCCAACGCGATGGCCGCCGCCGCGGCGGCGCTGGCGATGGGGATCGACCGCGACGCTGTCCGCGAGGGCCTGCGCAGCTTCGCCGGCGTCCCGCATCGGCTCGAGCCGGTGGCGGAGATCGGCGGGGTGCGCTTCGTCAACGATTCGAAGGCGACCAACGTTGCTTCCGCCGCGGTCGGCATCCGCGCCTTCGGCGGCGGCGTCCACGCGATCCTCGGCGGCAGCGAGAAGGACGAGCCGTTCGCGCCGCTGGTCGAGCCCCTGAGCGAGCGCGCCCGCGCCTGTTACCTGGTCGGCGCCACCGCCGAGCGGATGGCGCGCGAGCTG
>DASTYZ010000006.1:0-4183 GCA_035764545.1 Solirubrobacterales bacterium | reverse complement strand
GACGTCGGCGGAACCTTCACCGACGCCGTCCTGCTCGATGGCGGCGCCGTCCACACCGCCAAGGTTCCGACGACGCCGCGGGAGGAGTCGGTCGGGGTGATGAACGCGATCGCGGCGGTGCTGGAGCGGGCGGGCGCCGAGGCCGCGGCGATCGAGTCCTTCGCCCATGGGATGACCGTCGGTACCAACGCCCTGCTTGAGGAGCGCGGGGCGAAGACGGCGTTGATCGCGACCCGCGGGTTCGCCGACGTGCTCGAGATCGGGCGCCAGGACCGGCCCGAGCTCTACCGCCTCTGCGCGCCGAAGCCGGGGCCGCTGGTGGAGCGGGAGCTGCGCTTCGAGGCGGCCGAGCGAGTAGGTCCAGACGGCGTCGTCGAGGCGCTGGCGGAGGAAGAGCCGGAGCGGCTGGCGCGCGCGATTGAGGCGAGCGGCGCCGAAGCTGTTGCCGTCTGCCTCCTCTTCTCCTATCTCGACCCGGGCCACGAGGAGAAGGTCGCCGCGCACCTGCGCGAGCGCCTGCCCGGCGTCCACGTCTCCGCTTCCCACGAGGTCCTCCCCCGCTTCCGCGAGTACGAGCGCTGCTCGACCACCGTCGTCGACGCCTACCTGAGCCCGCTGCTGAGTCGCTACCTCGGGGACCTCGGCGAGGCCGCCGCGTCAACGGGGCTACCGCAGCCCCTGGTGATGCGCTCCTCGGGCGGGGTCGCGCCGGCCGAGGAGGCCGCCCGCGGCGGCGCCTGGAGCGTCCTCTCGGGGCCGGCGGGAGGCGCGATCGGGGCCGGGCTGCTGGCGCGGCTGAGCGGCGACGGCGACGCCCTCGGATTCGACATGGGCGGCACCTCCTGCGACGTTTGCGTGGTCGAGGGGGGCGAGGTTCGGCGCACCGACTCGCGCGAGATCGAGGGGCGGCCGATCCAGCTGCCGATGGTCGACGTCCACACCGTCGGCGCCGGCGGCGGCTCGATCGGCTGGCGCGACAGCGGCGGCGCTCTGCGCGTCGGACCCCGCTCGGCCGGTGCTGATCCCGGCCCCGCCTGTTACGGCCGCGGCGGCACTGAGCCGACTGTCACCGACGCCAACCTTCTGCTCGGGTACCTGGCCGACGACTCGGAGCTGGCCGGCGGGGTGGCGCTCGACGCCGAGGCCGCTGAACGCTCGGTCGCCGAGCTCGGCCGCTCGCTGGGGCTCGATCCGTTGAAGACGGCCGCCGGCATCGTCCGCGTCGCCAACCAAGAGATGGTGCGCGCCCTGCGCGTCGTCACCGTCGAGCGCGGCGTCGACCCGCGCCGGTTCGCATTGCTGCCGTTCGGTGGCGCCGGGCCGATGCACGCGGCGGCGATCGCCGCAGAGCTCGGCATCGAGAGGATCCTCTGTCCCCGCGCCGGCGGCGTCCTCTCCGCCCTAGGTCTCTGCGCCTCCGAGCGGCGCCGCGACACCGCCCGCACGGTGATGCTGAGCGGCAGCGAGCTGACGGCGGAGCGGCTCGCCGCCGAGGTGGCGGCGATGGTCGCGGAGACCGGCGCCGGGATGGACGAGGAAGCCGAGCCGCGGGTCGTCTACAAGCTCCGCTACGCCGGCCAGGCCTTCGAGCTGCCGGTGCCAGGGCCGGTCGACCCGGACCCGGAGGAGCTGATTGCGGCGTTCGAGCGACTGCACGAGGAGCGCTACGGGCACCGCGACCCCGAGGGCGAGGTCGTGCTCGTCGACATCGACCTGGCGCTGGTCGTGGCGGGACCCGAACCGCGGCCGGTGGCCGCCGCGGAGGGAGTCGATGAAGACAGTCGCCGCGTCCACTTCGGCGGCAAGTGGATCGAGACGCCGGTTCTCCGCGGCGAGCCCGCCGCCGGAATCGAGATCGCCGGCCCCGTCGTCTTCGAGCTTCCCGAGGCCACCTTCGCCGTCCCTCCCGGTTGGACGACGCAGGTCGACGAGCACGGCACGATCGGGGCGCGATGGACCCGATAACGCTCCAGGTCCTGATCGGCGGCCTGCGCTCCGCCTGCGACGAGATGGGGGCGACGCTGATCCGCTCCGCCTACTCGGCCAACATCAAGGAGCGCCACGACTGCTCGACCGCGCTCTTCGACGCTGCCGGCGAGCTGGTAATGCAGGCCGAGCACATCCCCGTCCATCTCGGCTCGATGCCCGACGCGGTCGCCGCCGTCCTCGGCGAAGAGCAGCGACCGGGGCGCAGTTGGATCCTCAACGACCCTTACCGGGGCGGCACCCATCTGCCCGACATCACCCTCGTCTCCCCCGTCTTCGCCGCCGGCGAGTTGCTCGGCTTCGCCGCCAGCCGCGCCCACCACGCCGACGTCGGTGGCCCAAAGCCGGGCTCGATGCCGGCCTTCTCGCGCACGCTCTCTGAAGAGGGCGTCGTCATCCCGCCGACCATTGTCGAGCCCGAGACGATCGAGGACCTGGTCTCGCAAATGCGGGCTCCACATCAGCGCCGCGCCGACCTGCGCGCCCAGCAGGCGGCCAACCGCGTCGGCGAGCTCCGCCTCGGCGAGCTCTGCGAGCGGCTCGGCAGCGAGGCGCTGCGAGCGGGGATGGCGGAGATACTCGCCTACAGCGAGCGCCGCAGCCGCGCCGCGATCGCCGAGCTGCCCGACGGGACCTACCGGGCCGAGGACATTCTCGAAGGCGACTGGAACGGCGAGGAGCGGGATCTGCGGCTGCGGCTGGAGGCGACGATCGCCGGCGACTCGCTGCGGCTCGACTTCGGCGGCAGCGAGCCGCAGGTCGAGGGCAACCTCAACTGCCCGCTCTCGGTGACGAAGTCGGCGGCCTTCTTCGCCGTCCGCGTCCTCACCGACCCCGAGGGTCCGCCCTCGGCCGGCGCCCACCGCCCGATCGAGGTCCTCGCCCCGCCGGGTTCGCTGCTCAACGCCTCCCACCCCGCCGCCGTCGCCGCCGGCAACGTCGAGACCTCCAGCCGCGTCGCCGACCTCGTCCTCGCCGCCCTCTCCCAAGCCCGGCCGGGCCCCGCCCAGGGCCAGGGGACGATGAACAACCTGACCCTGGCCAGCGAGGACTTCACTTACTACGAGACCCTCGGCGGCGGCCAGGGTGCCTGTCCGGAGGCCGACGGCCCGAGCGCGATCCACGTCGCGATGTCGAACACGCTCAACACTCCGACCGAGGCGCTCGAGGCCGAATTCCCCCTGCGGGTGCGCGAGCTCTCACTGCGCCGTGGCAGCGGCGGCGTGGGGACCCACCGCGGCGGCGACGGGCTCGTCCGCGAGATCGAAGCCCTGGCGGAGATGCGGTTCACCCTGATCACCGAGCGCCGGCGGCGAGCACCGCGCGGGCACGGCGACAGCGAGGACGGGGCCCGCGGCGCCAACCTCTTGAACGGGGCGCCGCTGCCGAGCAAGACGGCCGGAGATCTACGCCCTGGAGACCGCTTAAGGCTGGAAACTCCGGGCGGCGGCGGGTGGACGTAGGTCACATTTCTCAACTTTCGCCCTTTTTTAGTTGAGATTTCGCTGCACTTCTCTAGAATGCTCGCCTCCGGGCGGGCGTGGACAGCCTGTGTAAGCCATGTAGGCACGGCCCGACCCCTGGTTCTAACTACGAAACTTCTGCTGGATTACTTCAATGCCGATCGCTCTCAAGGAATGGGCTGTAACGGTCCGCGCTCTCGCGGAGGGCGAGCAGCTGCTCACTCTGCGTAAGGGGGGCATCCGCGAGGAGAACAAGCACTTCGAGCTCGAGCACGAGCGGTTCTTCCTCTACCCGACCTTCGACCATCAGCGGAACAACCTGGTCCGCGAATCCCACCACCCCGAGCTGCGCCGCGCGCTCGAGGAGGGTGTCTGGCCCGACGAGGAGCCGCCGCCGAAAGCGCTGCTCCAGGACGGCGGCATCCCCCAGCCCGACCGCGTCCGGCTGCGTGCCTGGGCCGAGGTGGTCGACCACGTCACGATCAACGACCGCCGCTCGCTCGACGCGCTCTCGCCGTATTACATCTGGACCCCCGACTACGCCGAAAAGCGGCTCGCCTGGAAGCGGCGTCATCCGCTCCACGTCCTGCTGCTGCGGGTCCACCGGATCCCGCGCCCGGTCACGGTCCGCGTCCGCGACGAGTACCACGGCTGCCGCTCCTGGGTCGAGATCGACCGCGAACTGCCCTTCGAGGGCACGCCGGTGATGGCCGACGAAGAGTTCGACCGCGCCC
>DASTYZ010000005.1:0-18054 GCA_035764545.1 Solirubrobacterales bacterium | reverse complement strand
CGTCTGCGGCGTTGCGGGAGGGCAGCCGAAAGCCGGCGAACCGTGTCCCAAACCGACTCTGGAGCAGTCGGACCAGAACTTCATCAAGCGGATCGTCGCCGGCCCCGGCGACACCCTCTCGGTCAAGAACGGCCATCCGGTCGTCAACGGCGTCGAGAAGACCGACGAGCCCTACACCAACCCCTGCGGCTCGGCCGAAGCCTGCAATTTGCCGAAGACGATCACGATCCCGCCCGACCATTACTTCATGATGGGCGACAACCGTGGGGCAAGCGACGACAGCCGCTTCTGGGGACCCGTCCCCCGAGACTGGATCATCGGTGAGGCCTTTGCCACCTACTGGCCCCCAAGTCGCATCGGCGGCCTCTAAGCCGGCTAAGCCGGGGAAGACCCACCGCCGCCGCCTGGCCCGTAGCCGGCGCTTGTTCGCTTTCGATCGTGGGTTGCAGAGTCGCTACGTCGCCGGTGCCGATGAGGCCGGGCGCGGCTGCCTTGCCGGTCCGCTGGTCGCCGCCGCCGTCCTGATCGACTACGAGCGACTCTCGCACTCCGACCGCCGCGCCCTCAGCGGCCTGCACGACTCCAAGCAGATGACCGAGGAGCGGCGGCTGGAGATGTACCCGTGCGTGCTGCGGGCGGCGGAGCGGGTCAGCGTCGTCATCCGCAGCCCCGCCGGGATCGACCGTCGCGGCCTTCACGTCACCAACATCGAAGCGCTGGCGCAGGCGCTCGAGCGCCTGGCGCCGCCGGAGACCGAGGCGATCAGCCTCGTCGACGGCTTCCGACTGCCGGGCTGCGTGGTGCCGCACCGGCGGGTGATCAAGGGCGACGCGACCAGCGGCGCGATTGCTGCCGCCTCGGTCATCGCCAAGGTCACCCGCGACCGCTACATGCGCGAAGTCGCCGCCCTGCATCCCGGCTGGGGCTTCGAGGAGCACGTCGGCTACTCGACCCCCGAGCACCGCCAGGCGATCGAGGAGATCGGCATCTCACCGCTGCACCGGCGCTCGTTTCAGAGCGTCGCCTACTCCCAGCTCGAGCTCGGCTAGAACGCGCCCTTGATGTGGTCGACTTGGAGCGGGTTGCCGCTGCGGTCGAGGGTGACGCCGACGGCGTCGAAGCGGATGTCGTCGTAGCGCGGCTGGTCGCGCCGTTCTGAGATCCAGGCGGTGGCGAGGCGGCGGACCTTGCGCTGCTTGCGGAAGTCGATCGAGCAGATCGGACGCTCGGGGCCGTAGTCGGTGTCGGCGCGGGCACCCTTGACCTCGATGAAGACGAGGACGCCGCCGTCGCGGGCGACGATGTCGAGCTCGCCGTAGCGGGTGCGGGCATTGCGCTCGACGATCTCCCAGCCGGCGGCGGCGATTCGGTCGGCGACGAGGTCCTCGGCAATCTGGCCGGTGCGGCGGCGGGCGACGGTCATGTGGGGCTAAGGGCGCGGAAGTCCCAAAGTCTCCCCACCCCTGGTCCAGAAGATTTCTTTTCCGCGCGCAACGTGTAGATCGAGGCCGCCTAGCGTGCCCTCCGTGCTCGCAACCGCCCGCACCTTCACCCTTGACGGCATCGCCGCCCGCCCCGTGCGGGTCGAGGTCGATGTCCATCGGGGCCTGCCCAACTTCACGATCGTCGGCCTGCCCGACGCCGCCGTCCGCGAGGCCCGGGAGCGGGTGCGGGCGGCGCTGGTCAACTGCGGCTTCGAGTTCCCGCTGCGGCGGATCGTCGTCAACCTCGCCCCGGCCAGCCTGCGCAAGGCCGGTCCCGGGATGGACCTGGCGATCGCGGCGGCCTTGCTGAGCGCCTCCGGGCAGCTGGAGTGGGAGGGGCTGGCGCGGGTGGCGCTGGCGGGGGAGTTGGCCCTCGACGGCTCGACCCGATCCATTCACGGAGCGCTGGCGATGGCCGAGGCGGCGAGGGAGGGCGGGGCGGAGGCGATCGTCCTTCCGGCCGAGAACGGCTCCGAGGCGGCGCTGGCGGACGGGATCGGTGTGGTCCCCGTTGAGTCGCTCGAGCAGCTGCTTGGGCTCGCGGCCGGGGACTGGGAACCGTCGCTCCCAGCGCCGTTGCCGCTGCTGCCGAGCGTCGCCAGCGGCGCCCCTGACCTCGCCGACCTACGTGGCCAGCCGCACCTGCGCCATGCGCTCGAGGTGGCTGCGGCTGGCGGGCACAGCCTGTTGATGATCGGCCCGCCGGGAGCGGGAAAGTCGCTGGCGGCGAGCCGGCTGCCATCGATCCTGCCGCCGCTTGCCGCGACCGAGGCGCTCGAGGTGGCACGGATCGCCAGCGCCTGCGGCCGGCTGGGAGCGGGACTGCCGGGAGGCCGTCCGTTCCGCGCCCCGCACCACACGATCAGCGCCGCGGGATTGGTCGGCGGCGGGCAGCCGATCCGGGCCGGCGAGGTGACCTTGGCGCATCGAGGGGTTCTGTTCTTGGACGAGCTCTGCGAGTTCCGGCGCGACGCCCTGGAGGCGCTGCGGGCGCCCCTGGAGAGCGGCGAGGTGGCGATCGCCCGCGTCAGCGGGCAGCGGAGCCTTCCCTGCCGGTTCATGCTGGTCGCGGCGGCAAACCCTTGCCCCTGCGGGCGCGGCGAAGCCGATCCAGACTGCTCTTGCGCGCCGTACGAGGTGCAGCGCTACCAGGGCAAGCTGAGCGGCGCGCTGGCCGATCGAATCGACGTCCTCGCCGCGGTGCGGCAGCCGAGCGCGGCCGACATCGGCGGCGCGCCGGGGGAGCCCTCGGATGCGGTGAGGGAGCGCGTCTGCGCGGCGCGCGAGCGGCAGGAGCACCGGCTTGGAGCCGGCCGCTGCAACGCGGAGATGACCCCGGCGGAGGCGAGGGCCTGCCCGCTCGGCGATGGCGCCGCTTCGCTGCTCGCCGACCTCTACTCGCGCCACCGCTTGAGTGGCCGCGCCCATGATCGGGCGCTGCGGCTGGCGCAGACCCTTGCTGACCTCGCCGGAGTCGAAGAGATAGGCGAGGAGCAGATGGCGCAGGCGCTGCAGTTGCGGAGGAGGGACCATGGCTGAGCCACAGGCCTGCGTCGAGTGCCTGCGGCGCTCCTGGCTGCTCGCCGCCCTAGGCCCATATGTGGAGCGAATCGCCACCGGCGACGTCGGCTCGCGCTCGCCAGAACTGCTGCGCCTCTCAAACGAGGATCTGGTGGAGGTTGCGGCGCCGAAAGTCGCCGAGCAACTGCTGGCGCGGATCGCGGCGCTGGGGGAGGAGCGGCTGAACGAAGAGCTGCTGCTGGCCGGTTGCTGGGCCTGTTGCCGGCACGCCGATCTGTATCCAGTTGGGCTGCGGGACGCCGCCGATGCGCCCTGGGCTCTGATCGGCCGTGGCAACCCTGGCTTGCTGGAAGGCCTGGAGCCGTTTGGAGCGGTGACGATCGTCGGCGCCCGCCGCGCCACCTCCTACGGCCGTGAGATCGCCCGCGAGCTGGGGCGGGAGCTGGCTCGAGCGGGCATGGTCGTCGTCAGCGGCATGGCCTTCGGGATCGACGGCTGCGCCCACCGCGGCGCCCTCGACGGCGGCCGCACGATCGCCGTCCTCGGCTGCGGCCCCGACGTCGCCTACCCGGCCAGCCATCGCGGCCTCTGGCGCCAGATCTGCGAGTCGGGACTTGTGCTCTCGGAGCTGCCGCCCGGGGCGCCGCCCTGGAGGTGGACCTTCCCCGCCCGCAATCGGATCATGGCCGCGCTGGCAGGGATGACCGTGGTCGTCGAGGCCGCCACCCGCTCCGGCTCGCTGATCACGATGGACCTCGCTGCCGACCTGGGCCGCGACCTCGGCGCCGTCCCCGGCCCCGTCACCTCCCGCGCCTCTGCCGGGCCCAACGCCCTCCTCGCCAGCGGCGCCCACGTCGTCCGCGACGCGCAGGACGTCCTCGACGCGATGCTCGGGCCGGGCCACCGGCCGATCAATAACAACGGCCCGCGCCTTAACCCCGACCTCGAAGCGGCGCTTGCCGCGGTCGAGTCCGGGGAGTCGACCTGCGACGGAGTCGCGTCGGCGACCGGGCTCTCAGGTCCCGCCGCCGCAGCCGCCCTTGCCCAGCTGGAGTTGCTCGGCTACCTCACCTGCTCGAGTCTTGGCACCTATTCGCGGACCTTGATCCCTTCAACCGGCAAAGCGTCTCTCTAGGCTCCATCCCCGATGGCTCACAATCAACCACCGACCGCGCTCTCGATCGCCGGTTCGGACTCCGGCGGCGGCGCCGGAATCCAGGCCGATTTGAAGGCGTTTGCGCGCTGCGGGGTGCATGGGATGACCGCGATCACGGCGATCACGGCGCAGAACACTCGCGGCGTCGAAATGGTCGAGTTGGTCTCGCCCCAAGCCGTCTTCGCCCAAATCCTGGCTATTGCTGAAGACATGGGGGCCGACGCGATCAAGATCGGGATGCTCGGTTCCCCGGAGGTGATCGATGCTGTCGCGGTTGCCCTCACCTATATGGGGGTCCAGCACGCGCCTGTCGTGATCGATCCGGTGATGGTGGCCGAGAGCGGTGCTGTTCTCTTGGATGACGAGACCAGGAAGGCGCTTGTGGATGTTCTGATTCCGGTTTGCACGGTGGTCACCCCGAACATCCCCGAGGCAAGGGTGCTGACGGGGCTGGGGGAGGAGGCGAGCCAGGAGGAGCTGGCGCGGGGTGTGCTGGCGCTCGGGCCGAAGGCGCTCGGCCGTCACGCACCCGGCCCGCAGGCTGTGGTCGTCACCGGCGGCCACAGCAAGGAGGTCGTCGATCTCTTCTTCGACGGCGAGCAGGTGGTTGAGATTCCTGGGGAGCGGCATCCGGATGGCGCTGCTCACGGGTCCGGCTGCACTCACTCCTCGGCTCTGGCCGCATATCTCGCCCACGGTGAGGAGCCGCTGGAGGCGGCTCGAAAGGCTCGCGCGATCGCCTCCGAGGCAGTCGGGGCTGGGCTTCGCGGCATCGGCAAGGGGCCGGGCCCGGTCAACGCGCTCGGCCTTTAATGACCATGTTGGCGACCTCCGGCTCCAATCCGGGGTGCTCGCGGGTGCGGTCCCACCAGTAGATTTGCCGCCATGAGCACGAATGGCGATACCGCGACCAAGCTGCCCCGTCCCCGCTCGGCGACCGTCTTCGACGGGCCCGACCGCGCTCACTCGCGCGCCTACATGAAGGGGATCGGGTTCAGCGACGAGGACCTCAGCAAACCGACGATCGGGATCGCCAACACCTGGACCGAGGCGATGCCCTGCAACTTCCACCTGCGGGCGCTGGCCGAGCATGTGAAGGCAGGGGTGCGCGCTGCCGGCGGCACGCCGATGGAGTTCAACACGGTTGCCGTCTCCGACGGGGTGACGATGGGGACCCAGGGGATGAAGGCCTCGCTGGTCAGCCGCGAGGTGATCGCGGACTCGATCGAGCTGATGGCCCGCGGCTACCAGTTCGACGCGATCGTCGCCCTCTGCGCCTGCGACAAGACGATCCCCGGCTGCGCGATGGCGCTAGCCCGTCTCGACGTTCCCTCGGTGCTGCTCTACGGCGGCTCGATCGCGCCCGGCCACTGGCACGGCCGCGACGTCACCATCCTCGACATCTTCGAGGCGATCGGCGCCCACAACGCCGGTGACATGACCGACGAGGAACTGCACGAGCTCGAGGGTGTCGCCAGCCCCGGCGCCGGCGCCTGCGGCGGTCAGTTCACCGCTAACACGATGGCCTGCGCCTTCGAGGCCCTTGGGATCAGCGCCGGCGGCTCGGCGATGGTGCCGGCAGAAGACGACGACAAGCAGACCGTCGCCGAGAAAATCGGCGAGCTGGTGATCAACGTCCTCGCCGAGGACCTGCGGCCGAGCAAGATCATCACCCGCGAGTCGCTGGAGAACGCGATCGCCTGCGTCTGCGCCTCCGGTGGCTCGACCAACGCCGTCCTCCACATGATCGCCCTCGCCCACGAGGTCGGGGTCGAGCTGACGATGGACGACTTCGAGCGCATTTCCCGCCAGACGCCGCTCTATGCCGACCTCAAGCCGGGCGGCCGCTTCGTCGCCACCGACCTCTACGCCGCCGGCGGCGTGCCGGTGATCCTCAAGCGGCTGGCCAAAGCCGGGATCCTCCACAGCGAGGCGATCACCGTGACCGGCAAGACGGTCGGCAAGGAAGCCGCGGCCGCGACCGAGGCGCCGGACCAGGAGGTGGTGCGCCATGTCGAGAATCCGCTGAAGCCCGAAGGCGGCCTCGCGATCCTGCGCGGCAACCTGGCGCCGGAAGGCTCGGTGGTCAAGGTCGCCGGCACCGAGCGGCGCCAGCAGACCGGCCCGGCACGCGTATTCGAGAACGAAGAGGACTGCTTCCGCGCGGTCAAGGACCAGCAGATCAACCCCGGCGACATCGTCGTCATTCGCAACGAGGGCCCGGTCGGCGGTCCCGGCATGCGGGAGATGCTCCAGGTCACCGCCGCGATCGTCGGCGAGGGCCTGGGGGAGAGCGTGGCGATGGTGACCGACGGCCGCTTCTCCGGCGCCACCCGCGGCCTGATGATCGGCCACGTTGCCCCCGAGGCGGCCAAGGGCGGGCCGATCGCGGCGATCCGCGAGGGCGACGAGATCACCGTCGACATCGATGAGCGCAGCCTCTCCGTCGACCTCTCAGACGAGGAGATCGCGAAGCGGATCGCCGACTACAAGTCGCCGCCGTCGCCCTTCGGCCACGGCGTGATGGCGAAGTACGCGGCGACGGTCTCCTCGGCCGCGCGCGGCGCCGTCACCGGCTAGCCGACGGCGGTGTCCTGCGCGGCCCGCAGCGGCCGCGCGGACTCGATGAACTGCTCGAGCAGCGGGTTGAAGCGCTGCGGCCGCTCCAGCATCGGTAGGTGGCCGGTGCGCTCGAAGAGCTCGAGGCGGGATTCCGGGATCAGGCGGTGATAGCCGAGCGCTCCTTCGACCGGGACGATCTGGTCGTTCAGCCCCCAGACGACCATCGTCGGGATCTCGATTTCCGGCAGCCGCTCACGGGTGTCGTAACCCCAAATCTTCGTCAGCGCCTCCGAGAAGGCGGGAGCCTGCAGGCCCGGGCGTACCTGCTCGGCGAGCAGCTCCGGCCGCAGCCCGTTTGGGTTGCGGAAGAGCCGGCCGAAGGCAATCTTGCGGCCCCGCGGCGTCGTCCAGTAGACGCGCCGGTCGCCGCTGAGGAAGGGCGTCGCTGCTCTGACGATGCGGGCCGCGGCGTCGAAGGCCCGGCCCTGCCACTCGGCGAAGCTGATGCCGGCGGCGGAGATGAGGACGAGGCGGTCGAAGCGCTCGGGCTCCTCGATCACCGCCTCCGTCGCGATGAAGCCCCCCATCGAGTTGCCGACCAGCGCCGCCACGTTGTCGATCCCCAGCCGCTCGCAGAAGTCATGGATGAGGCGGCCGTAGTTGCCCATCGAGATCTCCCAGGAGGGCATCGGGCTGTCGCCGAAGCCGGGCAGGTCGATCGCGATCGCCCGGTTGGTGCGGCTGAAGTAGGGGAGGTTCTCGAGCCAGTTGCGCCAGCAGCCGGCGATCCCGTGGATGAAGATGATCGGCTCGCCCTCGCCGATGTCGACGTAATTGACGCCGTCGGCTCCCGGCAGGTCGACCTGGTGCAGGTGCTGGCGCCAGTCGATATGCATCCACTCCGGCGTCGGGTCGGGGTTGCCGTAGTCGCTGCCGGGGAAGGCGGGCAGCTGCTGGCTCTCGGGCTCAGGCATAGCCCATTCTTTCCAGAACTGGGATCTCGCGGATTTGCGGTGGCTGCAGGTGGTCCCAGAGGATGCCGCGCGGACGATCGTGCTGGCGGTCGATCTCGATCACCGCCCGCGGCGTCGCGATCAGGTCGCAGGGCAGATCGTGGTCGGTGACCATCAGGTGCTGGCGCAGGATCTGGATCGGGTGGACGGTGGTGGCGACGGTGGTGTGGGTGTCGATCTTGCCGGCGTCGGTGAGGATCCCGTACTCGAGGTCGTGGTAGCCGCCGCCTTTGCCGATCCTGGCGCCGCTGAGGTTGACCGCGACAGAGCCGCTGAGGACGAAGTCGATCTCCGGCAGATCGTCGAGGGCGACGACGCGCCCGTGCTTGAGCGCGCCCTTGATAGTCGCCGCCTCCTTCATCGCCGCTTTCGAGAGGCTTTTCGGCTCCAGCACCCGGAAGGGGTGGGGGTCGCGCAGGCGCGGCACCGCCATGATCATCGTCTTGCCCTCTTCGAGGGCGATCCGGCGGGCGTGGGTCTGCGGCGAATCCGGGTTTGCCTTGATCACCCGCGCCCGCTTCCAGAGCCGGTGGCCGGCGAGCTTCTCGGCCGCCAGTTTCGCCCCGGCGAAGTTGGGAATCCGGCCCTCGGCCCCAGGGAAGCGCGAAACGCCCTCGCGTTCCATCGCCTTCCAGACCTCCTCGCGGACTTCGTCCTTGGTTCGCACCGCAGCGAAAGATATCCGCCGCCGCTGCCGATAGAACCTGAGCACATGCGAAATTGCAGGGAAGACGGCCCAGCAGGCCGAAACAGGCCAATGCTTAGACTTTCGGAAACCGGCAAAACGACGTACTGAGGGTTACTCCAGTCCAGATGGGAACGAAGACTTCGATAGCGGCTTTGATCGCCGCGCTCTTGCTGGTTCTGGTCGTCGGCGGCGCCTACGCCTACGACAGCACGCAGAAGGACGAGATCGCCGAGGGTGTGACGATCGCCGGCGTCGACGTCGGCGGGCTGACCGAAGAGGAAGCCGCCGCCAAGGTCCACCGCAAGCTGCTGGCGCCGCTCAAGCACTCGCTGAAGGTTGGCTTCGACGGCGAGAGCTGGGAGCTCTCCGGCGAGCAGCTCAAAATTCGCGCCGACATCGACTCCGCTGTCGAGGAGGCGGTCGGAGACAGCCGGGAGGGTGGCCTCCCGGGTCGCCTCGTCCGCTACGTCAGCGGCGGCGAAGTCGAGGAAAGCATTACCCCCGCGGTCGAGTACTCGGTGCCTGCGGTCAACCGCTTCGTCCGCCACGTCGCCGAGGAAATCAACCAGGAACCGAAGAACGCCGACGTCGAACCGAGCGGGGACTCGCTTGAAGTGGTCGCCGGTGAACCGGGTCGGAAGCTGCGCGACAACCTGCTCGAGAAGGACCTGAAGGCGGCGGTGCTGAACGCGAACGCGCCGCACACGATCAAGGCCAAAGTTCACTCGGTCGCGCCGGAAGTCACCAAACAGGAGGTGGCGGCCGAGTACCCGTCCTACCTCACCCTCGATCGCTCGAGCTTCACCCTGCGCCTTTGGAAGAACCTGAAGCTGGCCAAGACCTACACCGTCGCCGTCGGCATGGAAGGGCTGGAAACGCCGGAAGGGCTCTACGCGATCCAGGAAAAGGAAGAAAACCCGGTCTGGAATGTGCCGCTCTCCGACTGGGCCGGATCTCTAGCCGGACAGACGATCCCGCCGGGACCCTCTAACCCGATCAAGGCGCGCTGGATGGGCATCTATGAAGGCGCCGGCATCCACGGCACCGAAGAGACCTACTCGCTCGGCAGCGCCGCCTCCCACGGTTGCGTGCGGATGGCGATTCCCGATGTCGAAGAGCTGTATGACGAAGTAGAAGTCGGCACTCCCATCTTCATCGGCTAGCGCCTCGCGCAGGACGCGGGGCGATCGAGGCGAATGAAGCCTCGATGAACTGGACGGATGCTCTAGCCGCGTACGACCGCGATCTCCGTGCCCGCGGCTCGGCCGAGCGGACCCGGCGCGCCTACGGCGTCGACCTCGGCGGCTTCGCCGAGTGGGCGGGGGAGCAGGGGCTTGACCCCGGCGACGTCCGCTATCGCGACGTGAGGCGATACGGGGCGGGCCTGGCCAACGCGGGCGCGGCGCCGGCGACCGTCGCCCGCAAGCTGGCGGCGATCCGCGGCCTCTACGGCTACCTCGTCCGCACCGAGAAAGTCGGCGCTAACCCGGCTGAGCTGGTCTCCAGCCCGAAACGATCCGAGAAGCTGCCGACGGTGCTGAGCACCGAGCAGATGCGGACCCTCCTGGAGCGGATCCCGGCCCGGACGCCGCTTGAGCTGCGCGATCGGGCGATGTTGGAGCTCGCCTATTCCTGCGGCCTGCGCTGCGAGGAGATCGTCAACCTCGACGAAGGCGCCCTCGACTTCGAGACCGAGCAGCTGCGCGTCCTCGGCAAGGGCCAGAAGGAGCGGCTGCTGCCGGTTGGGGAGCCGGCGCAGAAGGCGTTGCGTCGCTATCTCGAGAAGGGCCGACGCGCGCTGGCGGCCGATCCGCGCCAGCAGGCGCTCTTTCTCTCCAAGAGCGGCCGAAGGCTTTCCAACTCCGACGTCACTCGCCGCCTCGGCCTTTGGACCCGGGAGGCCGCCCTCGCCGCCGGCGTCTCCCCGCACGCACTTAGGCATTCCTTTGCAACGCATTTGCTCGAGGGGGGTGCTGACCTGCGTACGATTCAGGAGCTACTGGGCCACGCGTCGATCTCCACCACCCAGGTTTACACCAGGGTCGACGCGGCTCGGTTGCGTGACACCTACGCTGCAAGCCACCCCCGCGCATGAGCCAAACCCCCGCAAACGAACGTAGGATTACGTGATGGAAACGGGCGTAAAAGAGGTCGAGCTGCGCGACCTGTGGCGCCGCTACAAGGACGAGGGAGACGACGGGGCCCGCGAGCGACTCGTCGTCGCCTACTCGCCAATGGTCAAGTTCGTCGCCGGCCGCCTCGGCGCCGGGCTGCCCTCGCACGTCGAGGACGCCGACCTGATCTCCTACGGCCTCGTCGGCCTGATCGGCGCGATCGAGCGCTTCGAGCCCGAGCGCGGAATCAAATTCGAGACCTTCGCGATGACCCGCATCCGCGGCGCGATCATCGACGAATTGCGCTCGCTCGACTGGGTGCCGCGCTCGGTCCGCTCGCGCGCCCGCGAAATCGAAGCCGCCCAGGCCAAGCTCGAGCACGAGCTGCAACGGGCGCCGAGCGAGGGTGAGCTTGCCGCCAAACTGAACATGACCGAGGAAGAACTGCAGGGGGCGCTGCTGGAGATCGCCAACTCCTCGGTCTACGCGCTGGACGAGCTCTGGACCGTCTCCGACTCCTCCGGCGACCAGGTCTCCCTGCTCGACACGATCGCCGACGACGGCGCCGCCGACCCGCAGGAGGCGCTCGCCTCCAACGAGGTCAAGGACCGCCTCACCGAGGCGATCGGCTCGCTGCCCGAGCGCGAGCAGCTCGTCGTCGCCCTCTACTACTACGAGAACCTCACCCTGCGCGAGATCGGCGAGGTCCTCGGCGTCACCGAGTCCCGTGTCTCGCAGCTGCACACCAAGGCCGTGATGCGGCTGAAATCTCACCTCCAGCAGGGTTGAGCGGTGAAAGTGGCCCTGCCCAGGTCACGCCGGAGCCCGCCCCTCGCTGTCGAGGGCTCGGCCTTCGAGCGCGCGGTCGCCCGGTTCAACGCCAGCGAGGCTGGTCGGGCTGTGGTCGGGCTCACCCGCACGCTCGGGGTGCCGAGGGCCTCGGTGGGGGCCTCGGCCGGTTCTCCCGACGAGGTCCGGGTCACGGTTGCCTGGGAGCTCTCCTGGTACCAGTGGGGCGTCGACGTCGCCGACCCGCTGCGTCCGGTGCGTGAGCTCGGCAAGGGCGGCGAAGTCGACCAGCTCGACGCCGCCGCCAAGCAGTGGAACGCCGCGGTCGGCAAGGACGGCAAGCTGCGCCTCGCCGGCGGCCGGACCGCGATCCGATGAGCCGGGTGACGGCCAACGTCGACGGCGGTGCCCGCGGCAACCCCGGACCGGCGGCGATCGGAGTCGTCCTCCGCAACGGCGACGGCAGCGTTCTCGAGGAAGTGGGGGAGACGATCGGCGAGGCGACCAACAACGTCGCCGAGTACAAGGCGCTGTTGCGCGGGATCGAGCTCGCCGCCGGCCACGGCGCCGAGGAGCTCGAGCTGATCGGCGACTCCGAGCTGGTGGTGCGGCAGGTCGAAGGCCGCTACAAAGTCAAAAACGCCGGCATGAAAGAGCTACACGCAGAGGTGAAGAAGGCGCTTCAAGGCTTCGACTCCTGGTCGATCCGCCATGTGCGCCGGGCCGAGAACGCCGACGCCGACCGCCTCGTCAACGAAGCCCTGGACGGCGAGCGATGAGCGAGCCGATCGATCCCGGCGTCGACATCGGCCACGTCCACCTCAAGGTCGCCGACGTCGACCGCGCCCTCGAGTTCTACTGCGGCATCCTCGGCTTCGAGTTGATGCAGCGCTGGGGCGCCGACGCGGCTTTCATCTCCGCCGGCGGCTACCACCACCACATCGGCCTCAACTCCTGGTCCTCGAAAGGCGGCTCGCCGCCGCCGCCCGGAACCACCGGCCTCTTCCACACCGCGATCCGCTACCCGACCCGCCGCGCCCTCGCCGACGCCCTGCGGCGCCTCAGTGAGGCGCGCTGGCCGCTGGAAGGCGCCTCCGACCACGGCGTCAGTGAGGCCCTCTACCTCGCCGACCCCGACCAGAACGGGGTCGAGCTCTACTGGGATCGTCCGAAGGAGCAGTGGCCGATGGCCCCCGATGGCGAAGGCGTCGTAATGGGCACCCGGCCGCTCGACCTCGACGACCTGATCTCAGAGCTGCGCGACTAGCCGGCACTAAAAAACCGGCGCGAGGCTGGGGAGGAGCGGTAAAGCAGCCGCTGCCAGGGAAACGGCGGCGCCGTCCGGATTTCGGTAAAAGCTCCTCCCGCCTCGCGCCGGCGGGGAATGGATATGTGGGAACGCTGGGAGTATACCCAGTATTGAGTAGCGAAAAACTTCTGTCCCCGAAGTTGATCTAGCCCGGCGTGCCGATCCAGCGGACGATCAGCCCGTCGCGCACTTCGTGAAAGGCGGGAGGCGCCGGTGGCGGATCGTCTCGAAGGCGGTCGATCACCGCCGCTGGTCCGTGTAGGTGCTCCTCCACCGCCGTCGTCCAGTGAACGTCGGATGCCAGTAAACCCTCCAGCCGCCGCCAGTCCCGGGCCTCGATAGTCGTCAGCGCGTTGCTCACAGCTGGAACCTGCTCCGCCATGGGGCGGATCGTAAGCGCCCTGAAACACCGGGATAGTGTTTGCCCATGGAGGCGAGCGGAGGAGATCAGACGTCGCGCCGTGGGCAGGTTCTGACGAATCCGTCGACTGGCGAGCGCGTCGTCATGCTCACCGACCCGGAGGTCCACCCTGAAGGAGTTCTCGTCGCCCACCTCTACGTCGAGCCAGGGGGACGGGTCGCGGCCGCTCATCGCCACCCGACGATCACCGAGCGATTCCACGTCCTCGAGGGCGAAGTCGGCTTCCTCCTCGGCGATCGCGAGCGGACGTTCGGACCCGGTGAGGAAGCCGTGGTCCCCGCCGGCACCCTTCACGATTGGTGGCAGGTCGGCGAGGAGACCGCGCAGGTGGTCGTCGAAGTCGATCCCGGTGACCGTTTTGTGGAGATGGTCGGCACGTTCTTCGGCCTCGCCCGCGACGGCAAGGCCGACCGCCGCGGCCTCCCGCGTCCGCTTCAGCTTGCAGTCACCGCTCAGGCTTATCGCGACGTCATGGTGATCGCCTCGCCGCCGACCTGGGTGCAGAGCCTGGCCTTCGGCATCCTCGCGCCCCTGGGCCGAGCCCTCGGGCGGCGCCCCAGCTACCCCGAGTACCTCACCTCGACGACCGTCGTCGAGCCCGACCCCGCCGCCCTCGCCCTGCTCGACGAGAGCGGGCGCATGCGCTCCTCGGGCTGATCGAGGGAACGAAAAAGCCCCGCCGGAGCGGGGCTTTTCCTCAGCGGTAGCGCTCTGCGTCGGCTACTGCTCTTTG
This sequence comes from Solirubrobacterales bacterium, assembly GCA_035764545.1. Taxonomy (GTDB): domain Bacteria; phylum Actinomycetota; class Thermoleophilia; order Solirubrobacterales; family 70-9; genus VAYN01. Next base: position 4,264 of record DASTYZ010000005.1, on the reverse strand, counting down.
GGGCCTCGCGAGACGACCAGCTTTACCTTGCTCCCTGCCGGCAGGACCTTGCGGGCCTGCTTGCCGGAGCGGACCACCTTGTCCTCTTTGATCTTGCCGCTGAAGCGCCGGCTGACTTTTCCGGGCTTGCAGTTCGACCTGCGGAGGGCTTTCTTGGCCTTTTTCAGGCTTCGTTTCTTCAGCTTCGGAATCACGCACTGCTTGGTGACGCGTTTGGCGCTGTCGTTGGCCGCGTTGGTGTCGCTCGCCTGGCTGGAGAGCGTTACGGCGTTGGTCACCTTCTTGAACGGCGCCTTCACCTTGACCGTCACCCCGGCGCTGGTCCCGCTCCGCAGGACTCCGAGGTCGCAGGTCAGGGTCGCGCCGAGGGCGCAGGTTCCCTGCGTCGCCGTCACCGAGAGCAGTTTCGATTTGGCCGGCAGCTGATCGGAGAGGACGACTCCGCCCGCCCGTTCGGGACCGCCGTTCAGGACCTGGATTGAGTACGTGATCTTGCCGCCCTTGGCGACGCGAGCGGTCAACGAGGGCACCAGGTCGGTCTGGTTGCTTTCGTTGTAGCGGGTGAATCCGGTCCCTTCCTCGCCCTGGATCAGGTAGACGCCCTCGTAGCCGGGCAGGGACAGGTAGACCATGCCGTTGTCTTCCACTTCGAACGGCAGCGTGCCGGTCGTCCAGGAGTTCGCTTCGATGTCGTAGCGGAGCAGCGATTTGCCGAAGTAGGGCCCGGTGGTCAGGTAGGTGTTCGTCAGCGGGTTGATCGCGCTGCCGAGGATCGCGCCTTCCAGGTCTTCCGGATCGGTGCTTTCGAACGGCAGGGTTTTCGGGGCTTGCGGCAGCTCCTGCCAGCTGTTGGCGCCGATGTCGTAGACGGCGAAGCCGGTGCAGCCGTTGCCCTGGTGGCCGTAGATCTTGCCGCCGTCAGGCTGTAGGCCACCCCAGCGCTCGAAGCCTTCATCGCATTCCGCAGCTTCGAATTTGGGAGGCGCGGCGAGTTCGGAGATGTTGCCCGATGCCGGATCGAAGGAAACGAATTTGAGCCCGACAGCCAGGTACAGCCTCCCATTGGTGGCCGTGATGTTGCCGGTCCCTTCGCCGAGCGGGCTTTCGGTCGTGGTCCAGCTGTTCGAGCCGATGTCGTACACCGCCAACGAGTCGTTACTCGTGTAGACGACGTAGATCTTGCCGTTCAACAGCGCCGCGCCGCCGTTGTTGCCGCTGTCTACCGGTGCCGGCGCGAGTTCGGTCCAGGCGTTGGTGCGGGGGTCGTAGCGGAAGAAGTTCGTGCCCTCGTTTTCCTGGGCGTAGATGAGGCCGGTGGCGGGGTCGCTCGTGAGGGCCGTAAGCGGCGCCGCGCTTGACGCCAGGGGCGTGAACGATTCAGACCTCGCTTCGGCGTGAGAAGCGAAAGCGGCCGCCATCATCAGCGCCAATAGAGCGATAGCCGTAGCTGCCAAAGCGCTGCGGCCGCGGGAAATACCCATGCGGGACACGTTCAATTCGAATCCTCCTAATCCAGACCACTAGTAAAGAGTGGGCGCAACTATAGGTTCGGCGGAGGCGGGAACATCGACCGAATCGGCCTGGTCGCGGTCCGCCGCGCGCGGCCCTATTCTCCGCCGCCCTTGTACGACGCGTCTCGGCATCCGATCGGCGGCGGGAGAGGGGGCCGGTCGCTTCCGAATTGGCCCGACGCCCGGCCGCTTCGCTCCTGGCAGCAGGAGGCGACCGAGGCAGTCCGGGCGCATTCGGCCGCGAGCTTCCTGGCCTCGGCGACGCCGGCGGCCGGCAAGACCACCTTCGGCCTTCACATCGCCCACCGGATGCTGAGCGCCGGCTTCGTCTCCCGCGTCGTCGTCGTCGGCCCGACCACTCACATCTGTCGCCAGTGGGCAGCCGACGCGGGTCGCTACGGCATCGACCTCGAGCCGAACCGGCCGAACGCGGACGGGCCGGAGTCGGGCGACTTCCACGGCGTCGCCGTCACCTACCAGACGATCGCGGCGGGGCCGGAGACGCACCGGCAGGCCGCTAGCCGCCGGCCGACGCTGCTGATCGCCGACGAGCCCCACCACATGGGCGACCAGGCGGCCTGGGGGCTGCAGGCGCGCAAGGCCTTCGACGGCGCTCGTTTCCGCCTCCTCCTCTCCGGCACGCCCTTCCGCTCGGACAATTCCGCCATTCCCTGGGTCACCTATGACGACGACGGCCTCAGCCGGGCCGACTACGCCTACGGCTACCCGCAGGCGCTGGTCGACCGGGTCTGCCGCCCGATTACCTTTCTGCCCTACGACGGCGAGATGGAGTGGGTCTCGGACGGCCGCCTGCGCAGCGCTGACTTCGACCTCGTCCTGCCGGCGGCGGAGTCGGCCCGGCGCCTGCGGACCGCGCTCCACCCGGAGGGCGAGTGGATGGGCGAGGTACTGCGCGACGGCGACGCCAGGCTGAGCGAGGTGCGCGCCGACGGGCACCCCGACGCGGGCGGCCTGGTCATTGCCTCCGATCAGGACCACGCGCGGGCGATCGCGGCGCGGCTCGCCTCGGTCTCGGGCGAGCGGCCCGAGGTGGTGATGAGTGACGAGCCCGGCGCCAGCCGGCGCATCGCCGAGTTCGCCTCCTCCGATCAACGCTGGCTGGTCTCCGTCCTGATGGTCTCCGAGGGCGTCGACATCCCCCGCCTGCGAGTCGGTGTCTATGCGACGGCGGCCCGGACCGAGCTCTTCTTCCGCCAGGTCGTCGGCCGCTTCATCCGCACCACCCCCAAGCCACGCCGCCAGATGAGCTACCTGCTGATGCCGGCTGACTCGCGTCTAAAGGCCCTTGCTCACGAGATCGAGCTGGAGCGCCGTCACGCGCTCGACCTTTCCCCGGGCGCGGAGGAGGACGAGGTCGAAGAGCCCGACGATGCGCCGGAGCAGCGCAAGCCGGGGGAGGGCTTCGCCGCCCTGAGCTCGGGCGAAGCCGAGCTGGACGAGGCGATCATGAGCGAAACCACCCTCCAGCTCTTCCCGACCGATGATCCGAAGCCGGCGAAGAAGGCGACCGCCATCGCCGCCGCACCGAAGGAGACCGAACCCGAGCGGGAGTCGGCTTACGAAACCCGCGAGCGCCTGCGCGCCGAGCGCAGGAGCCTGGTCGCCAAAGTCGCCCAGCGCACCAAAAAGTCCCACCGCGAGATCCAAGCCCGCATCAACCGCGCCACCCGCGTCGGCTCCGTCGCCGGCGCCACCATCGACCAGCTCGAACGCGGCAATGAGATGCTGCGTCGCGAGCTGTGGCGTTGAAGGGGCGAACGAAGAACGGGGTCTTGGTCGCGGGTTACCTGGCCGGCGCAGCCGCGGCGGTGATTCTGTTCAACGCCAACATTGGTGCCGACGAGTGGGCGCTAGCGATCTGGGCCATCGCCTCAGTGTTGCTGGGATGGGGGACGGGTAAGCCCGCCCTCGCCCTTCTGGCCTTCCTGGCGATCCCATACGCGATCCCCTTCGGCGTTCCGGACAACTACGAGTTCAGCGAGCCGCTGCCGATCTGGTGGACCGTCGCCGTCTGCTCCCTGTTCTCCGCGGGCTTGATCTTCCTCGCCGCGCTCGCAAAGCGCGGCTTCGAGCTCCGCCGGGATCAGTGACCCCGGTGCCATCAAGGGCGACGGAAGATGGAATGAGTGCCCCATCGCGCCGACGCGAGGACGTCACGTGTTGGCATCGAGCGGCTTCGTGCGCTCGTCTAACTCCGCTAGGAACTCCTCGTCGCTCTCAAATCGCGTGACGCGGCCGGCGGCGAGGTCTTTGTCGGCTTCCCGCTCGCGCTCCTGCCACTGGCGAGTCCAGAACCAGGCCTGCTCGGGATCGATCCGACCATCCGTCACCTCGCGAAGCAGAATCGCTGCGCCGTCGACTGCCTGATCCGGCAGGCGATCCACAAGTTCGTGGAGATCGGCCTTGGTCATGGAAAGCGGCTGAAGGGATTCGAGCCCTCGCCCTTCTGCATGGCAAACGATCCACCTGCAGCCGTGCTCGCAGTCTAGAGCCAAAAGGCGATCAGCGCGCCGCTAAGAGAGCGGGCTGATTTATGCAACGGTTCCGCGTGGTTTAGGCGACGAGAGCCTCCCGTCGCCCAAATGATCAAGGCCGAGGTGGGCGTCGATGCGACGCCCGGTCTTCACTCGCCGTGAATCAGGTCGTTCAGCGATTTCGCGCCTTCCCGCTGAAGCAGCGTGTCCAAGCGCATGTCGCTGCGGACGCCGAAGTCCCGGTCGTACATCTGCTCG
>DASTYZ010000004.1:0-15408 GCA_035764545.1 Solirubrobacterales bacterium | reverse complement strand
GTCCTCGAGGGTGACGTAGGGGTCGTCGAGGTCGATCCAGAAGCCGATCCGCTCGGTCAGCTTGTTCCAGTCCTCGACGTACTCGAAGACCGACTCGCGGCAGCGCTGGTTGAACTCGGCGATCCCGAACTCCTCGATCTCCTGCTTGGAGGAGATGCCGAGCTGCTTTTCGACCTCGAGCTCGACCGGCAGCCCGTGGCAGTCCCAGCCCGCCTTGCGCGGGACCCGGTACCCGCACATCGTCTTGTAGCGCGGGTAGACGTCCTTGAAGACGCGGGCGAGGACGTGGTGGGAGCCGGGGCGGCCGTTGGCGGTCGGCGGTCCCTCATAGAAGCTCCAGACCGGCGCCTCAGCGCGCTGGGCGAGCGAGCGCTCGAAGACCTTCTCCTCGCGCCAGCGCGCAAGCACCCGCTGCTCCAGTTCGGGGAAGGACTGCTTCGGGTCTACGGGTTCGAATCCGGGCACGAACAGCGGATTCTAGGCGGGGTCCGCCGACCCCTCCCCGGTGGCCTCACCAGACGAGGACGAACTCGCTCGGGTCCTTCGGGTTGACGTAGACCGGCAGGACCAGTCCGGGCTCCATCCGGGTGGCGGCGAAGACGGGCATGATCTCCCGCCGCTTCACCTCCCGCTGCCCGTGTCCGGGCACGTCGAGATCGAGCCGCAGGCTCATCAGCGGCATCTCGTTGACGGTGGCGCTGCTGCCGGCGGAGAGGACGGTCGCGGTGCCGCGCAGGCCCTGCTGGAAGATCCAGTCGTTGCGGGCCGCCTTGCGATTCTGGCGACGGGCGTAGAGGACGAGGCCGAGAGCGGTGAGCGCCCAGATGCCGCCGAGGAGGACGAGGGTGAAGGCGGCCTCGGCGGGCATGCCGACGAAGAGCGGGGCGATCGCGACCGCGAGGCCGCCGAGCCCGAAGAAGGCGATCAGGGAGATGCCGACCTTGTTGAGCTGCATCTACTCTTCGCACTCCTGGCGGATGCGAGTGGCGACGTGGGCGGTGGCCTCGCAGAGGGCGGCGAGGCCGTCGGCGCCGGGGTCGTCCTCCTCGATGCTTCCGAGCAGGGCGCCGTAAGCGAGCTCGAAGGAGAAGTCGGCCGGCTTGGCGGTGCGCAGCCAGTCGACGAAGCTCGGCGAGAAGAGCTGCCGCAGCCAGATCGGGTCCTGGAAGGGGCTGGTGCTGACCGCGAAGCGCTCGTTCAGCGCCGTGCTCTCGGTCCAGAGCTTCGAGTGCCGCGCCTCGAAGCCGTAGAACTCGTCATCGCGGGTGCTGCGGCCGCGGCGGATGCAGAAGACGCGCGGCGCGAAGGCGGTCGCGGCTGGCACCTCGGTGAGGGCGACGTGGAAGCGGAAGGTCTTGTTGCGCTTGTAGGCGAGCTGGCCGACGACGCCCTCGACGCCTTCGCCGAGCTGCCCGCGCGCCGCCGGATGCAGCGGCTGGCCCTTGGCCTCGACGATCAGGGGCGTCAGGGGCCCGGGGTCGAAGGTCGGCAGCTGCTCGAGGCCGCGGGCGGCGGCGAGCTCGGCGTAGGCGGAGGAGGCGTCGGCCACGCGCGCAGCCTAAGGCGAGGGGCGGCGCGGAGGCGGGTGGCGGCGGTCGCTAGGGTGCAGCGCCGATGGAGCGCTACGACTTGAACGGCAAGGTCGCGCTGGTCACCGGTGCCGCCCGCGGCATCGGCTTCGAGACGGCGCGGCAGATGCACCTGCGCGGTGCCTCAGTCGCCGTCCTCGACCTCGACGCCGACGAGGCGCGCGAGGCGGCGGAGCGGATCGGCCCGCGGGCGATCGGCCTCGGCGGCGATGTCACCGACCAGAGCGCGATGATGAACGCGGTCGCCGAGATCGTCGAGCAGCTCGGCGGCATCGACGTCGCCGTCGCCAATGCGGGCATCGCCCAGAAGCAGTTCGCGACCGTGCGCTCGATCTCTGGCGAGGAATGGGAGCGCGTCTTCGAAGTCGACCTGCTCGGCGTCTGGCGCACCGTCCGGGCGGCACTACCGCAGATCGTCGAGCGGCGCGGTCAGATGATCGTCGTCTCCTCCGTCTACGCCTTCGCCAACGGCATGGGCAACAGCCCCTACGCGGTCGCAAAGGCCGGCGTCGAGGCGCTGGGGCGGACGCTGCGGGCGGAGCTGAAACCGCACGGCGCCAGCGCCAGCGTCGCCTACTTCGGCTGGGTCGACACGAAAATGGTCCAGGACGCCTTCGAGCAGGAGGACTCGCCGCGGATGCGGGAACTGAGCCCCGAGTGGCTGCTGAAGCGGATCAGCCCCGAAGAGGCCGGCGCCGGACTGGTGCGCGGAATCGAGGAACAGGCGCCCCGTATCTTCGTCCCCAAGTGGTGGCGGTATGTCTCGGCGCTGCGCGGGATCGTCAACCCGCTGCTGGACAAGCGGATGGAGACGGACGCGAAAACGCGGGCGCTGGTGCGGGACTTGGACGCTAAGAGCGTCGACGACTGAGGCGCTCGAGGAGGGACAGCACCGATTCGTAGGGCTGGCCGGTCGCTCGGGTCATCGCGATCTCGCAGGTGCGGTTGCTGGAGAGGTAGGCGTCGAAGCTGCGGCCGGATAGCTCTTCGGCCTGGGGGCGCGTAGCGGAGGCGGTTAGCTCGGGGTGAGTAATGCCGCGGTCGCCGGCGAAGGCACAGCAAGTGGCGGAGGGGGCGATGTAGACGTCGTCGGCGAGGGCGTTGGTGAGGATGCGGAGCGGATGTGCGAGCGCGAGGCGCCGGGTCGCGCACGTCGGGTGAACGGTTGCGGAGGCGACCTTGGTGTCGATCTCGAGGTTCGGCAGCAACCGAAGCGCCCAAGCGACGGAATCGACGATCTCAAGCTTCCCAAGCCGCTCCGAGTTCTCCTCCGAGAGCACACCCTCAGCCGGATCAGCAATCGCCCCCGTGCAAGACGCCGCATCGATCACAACCGGCAACGCCCCTTCCCCACTCCACTCCCAAAGCCTCCCCACCATCTCATTCGCCTTATGCGCATGAGCGGCAGCAAACCCTTTCGAGCTCCAAGGCAACCCGCAACAACTCCCCGGCACGTCTTCGGGAATGGCCACCGGCATCCCCGCCCGAGCCGAAACCGTCACAAGATCGTCAACCACCGATCGAGATGTCACTTCAGCACCGTATGGGTGCTCAACTGACATCTCGTTTTTGGACGGCCCAAAAATCCGGTTCGTACAGGAGGGCACATACACCGCAGCGGCTCCGTCTGGCGGAGCGGGTGACCCTCCCCGGGCACTCAACATCGAGCCATTGGCGAGATGTGCCCGGGGCGGGTCACCCGCTCCGCCCCAGCGCGCCGCGCCAGGCAACCCCTTCCCGCGTTTGGTCCGTCGCGCCAACGGCCCACCGACCTTCAGCGCCCAACGCGACAACCTCTCGACTGCCCCCCACCGCTTCGCCGCCGCCAAAGCCGCCCGTTCCGCCCGCTCCCCATGCTGCCCCACCCGCAGCTCCTTAACCATCCGCCCCGTATCAATCCCTAACGGACAAGCAATCTGGCAAGAGCCATCCGTCGCGCAAGTCTGCAGCGCGTCGTAGTCGTACTCCTCCAGCAGCGCCCGCTGCACCGGCGAGCCCTCGGGCTGGCGGGCCATCTCCCGCCGCAGGACGATCCGCTGGCGCGGGGTCGTCGTCAGGTTGCGGCTAGGGCAGACCGGCTCGCAGAAGCCGCACTCGACACAGGTCGTCGCCCCGCCCCAGTCCTCGATCGCCGGCGTCGTTTTCAAGTCGCGCAGGTGGACGCCAGGGTCGCGGCTGAGGATGACGCCGGGCGAGAGGACGCCGTCGGGGTCGGCGAGCCGCTTCAGCCGCCACATCAGCTCGGTCGCCTTCTCCCCCCACTCGCGCTCCACATAAGGGGCCATGTTGACCCCGGTCCCGTGCTCGGCCTTGAGCGAGCCGTCGTACTTGCCGACGATCAGCTCGACCAGGCCGCCCATGAAGGCCTCGTAGCGCTCGAGGTCCTCCTGCTTGGCGAAGTCGGGGGTCAGCATGAAGTGCAGGTTCCCGGCCGAGGCGTGGCCGGCGACGCCGGGGAGGAAGCCGTGCTCGCCGAGCAGCGCCTGCAGGTCCTTGGCGCCTTCGGCGATCCGCGCCGGCGGCACGCATACGTCCTCGACGATCAGCGCCGTCCCCTCCGGCCGCACACGGCCGATCAGACCGTGCAGGCCCTCGCGAACCCGCCAGGCAAGCTCGATCGTCTCCGGCGCGCGGGTGAAGTCGATCGGCCGGATCGTCTCGTGGGAGCCGAGGATCGCTTCGGCGCGGAGCACCTGGGCGGCGAGGTCGCCCTCGTCGGCGCCGCCGAACTCGACCAGGAGGACGGCGGACTCGGGCGGCAGCTCTTTCCACTCCTGCGGCGCCCCGACCATGTTCCAGGCGGCGGTGATCAGCGCCGGCGCCACCATCAGCTCGACCGCAGTGGCACCGGAGGCGACGAGGTCGCCGACCGGGGCGACGGCCTCGTCGATGCCGGGGAAGTGAACCCAGGCGGTCGTCGTCACCGGCGAGACCGGCACCGTCTCGAAGACGACCTCGGCGATGAAGGCGAGGGTTCCCTCGGAGCCGACCAGCAGCCGGCGGAAGATCTCCAGCGGCTCGTCGGCGTCGAGGAAGGCGCAGAGCCGGTAGCCGGTCGTGTTCTTGATCTCGAACTTGCGGCGGATCCGCTCGGCCAGCTCGGCGTCGGCGCGGATGTCGTCGCGGATCGCCTCGAGGCCCGCGACCAGCTCCGGCTCGGCGGCCGCGAAGCGCTCGGCCGCGCCGGGGGCACCGGTGTCGATCACCGTCCCCGAGGGCAGCACGAAGGTCAGCTCGCGCACCGTCGAGTAGGAGTCCTTGGTGACGCCGCAGCGCATCCCGCCCGAGTTGTTGGCGACGACGCCGCCGACCGTGCAGACGTCGGTGCTGGCCGGGTCGGGACCGAGTTTGCGACCGTGCGGGGCGAGGACGCGGTTGGCGTGGCCGAGGATCGTCCCCGGCTTCACCCGCGCCCGGACGCCGTCGTCCTCGACCCGAACCCCGCCCCAGTGCTTGCGGACGTCGACGAGGATGCCGTCGCTCTGGCCCTGGCCGTTGAGGCTGGTGCCGCCGGCGCGGAAGGTGACGGGGATCTCGCGCTCGCGGCCGAAGCGAAGCACCTTGGCGATGTCCTCGGCGTCACGCGCCTCGACCACCGCCCGTGGGAAGCGCCGGTAGGGGCTGGCGTCGGAGGCGTAGGAGACGAGGTCGGTGACGCGGTGGAGGACACGGTCGGCGCCGAGCAGCTGCTCGAGGTCGCGACGCAGCGAGGAGTCGACACCGCCCGCGAGCTCGTCGGGGGCCCGATCGGCGACCGGCTGGCTCGGCGGCGGCAGGACCGACGTCGTTCCGTGGTTCTTTTGTCCTCCTATAACGGACAAAGGAACCACGACTTAGAACAGAGACATCCCGGGCGCCACCGGGACTTCGACCAGCTCCGGCCGAGAGGAGGCAAGGGCGGCACTGAGCGCGCCCGCCACCTCGTCGCGGCTGCTCGCACGGGTCGAGTTCACCCCGTAGCCCTGGGCGACCGCGGCGACGTTCAGCTTCGGCAGGTCCAGCCCGGGCGCGGCGTTCACCTGCTCGACTTCGGCGAACCACTTGAGGATCGCGTACTCCTCGTTCTGGAGGACGAGGAAGGTGACCGGGGCGTTGTAGGCGACGGCGCTCCAGAAGGCGGTGATCGCGTACTGGGCCGAGCCCTCGCCGAGGACGCAGACGACGGGACGGTCGGGCTGGGCGAGCTGGACGCCGACCGAGGCGGCGAGGCCGAAGCCGAGGCCGCCGCCAGCGCTGAAGTAGTAGCTACCGGGGCGCGAGATTCGCAGCTGGTTGCGCAGCGCCAGCGTGCTCGATGGCGACTCGAGGACGACGATCGCGTCCTCGGGCATCACTTCGGCGAGTGCGGTGTGGACGGTCGAGGCGTTGAGGGGGTCCTCGGCCGGGATTTCCTGCGGGCCCGGGTTCGGCTCCGGCGCCTGCCGCGAGGACTCCGGCACCGCCTCCAGCAGCGCCGCCAGGGTGAGGCCGACGTCGGCGACGATCGCCTCGCCCATCGGCGCCCGCACCGCCTCGTCGGGGTCGCTGGTGATCGCGACCAGCTCCGCCCCCTCGGGCAGCAGCGGCCCGGGGATGTGCGGGTAGTACGGGAAGACCGAGCTGCCGGCGACGAGGATCAGGTCGTGGCCCTCGAGCGTCTGCCCGACCGGGCCGATCGCCGGCGGCAGGACGCCGCGGAAGTTCGGGTGGTTCTCGGGGAAGCCGAGGCGGACGCCGCCGGTTGCGGGCGAAGCCCAGACCGGGAGGCGCTGGCGCTCGGCGAGGGCGACGGCGGTGTCCCAGGCGCCGGCGGTGTCGATGTCGGGGCCGGCGACGAGGACGGGGTTCGTCGCCGCCTCGAGCCGCTCGGCCAGCGCCCGCACCGCCTCGGGGTTGGCGGTGGCGCGGCCGTCGACCTTGCGGGCGATCGCCGCCTTCGCGTCGGCCTCGTCGACCTCCGCGTACCAGTCGTCCATCGGCAGCGAGACGAAGACCGGACCGCGCGGCGCCAGCCCGGCGAGGTGGGCGCCGTGGGCGAGCGCCAGCGGCACGTCCTCGGCCCGCGGCGGCTCGTAGCTCCACTTGACCAGCGGGTGCGGCATCCGCGTCGCGTCGCGGTTGGTGAGGTTCGCCTGCAGGGTGATCTGCGCCCGCGCCTGCTGCCCGGCGGTGATCAGCAGCGGCGAGTGGTTCGCCTGGGCGTTGAAGATCGCCCCCATCGCGTTGCCGACGCCCGGCGCCGTGTGGAGGTTGACGACCGTCGTTTTCCCGGAAGCCTGGGCGTAGCCGTCGGCCATCCCGACCACGACCGCCTCCTGCAGCCCGAGGACGTAGCGGAAGTCCCCGGGGAAGTCGGCCAGCATCGGCAGCTCGGTCGAGCCCGGGTTGCCGAACATCGTCGTCATCCCGTGGGCGCGGAAGAGGTCAAAAGTCGCTTCGCGAACGGTCGGCACGAATCGAACCCTACCCCGCCGTGTTCGAACTACCTCATGTCGGGGAGATTCCCGGAGCAGGATTCAAGCGACCCGCGTCGTACGGCCGATAAGGCTGGGGTGAGCCACCGTCTCCTCGCCAGCGCCTGGGCCCGCACCCTCGCCGTCTTTGCCGCCTCTTTGGCACCGCTGTTCGCGGTCTGCGCCTACGCCGAGGCGGCGCCACCGCCCACTCGGGTCGTCTACGCACCGGGGAAGATCGTCCCGATCCCGGCCTCGATCCCCCATGCCGAAGGCGACATGGTCGACCAGCGGATCATCCCCAACCTGCGCTGGCTCGCCGCCCGCTACCCGATCTACATCACCGACGGCTACTCCGGCCCGCTGCCAAACGGCGAACACGTCGGCTGTAACGGCTGCCACGTCAAAAACTCAGACCACTACAACGGCCTCGCCGTCGACATCGTCCCGGTCACCCCGAGCAGCAAATGCGACGCCAACTGGGCCGGGATCACCCGCCTCGCCCTCTTCGCCGAGCCGGTGCAGAACAAACCGGCGCTGCCCTTCCGCTGGGTCGGCTACGACGGCGACGCCGGCCACGGCTGCGGCCATCACCTCCATCTCTCCTGGAACCACGCGATCGCGCCGATGTTCCAGCTCGCCGAATGGGTCGAAGTGATGGCTGTCAACTTCACCGGCGTCAAACCGAGCAAGAAAAAGAAACCGAAGGCCGCCCCGCGGGCGCCCGCCGGACCGCCCGGCGGCATCTCCCAGGTCCTCACCGGCGGCGTCTCCGCTCGCGCGGCGGGCGATTAGCCGCCCGTCCTGAGCCGACCCCGGCAGGTACATAGGATGCGCCGGTGCGCGTCTTCGCTGCCACCGCCTTCCTCGTCGCCCTCGCCCTCATCGTCGGCTGCGGCAACTCCGACGACTCGACCCCCGTCGCCTGCCTCGAAGGGACCGAGGCCTACGAGCGGGCCCTGAGCGCGGCGCCCGACGAAGTCCTGCTCGAAGGCGAGACGCTGATCAGCGAATGCCTCACCCGCAACCAGTCCAGCGGCGACCTGACCCGGGTCGGCGAAGCGCTGATCGAGACCGCGACGGCGCTCAACGCCGAGGCGCGGGCGGAGCCTGGGGGCGAGGCGAACCTGCAGCTCGGCTACCTGCTCGGCGCGGTCGAGCGCGGCGCTGAGGAGAGCGAAGGAATCCACTCCGACCTCGTCCGCCGACTGGTCGTCGCCGCCCGCTTCGTGCCCGACAAGCAGGCGTCACCGCCGGGGTTCCTCCCCACCTACAGCGAAGGGTTCGACGCGGGACGCTCCAACGGCTAGCGGGTCAATACCCTCCTAGGCCCCAACGATCTTCGACGGAGGCTTGACTTGACTGAGCAGCTCTGGGGTGGCGAGACCACCAAGGCGGTTGACAACTTCCCGGTCTCGGGCGAGCGGGTACCGGTGCCGGTGGTGCGCTGGCTGGGCCGCATTAAGGGCGCGGCGGCGGAAGCCAACGGCGCCCTGGGTTTGCTCGACGGCGACCTGGCGGAGCGGATCGGCGCCGCCGGCGCCGCGATCGCCGACGGCGAGCACGACGACCAGTTCCCCGTCGACGTCTTCCAGACCGGCTCCGGCACCTCCTCGAACATGAACGCCAACGAGGTGATCGCCAACCTCGCTGGCGAGGGCGCCCACGCCAACGACCACGTCAACATGGGCCAGTCCTCCAACGACGTCTTCCCCTCGGCCGTGCACCTGGCGGCGCTCGACGAGGTCAGCCACGACCTGCTGCCGGCGATGGGCGCGCTCGAGGGCGCGCTGGAACAGAAGGCGAGCGAGTTCGCCGACGTCGTCAAGGCCGGCCGCACCCACCTGATGGACGCGGTCCCGGTCACGCTCGGCCAGGAGTTCGGCGGCTACGCGGCGCAGGTGCGGCTCGGCGTCCAGCGCGTCGAGGGGACGCTGCGGCGGGTCGGCCAGATTCCGCTCGGCGGCACCGCCACCGGCACCGGCCTCAACACCCACCCCGAGTTCGCCGCCAAGGTGCGGGAGAAGCTCGCCGCCGACACCGGCCTGGAGATCTCCGGCCCGCTCGACGCCTTCGAGGCGCAGGGCAACCGCGACTCCCTGGTCGAGCTCTCGGGCGCGCTCAAGGTCTACGCGGTCTCGCTCAACAAGATCGCCAACGACCTGGCGCTGATGGGCTCCGGCCCCCGCGCCGGCCTCGCCGAGCTGCGCCTACCCGAGCTGCAGAAGGGCTCCTCGATCATGCCGGGCAAGGTCAACCCGGTGATCCCGGAGGTCGTGATCCAGGTCGCCGCCCAGGTGATCGGAAACGACGCCGCGATCACCGTCGCCGGCAGCCAGGGACAGTTCGAGCTCAACGTCCGGGTGCCGCTGATCGCCCGCAACCTGCTCGACTCGATCAAGCTGCTGGCGAGCGCCTCGCGGCTGTTGAACGAGAAATGCGTTGCCGGGGTCGAGGCGAACGAGGAGATGACGAACCGTCACGCCGAGGCGACGCTGGCGACGGCGACGGCGCTCAACCCGCATATCGGCTACGACCGCGCTGCTGACATCGTCAAGGCGGCGGCGGAGTCCGGGCGGTCTTTGCGGGAGGTGGCGCTGGAGCAGGGGGTGGAGACTTCGGTGCTCGAGGAGGCGCTGGACCACAGGCGGATGGCGCGGCCTCACGAGTAGCGGCCGCTTAGCGCGGGTCGGGGATTAGGAGCTCGACGTTGCGGTCCTGCGAGGTGCCTTCGCCTTGAGGGGCTCCCGACTGGAGGTCGTTGAAGCTCATGGTTCTTGCGACCGAGGCTAGGTCGTTGAAGTCCATGGCTGAGGCGGGGGTGCCTGGGGCGGGTGCGGCGGCTTGGGCGGTGTGGTCGAGGATCGTGCCGAAGATTGAGAGGGTGCCGTCGTGGTTGTCGAAGACCTCTAGGAGGCGGCTCTGCTGGGGCCAGTCGGCCTCGGCGGCGACGCGGATGCTCCAGAAGCCGCCGGTTCCGCTCGGCGCGGGGAAGGCGTTGACGACGTTGTCGTGGGAGTGGCCGGCGACCCAGGCGATCGCGTTGGGGTATTCGTGCAGGAGGGCGACGAGGTCGCTCTCGAGGTGGATCGGGAACGAGAGCCGCGGGTCGAGGTCGCAGCCGGGGTTGACGTCGTGGCCGTGGGAGTCGTTGACCGTGCAGGGCGGCGCCACCTCGTCGGGGATGTCGGCGACAAGGCTCTCGGGCGCGTGGTGGCTGAAGAGGACGACTAGCTGGTCGGCCGCGGTCGCCGCCTGGAGCTGCGCGCGCAGCCATTTGAACTGCGGGTCGTCGATGTTGCCGTCAGAGGTTGAGGCGCCGCTTGGGGTGAGGATCGTCCCCGCCTCGGCGACGGTGTCGAGGGCGATGAACTTCATCCCCGGCGTCGGGCTCCAGGCGTAGTAGCCGGCGGCGCCTTTGGAGGCCGTCTCCTGGACGGCGTCGATGAGGTTGAAGCCGTGGCCGTCGGCCTGCGTCCCGGCCTTGAAGATGTCCTTGTACTGCTTCTTGGAGACGAAGCGGCGGTTCGGGTCGCCGGGGACGAGAATCGTGTTCTGCGGGCTAGTGAGGAAAGACGAGAGCAGCCGCACCGGGTCGAACAGCGATTCCAGCAGCGCCCCGGCGTTTTCGGGATTGGAGACCGGGCCGATCGGCTTCAGGCAGCCGGTCGCGACCTGCTCGAAGGCGGCGTTGGCGGCGGCGTTGCCCTGCACCAGCGCATCGTGGTTGCCGAAGGCGACGTAGGAGGGAACTTTGACGCCGCTGGCGGTGAACGCCTGCTGGGCGCGGTCCATCAGCCCCGGATATTTCGGCCAGGCCGAGTGCGGGCCGGCGGGAGAGTCGGGGTCGTAGAACTCGGGGTAGGGCCCCTCGAGGTAGTCGTCGTAGTCCTGGACGCCGGTGTAGCGGGCGGCCTCGGCGGCGCCGGGGACGAAGAGGTTGGGGCAGAGCGGGTGCGAGTAGGTCGACTTGCTGACGCCGCTGTTGGGGTTGAGGTTGCCGCCCTCGAGCAGCGTCCGCACCCAGAGCGTCTCGTTGCGCTGCTGGCTGTCGGCCGAGTCGCCGGTGTCGATCGTCAGGTCCATCGCCCGGCGGGCGCCGCTGCCGTCGGCGACCGGGCTGGCGCCGCTGAACTGGTTGACCTGGCGGATCATCGCCTCGTCGATCTGCGGCTCGAGCGCCTCCCATGGCCGCCAGGCGGCGCCGAAGGGGAGGTTGAGCGGGGTCGACAGCGGGTCGATCACCTCGAGCCGAGCGGGCGACTCCTCGTCGGCGAGCTGGAAGTCGGAGAGCTGGCCGAAGTAGATGAGCGAGGTCCGTTTGGCGGCGCGTTCGCTACCGGCCGTCGCCAGGTCCTGGCGCACGGTGTACGGCTCGCCGGCGTCGAGCTGAAGGAAGCGGTAGGCGCCAGAGCCAGTCGGCACGATCCGCTGTTCCAGCGTCGTCTTACCGACGGTGTCGGAGACCGCGGCGATGGCGTTTGGGGCCACAGCGACCGCGGCCAACGCCGCAATCGCCACCACGAACCTCACAACCTCCCGGATTCCCATTCCGGGAGGGTACCTAGTTTTAAGCGGGACATGTTTTGCGGCTAAGGGGGAACGAGTGCGCCAATCGGCGCCAGGCACATTCCCGAGCCCAGCAATGAAATGTCGTAGGCGCTGAGCAGGTACTTTTCGCCCTTCGGGTTCGCGGGCAGTCCCTCCGGTCCGACCGGAGTGCTTCTCAGCAACCGCTCAGTTGTTGTTGCTCTATTCCCTTCCGCAGAAGCCGGGCATGGAGCTCGGCACTGACGAAAGGAACATATGTCTCGGAAACTCAAGTCCTTCGGGCTTGCGCTGGTCGCTGTCTTCGCCCTCACTGCTGTCGGCGCCGGCGCCGCTTCTGCGGCGGAATTCCATTCCACCTCGGCTGGCTCGACCAAAATCAGCGCCACCCAGACGACCACTCATCTTTTCACCAGCACAGCGGGTGAAATCACATGTGAAAAAGCCACCTTCACCGGGAACCAGACCACGGCCACAACGACCAGCGTCGAAATCGCTCCGGTCTACACCGGCTGCCACATGATCATCTTCGGGTCGACAATTGCCGTGAGTATCGCGACCAACGAATGCAAGTACAGGCTGAACGCCAGCGGCACGGCCGACATCGTCTGCCCCGTCGGCAAAGCCTTCACCGTGACCGGCGCGGGCTGCACGCTCACCGTCGGCGCCCAGACCGGCCTCAAAGCGGTCACCTACACCAACAGCGGGAGCGACATCGCAATCAACACCAACCTGTCCGGGATCAAATACAACCATTCCGGCTTCACCTGCGGAACTGGTTCCGGCACCAACGGTACCTACAAAGGCACTACCACAGCGGCTGGTACCAACACATCCGGCGTAGCGGTAACCATTTCGTACTCGTAGTTAACGACCATCTCGCCCGCTATCGAGTACATCCTGCGCCCCGGGCTTAGCCTGGGGCGCAGGTCACTTGGGTTCTCTACCCCTGCAACGTGACGAAGCGCTCCTCGGTCAGCTCGTAAACCGCATACGCCGGACCCTCGCGGGTGTTGCCGGAGTCCTTGACGCCGCCGTAGGGCTGCTGGTCGGCGCGGAAGGTCGGGACCTCGTTGATGAGGACGCCGCCGAACTCGAGGGTGCGGCCGGCGGCGAGGCCGCGGCCGATGTCGCGGGTGAAGACGCCGGCCTGGAGGCCGAACTTGGAGTCGTTGGCGAGGCGGAGGGCCTCGTCGAAGTCGGTGAAGGTGTCGATCGTCGCCACCGGACCGAAGATCTCCTCGCACCAGACCTTCGCCTCTTTCGGTGGCGCCTTCAGCAGGGTTGGCGCCAGGCAGCGGCCCTCGTCGACGAGCTCGCCGCCGGTCAGCAGCTCCGCCCCACCCTGTACGGCCTCCTCGACCCACTGCTTGACGCGGTCGCGGTCGTCCGGGGTGATCAGCGGGCCGACGTCGGTGTTCTCGTCGAGCGGGTCGCCGACCGTCAGCTTCTCGACGTTGGCGACGAGGCGCTCGGTGAATTGTTCGGCCACCGCCTCATGGACGAGGATCCGCTGGATCGAGATGCAGCTCTGGCCGGCGTGGGAGAAGGCGTGGAGCTGGGCTTTGTCGGCCGCCGTTTCCCAGTCGCCGTCCTCATTGAGGATCAGCGGCGCGTTGGAGCCGAGCTCGAGGTTCACCTTCTTGTGCGGGACCTTGGAGCGGATGTCCCAGCCGACCGGGGCCGAGCCGGTGAAGGTGATCGCCCGCGTCAGCGGGTGCTCGACGATCTTGTTGCCGACCTTGGAGCCGGGCCCGGGGACGACCGAGAGCCAGTTCTCCGGCAGGCCCGCCTCGACCAGGATCTCCGCCAGCTTCAGGGCCGAGATCGGCGTCTGCCCGGCCGGCTTGAGGACGATCGCGTTGCCGGCGGCGATCGCCGGGCCGAGCTTGTGGGCGACGAGGTTGAGCGGGAAGTTGAAGGGGCTGATCGCGCCGACGACCCCGTAGGGGACGCGCAGCATCACGCCGAGCTTGCCGACGCCGGCCGCGGCGGCGTCCATCGGCACCGTGCCGCCGGTCAGCTTGCGCGCCTCCACCGAGGAGAACTCGAGCGTGGAGACGCAGCGTTCGGCCTCCAGCGTCGCCGTCTTGATCGGCTTGCCGGCCTCGGCCGCGATCGTCGCCGCCAGGTCCTCCTTGCGCTCGGCGACGAGCTCCGCCGCCCGGTCGAGGACCGCGGCCCGCTCGTGCTGGGGGAACTCGGTCTGCTCGAAGGCCTCGTGCGCGGCCTCGATCGCCCGCTCGGTGAGCGCTTCGTCAGCCTGCGCGACCCGGCCGACGACGCTGCCGTCATAGGGGCTCTTCACCTCGGCCCACTCGCCCGTCTCGTGCCACTCGCCGGCGGCGAGGAGCTTGTGGTCGGTTGCCTGCACGGTCTGCGTCGCCATCGCGTCCTCCTCGAAATTTCCTTGCACATCCAGGGTACGCCCCAGCACTTGCAGGCCGCTACTCCGCTTTGTTGAAACTGTTCGCGAAGAGATGTCCAAGCTCGTGAAAGCCTTCATCGCGGGGCTGCTCCTCGCCCTCGTCTACCCGATCTCCTCCCAGGCCAGCGTCAGCTGGATCGTCCACGGGCGCGGTTTTGGGCACGGGGTCGGGATGAGTGCCTACGGCGCCTACGGCTACGCCAAGCACGGCAAGAGCTACCGCTTCATCCTCGGTCACTACTACCGGGGGACGACGATCGGGACGCTGGAGAAGCCCCGAGTGGTGCGGGTGCTGCTGGACATCTCCCCCGGCGACGTCGAATTCAGCGGTGCCACCAGCGCCTGCGGGCAGGCGCTCGACCCTGCCCGCAGCTACGAGGCCCACCGCGTCGCCCGCAGCGTCAAGCTGCGCAGCAGCGGCGGCAAACCGCTCGCCAACTGCGGGCGCAGATTGCGGGCGGCGGGCAAGGGCAGGATCACGATCGCGGGGCAGGGCACCTACCGCGGAGCGCTGGAGACGGTGCCGACCGAAAGCGAGGCCGGCTCCCTCAACGTCGTCAACGCACTGGCGCTCGAGCAGTACGCGAAAGGCGTGATGCCGAACGAGGTGCCGCCCTCCTGGCCGACCGAAGAGCTGCGCGCGCACGCGCTTGCGGTCCGCTCGATCGCCCTCACCGGCGACGTCGGCGGCAACGGCTTCGACCTCTACTCCGACACCCGCAGCCAGGTCTACGAGGGCCTCGAAAGCGAGTACGCCCGCACCAACGCCGCCGTCGCCGACACTCGCGGCCAGGTCGTCATGTACGGCAACGAAGTCGCCCAGACCCTCTACTCGGCCTGCTCCGGCGGCCACACCGAGAGCGTCCAGTACGTCTTCGGCACCCCTGTCCCCTACCTCGTCGGCGTCCCCGACCCCTACGACTACTACTGCCCCCTGCACAAATGGACGCTCGAGTTCACCGGCCCCGAAATCAGCTCCCGCCTCAGCGGCTACCTGGAGGGGAAGCTGAAACAGGTCGTGATCACGAAAACCGGCGTCTCCCCCCGCATCATCAGCGCCAAGCTGATCGGGACCGCGGGCACCACGACCGTGACCGGCTCCCAGCTATCGCTGGCGCTGGGCGGGCACGACACCTGGATGACGTTCGAGAAGGTGGTTAGCGGCCGCTAGGGTGTGCTTTCACAGGGTGAAGGCCGGAGTGGCGCTGACATAGTCCATGTTGATCACGGTCCCGCCGGGCCCTCCGTCGCGCGCCTCGATTGTGACTTCGCCTTTGAGGGTTCCGTTGGTACCCGAGCCGGTGCCGCAGAGAAAACCCGAGTGGCTGTATTTGATGCCGCCGAGGTTGAAGCTGGCATCGACGTGGCTGCCGTTGTTCACGTAGCTGAGACTTTTGAGGCCGGTCTGCGG
>DASTYZ010000003.1:0-32757 GCA_035764545.1 Solirubrobacterales bacterium | reverse complement strand
ACCCGGACGGGCCGGCGCCGTACTTCTCGATCACCGCGCCGGGGAGGATCGGCTCGGAGCTGACGATGTGGGACGAGATCAAGGACGCCGCCTCGGAGGACCTGCTCGCCGCCGGCGGCACGATCACCCACCACCACGCCGTCGGCCGCGACCACCGCCCCTGGTACGACCGCCAGCGCCCGGCCCCATTCGCCGCTGCCCTCCGCGCCGCCAAGGCCGAGCTCGACCCTGCCGGGATGCTGAACCCAGGCGTCCTCCTCGACCCCTGATCGGCGTTCGTCTTTTCCACTTCTCTACCGGGGAAAGGACGAACGCCGGCTTATCAACTTCTTATTTCCGCTTCAGTAGCGGGAAACGTCTCGGCTGCAGCATGGAACCGTTCCTGCCACCCAGCAAGGAGGTTCCGATGTTCAAAGCAGCGAGGAAGCACCTGCGGGCGATCGGCCTGATCGGCGTCGCCTCGGCTCTCGTGGTCGGCGGAGTTGCCGCCGCCCAGGGCGATTCCAGCGGTAGCGACCAGACCCAGGGCAAACGCCCGCCTGGCCCGCCGCCGATGATGGCGCTCGGGATGAAAGGCCTCACCTACGCCGAGCTCCACGTCCAGAACAAGGACGGCGAGAGCGAAACGATCCGCATCGATCAGGGCAAGGTGAAGAGCACCGCCTCTGACTCGATCACGATCACCGAGAACGATGGCAGCGAGGTGACGATCCCGGTCGACGACGAGACCGAGGTTCTCGGCAAACCCGGCAAGAAGACGAGTCTCGACGATCTCGAGGCCGGCCAGCAGGTCAACGTCTCTGCCCCTGCGGGCGAGCCCGCCGACGCGATCATGGTGATGCCGAAGAAAGGTGACGTGATCCGGGCCTTCCACGGTGGCCAGATGCCACCCCTGCCTGGCGCCGAATTCCACGCCGAGCGCTGAGCCAGATCAACCAACGGTTCCGCGGGGTGGCAGGGGAGACCGCCCCGTTTTACCCTTCCTCCCACTGTGTCCCGCGATGAAGCACCGCCTAAGACGGCCGAGCAGGACCCCTGGCGCGTGAAGGAGGAAGCGCGCCTTCGGCGGATACGAGAAGACGCGCAGCGCCCCTTGGCTGTGAATCTGGCCGAAGGCCTGGCTCTAAGCGAATTCCTTTCGACTTTCACCGGCAGCGCACGTGACCGGAGGAACTCCGAAGCGCTGGAAGCCGCCCAGGGAGGCACCTCTCCCGAGGTCTGACCGGCGTTCGGCGGTACCCTTTCGCGACTCGCAATCCCGGTTGGGCAGCCCAAGGTACGACCCAGCCCGCCCGTCGATGGAAACGATCACCTCCGAACAGCCCACCGTGCCCGCGCCGCCGTCCCATGAGCCTGAGACCGGGGAGGTCGTGCCGCGGCGCTCGCCGCTGCGGGCGGCGATCAAGACCGGGCGGCCGAAGGAGTGGGTCAAAAACGTCTTCGTCTTCGCCGGCCTGCTCTTCTCCGGCAAGTTCGACCAGTCGCATGCCGTCTTCGAGGCGCTGCTCACCTTCATCGCCTTCTGCATGGTCTCCAGCGCCGGTTACTTCCTCAACGACCTGATCGACGTCGAGCTCGACCGCAAGCACCCGAAGAAGCGCTTCCGCCCGATCGCGGCGGGGGAGCTCTCCGAGCGGGCGGCGATGACGATCGCCCCGGTCCTTGCGCTGCTCGCGATCGCTCTCGCCTTCGGCGCCGTCAACTGGGAGGTCGGGCTGATGGTCGTCGCCTACGGCGTCGCCCAGACCGCCTACAGCCTCGGCCTCAAGCAGATCGTGATCATCGACGTGATGACGCTGGCGGGGCTCTTCATCCTCCGCGTCGCCGCCGGCGCCAGCGCCGTCGACGCCCACGCCTCCGAATGGCTGCTGCTCTGCACCGGCATGCTCGCCGCCTTCCTCGGCTTCACCAAGCGCCGCCAGGAGGCGGTCTCCGAGCTCCACGAGGGCACCTCGACCCGGCCCGTCCTCGAGCACTACTCGCTCCCCTTCCTCGACCAGATGGTCTCCCTGGTCACCACCGGCACCGTGATCAGCTACGCGATCTACACCGTCAACTCGCCGATCGTCGGCAACGAGATGATGTGGACGATTCCGCCGGCGGTCTACGGAATCTTCCGCTACCTCTACCTGATTTACGACCGCAACGACGACCGCTCGATGTCCGGCATCATCGCCGGCGACCGCGGCATCCAAGCCGCTGGCGCTGCGTTTGCGGTTACGGCGTTCCTGCTGCTGTACGTGTTTGACTGATCGAGCCCGCGAGGTAGAGGCCGCCTAATATTCGGCCATGCGCCAAGAATCGATCGGTTCCTATATCTGGACGGGGATGCATCTTCGCTATCTGTTGGACGCCACGGAGGGACATGGCATCCATGGGCCCGCATACGTGATCGACAACATCGAGGTGTTTCTCGCCAGGCTTGAGGAGCTCGGGTTGACGGTCACTGCGAAGGTGGCCGCGCAGCAGGGGCTTCCGAATCTCCTGGATGAACTCAATAAGACGGACGAGGATGCGGTTCTATCGCAGGAACAAGCAGATTCGATCTCCAACAAGTTGGATGTTGTTCAAACCGTCTTACGGGCTGAGTCGGTCGAGAAATACGCGTTTGTCACCTCCCCGAAGCGGTGGGACGTTGAGCGTTTGCTCAAGAATCCGGGCTCATTTTTCGGTGACGGAGTCTTCTCTCAACTCGCTCCCATTGCCGCCTTCGACTTTGAAGAAGCTTGTAAGTGCATCGCCTTTGAGCTCCCGACGGCTGCGGTCTTCCACATCATGCGCGGGACCGAAGCAGTGCTCCGATCTTTCTACTGCCACGTCGTCAAACAGAATCGGCTGGCGAAGAAGCAACGAATGTGGGGCCCGATGGTGGACGGCCTGAGGAAACGAAGCAAGCCACCGGCCAAGGCCCTGCTGGACAACCTGGACGCAATCAGGGTCAATTTCCGAAACCCCACCCAGCATCCCGACGAGGTGCATACGATCGATGGGGCTCAGGACTTACTGGGCGTAGCGATTCCGGTCGTTAATGAGATGGTCGGTGAGATGACCGACAGCGGGTAGATCGGGTTTCAGGCCAGCTCGACGTCGGGCCCGCCGCCCTCCATCAAATAGAAGCGCGCCCGTCCCAGCTCCTCGCCGTTGACCTGGACCACGGCGGCGTGGGGGCCGGCGGTGGCGAAGGCGGCGGTGGCGGCGATCGACATCACCAGGCGCTGCTCTTGGCCTTCGGGGAGGCCGGGGGGGCGGCCGGTCTCGAAGTTGGCGGTGAGGCCCTCGCCGAGCTCGTTGCCGTCGGGGTCCTGGACGGTGACGAGGAGCTCGTGGGGGGTGTTGGTCTCGTGCCAGGCGACGTCGATGCCGAGGCCGATCGAGAAGGACCACTCGTGGGGGAACTCGGGCAGGCGGAGGACGTTCCAGCCGCCGCCGGTCAGGTAGAGCTTGCCGTTGACGGCCTCGCTGTGGTCGCATAGGAGGAGGAAGCCGATGTTCACGGCGCATCGTTCTCGGCGTAGGGGATGACGGCGAGGTCGGAGCGTAGTTCGACCTTGCCGTTCTTGGCGAACTGGAGGTCGATCGTCTCGTTCTTGCGGTAGGTCCCCCAGAGGCCGAGGTACATCGCGATCCAGCGGCTGGCGCCGACCTTCTCCTTGACGATCGGGCGGCCGAAGTGGATCTCTCCGCCTTCGATCCGGTAGCTCTCCTTCGGCTGCTCGATCCCGTTGATGAAGACGGTGAAGGGAGGTTCGGCGCCGGCCGGCAGCTTCACCCGCTCGCCGGCGGCGTAGCTGCCCTTCGGGATCTCGGTCTCGGTCTTGCTCATCGGGCTTCTGCTTCCAAAGTCTCCCGCACGAGGTCGAACGGGGTGTCGTGGTCGGTCGGGTCGAGCTCCTCCCGCACTACCCCGCCCTTGAAGGGGACGAACGTGCCGTCGCCGCGCACGTCGACGCCGGCGACGGATTTCTTGAACAGCCCACCGCTGCTCAACTGCAACCGCGCATGGACCTGGTCGCCCGGCGCGAAGTCCCGCAGCGACTGCACCGGCCGAACCGGGCCCTCGCTGCGGATTGCCAGCGCCCGCTCGCGCATCGCCGCCACCGCCGCGCCAAGGTCGTCGAAGCGTTCGTGGTCGACGTCGGAGCCGTGGCGGATGGTCAGCTTCCAGCTAGGCACAGACCTGAGGCTATTGGGAAGCGGTGTGCCTAATGGGTCTACAGGACCCAAAAGGCACACCGCTGGGCGGGGTTAGCTTTCGGGTGGCAGCAGCACGCCGTTGATCGCGTGGATGATGCCGTTGCTGCAGCGGACGTCGGTCTTGATGATCTTCGCGTCGTTGACGAAGGCGTTGTCGCCGCGGACCTCGAAGGTCACCTTCGAGCCCTCGGCGGTCTTCGCCGATTTCATCTTCAGGACCTTGCTCGCCGGCACTTTCCCGGGCAGCACGTGGTAGAGCAGGACCTTCTTCAGCATCGCCTTGTTCGAGGCGAGCTCGTTCAGGGTCTTCTTCGGCACCTTGGCGAAGGCCGCGTTGGTGGGGGCGAAGACGGTGTAGTTCGTCTTGCCCGAGAGGACGCCGACCAGGCCTGCCTTTTTGACCAGGGAGACGAGGGTCGAGAACTTGGGGTTGGCGGCAGCCGTCTCGACGATGTTCTTGCTCGCGGCTGCGGAGGCGCTGCTCACGGGCAGCGCGAGAGCGGCAATCGCCGCAACCAGGACGAGGAGTCGCTTGGGCATGGATCCTCCTTTGGATAGGGAAACTGATCCTTTGCCCTCCCCTACGAGGCAACCCCGGGGGTGGATGCGCCCCTTGGGCTCTTTTAGCTAGTACTTAGCTACGCGCCGCGCCGCGGCCGTTTCGGCCTGCGTGCCGGCGGGCCGACGATTTTCTCGGGCCCGTCTCGCTGCTCGATCGGCTTGTACTCGAGCTCCCGCGCGCCGGTGTAGATCTGACGCGGCCGCGCGATTTTCTTCTCCGGGTCTTCCTGCATCTCCATCCACTGCGCGACCCAGCCGGCGGTGCGGGGGAGGGCGAAGATGACCGTGAACATCTCGGTCGGGATCCCCATCGCCTCGTAGATGATCCCCGAGTAGAAGTCGACGTTCGGGTAGAGCTTGCGCTCGGTGAAGTAGTCGTCGTCGAGGGCGCGCTTCTCCAGCTCCCGCGCGATCTCGACCAGGGGGCTGTACTCGGTCGCCTCGAAAACCGGCTCGATGTACTGCTGGATGATCCGCGCCCGCGGGTCGTAGTTTTTGTAGACCCGGTGGCCGAAGCCCATCAGTTTCTCCTCGCGCTGCTTCACCCGCTCGAGGAAGTCGGGGATGTTCTCCGGGGACTCGATCCGGCGCAGCATCCTCAGCACCGCCTCGTTGGCGCCGCCGTGCAGCGGCCCGTAGAGCGCCGCGACGCCGGCCGCGACGGCCGAATAGGGATCGACGTCGGAGGAACCGACGCCGCGCACCGCGTTCGTCGAGCAGTTCTGTTCGTGATCGGCGTGGAGGATGAAGAGGACGTCGAGGACTTTGGTCAACGCCTCCTTCGGGATGTGCCGGTCTTCGGTCTTCTTGAACATCATCGAGAGGAAGTTCTGGGCGAAGCTGAGCTCGTTGTCCGGGTAGACGTAGGGCAGCCCCATGTTGTGGCGGTAGGAGAAGGCGGCGAGGGTCGGGACCTTGGCGATCAGCCGCACCGCCGCCATGTAGCGCTCTTCGGGGTCGTCGATCTGCTTCGCGTCCGGGTAGAAGGTCGAGAGCGCGCCGACGCCGGCGAGCAGCATCCCCATCGGGTGGGCGTCGTAGCGGAAGCCCTCGAAGAAGTGCTTGAGGTCCTCGTGGACGAAGGTGTGGTGGGTGATGTCGAAGACCCAGCGGTCGAGCTGGGGCGCGGTCGGCAGCTCGCCGAAGATCAGCAGGTAGGCGACCTCGAGGAAGGTCGATTTCTCGCAGAGCTGCTCGATCGAGTAGCCGCGGTGTTCGAGGATCCCGGCGGCGCCGTCGATGTAGGTGACCGAGGAGCGGCAGGAGGCGGTGTTGGTGAAGGCCGGGTCGTAGGCCATCATCCCGAATTCGCCCTCGTCGACTTTGATCTGCCGCAGGTCCATCGCCCGCACCGTGCCGTCGGAGATCGGCACCTCATAGGTCTGACCGGTGCGGTTGTCGGTGATGGTGAGCGAGTCAGTAGCCACGGGCGGCGCCCATTCTGTCACTTCGCTCGCGTCGGCTGTTAAGAGGTCGCTGAAGCGGCGGGACCTTCGAACTGCGTCATCGCGCGCAGCTGCTCGAAGCGCTCGTCGATCTCCTCGCGGGTGAGGCGGGAGACGCGCTCGGTCCCGAACTCCTCGACGTTGAAGGAGGCGAGGACGGTGCCGTAGCCCATCGCCCGCCGCAGCTCGGCGTCATCGAGCTCGCCCTCGACGCCGTCGAGGTAGCCGAAGAAGCCGCCGGCGAAGCTGTCGCCGGCGCCGGTCGGGTCGCGCACGTCCTCGAGCGGGAAGCCGGGCAGGGCGAAGAAGCCGCTCTCGGTGAAGAGCGCCGCGCCGTACTCGCCCTGCTTGGCGATCACCGCGCGCGGGCCCATCTTCATAACGGCGCGGGCGGCGCGGGCGAGGTTCGATTCGCCGGTGAGCATCCGGATCTCGGCGTCGTTGACGACGAGGCAGTCGACCTCGGCGATCGCCGCCAGCAGCGAGTCCTTGGCGGTCTCGATCCAGAGGTTCATCGAGTCAAGGCCGCTGAGCCGGGCCGAATCGCACTGCGCCCGCACCTGGCGCTGCAGGTCGGGCTGGATGTTGGCGAGGAAGAGGGTGTCGGCGGCCTGGGAGGCGGGGGAGAGCTTCGGCTCGAACTCGGCGAAGACCCCGAGCTGGGTGTCCTCGGTGTGGGCGACGTTCAGGTCGTACTCGTAGCGGCCGCGCCAGAAGAAGGACTTGCCACCCGCCACCCGCTCGATGTCCTCGCAGAGGACCCCGCGCTTCTCCAAGACCTCGAACTGCTCGGGGCCGAAATCGTCGCCGACCGGGCCGACCGGCCGCACCTCGGTGAAGAAGCTGGCGGCGAGGGAGAAGTGGACGGCGGCGCCCCCGAGCATGCGCTCGCGCTCCCCGAACGGGGTCTTCACAGCATCAAAAGCGATTGATCCGACGACCGTGAGCGACATGCGGGGGCCAGCGTAATTCACGTGACCGCGCAGCAGCCGCCTCCCTGCGAGACTCAGCGCCACATGAAAGCGATCCAGATCGAGGAGTTCGGCGGACCCGAGGTGCTGCAGTACACCGACGTCGCCGATCCCAACCCGAAACTGAGCGAGATCGTCGTCAACGTGAAACGGATCGGTGTCAATTTCGCCGACACCCACGCTTCCCGCAACGACTACCTCGCCGAGCAGACTTTGCCGCTGATCCCGGGCGCCGAGATCAGCGGCCAGACCAATGACGGCCGCCGCGTCGCCGTCCTCCTCGGCAGCGGCGGCTACGCCGAGAAGGTGGCGGTGCCGCAGGGGCAGATGATCGAGCTGCCGCCCGAGGTCGACTACGACCAGGCCGCCGGCGGCCTCCTGCAGGGGCTGACGGCGCTGGCGCTGGTCCATCGCTGCGCCCGGATCGAGCCGGGCGAGACGATCGTCATCGAGGCCGCGGCCGGCGGCACCGGCACGCTCGCGGTGCAGCTGGCGAAGCGGGCCGGCGCGCGGGTCATCGGCCTCGCCTCAAGCGAGGAGAAGCGGGAGCTCGTCCGCGGCCTCGGGGCCGACGCCTGCGTCGACTCCCGCGCCGAGGACCTGGGCGAGGCGATCCGCGAGGCCAACGACGGCAAGCGCGTCGACGCCTTCCTCCACATGAGCGGCGGCGACGCCTTCGACGCCGAGATGGGGGTGCTGGCCCCGCTCGGCCGCATGGTCGTCTTCGGAATCGCCTCGCGCGAACAGCGCGAAGTCTCGACCGCCGCCTTGCTGCGCGGCTCGAAGTCGGTGATCGGCTTCTGGCTCGCCCACCTGCTGGCGCGGCCGGACCTGCTGGTGCCGATGATCGGCGAACTGCTGGCAGCAATTGCCAAAGGCGAGCTGCAGGTTACGATCGGTGAGGTCTACCCGCTCTCCGAAGCGAAGCGGGCCCACGAAGACCTGATCGCCCGCCGCACCAGCGGCAAGCTCCTTTTGGACCCGTCTCAGTGACGCACATCAAGTGAACTTCAAAGAACTAGGCCTCTCGCCTGACATCCAGCAGGCCCTGGACGAGCTCGGCTACGAGGACCCGACGCCGATCCAGGAGCAGGCGATCCCGGAGCTGCTCGGCGGCCACGACGTGATCGGCCAGGCCCAGACCGGGACCGGCAAGACCGCTGCCTTCGGGCTGCCGCTGCTGCAGTACCTCGACCCCGAGAACAACGAGGTACAGGCGATCGTCCTCACCCCGACGCGGGAGCTCTGCATCCAGGTGACGCAGGCGCTGCGCTCCTACGCCGAGCATCTCGACATCGAGATCGTCGCCGTCTTCGGTGGCGCCCCGATCCGCTCCCAGCAGTCGCAGCTGCGCTCCGGCGCCCACGTCGTCGTCGCCACCGTCGGCCGGATGATGGACCTGATGTCGCGCCGCTCGCTGGTCCTCACCGCGGCCCGCTATGTCGTCCTCGACGAGGCCGACGAGATGCTCGACCTCGGCTTCATCGAGGACGTCGAGAAGATTTTGCGGATGTGCCCGAGCGGCCGCCAGACGGCGCTCTTCTCGGCGACGATGCCGCCGCCGATCCAGAAGCTCGCCGAGGGCTACATGTATGACCCAACTACGATCAGCATCACCCCGGAGACGCTGACCGTCGACAAGATCCAGCAGGCCTACGTCGAGGTCCCGGCCAAGGAGAAGGCCTCGCGCCTGGTCGAGCTGCTGAAGACCGAAGAACCCGAGCAGGCGATCATCTTCACCCGGACCAAAATCGGCGCCACCAAGCTGGAAAAGACGCTTAAGGACAAAGGCCTCGACGTCAAGGCGCTGCACGGCGACCTCAGCCAGGGCGTCCGCGACGGGGTGATGATCTCCTTCAAGGACCACCGCGTGCGGCTGCTGGTCGCGACCGACATCGCCGCCCGCGGGCTCGACGTCGACCACGTCACCCACGTCATCAACTACGACGTCCCGAACTCCTCGGAGACCTACGTGCACCGGATCGGCCGCACCGGCCGCGTCGGCCGCACCGGCCGCGCGATCACCTTCGTCACGCCCGACCAGAAGGACGAGATCGCCCGAATCGAGCGTGACGTCAAGACCAAGATCGGCGAGTGGGAGACCCCGGAGGAGCGCCTCGAGCACGCGCCGCCGCCGCGCCGTCGCGAGCGCAAGCCGCGCCGCGAGCGTGAGCGCCCGTCCACGCCGGAGGCTGCGGCCGAGACCAACGGCGACGGGGGCGAGGACGAGGCGAAGTCCGCGACGACCAAGCTCTTCGTCAACCGCGGCGAGCGCAGCGGCATCAGCGAAGAGGACCTGCGCTGGGCGTTGCGCGAGGGGGCCGTCCTCCCCGAGGAGGCGATCCACGACGTCCGCGTCCTCCACCGCTTCTCCTTCGTCGAGGTCGACCCGGATCAGGCCGAGCGCACCGTCGAGTTCCTCGACGGGACCAAGCTCAAAGGCAAAGAGATCCGGCTCGAGATCGCCAAGAGCTAACGCATCGGACTTTCACCACAGCAGGGTGGGGTGAAAGTCGGCTACGTCGTCAGCGCGGCGATTGTCTCCAGCAGCCGGTCGAAGTCGATCGGCTTGGTGACGTAGGCCTCGATCGCGAGGTCGGTGGGGGCATCGGCGTCACCGGGGTTCTGGTGGGCGCTGACGATCAGGGTGGGAACGTCGTTGCCGGCGTTGCGGAGCTCGCGCAGGGCGTCGATTCCGGACTTGCGCGGCATCATCGCGTCGAGTAGCAGCAGGTCGGGCTCGACGCCGCCGGAGATGTGGTCGAGGACCTCCTGGCCGTCGGCGGCCGTGGCCACCGTGTGCCCGGCCATCTCCAGCCGGGTCCGCATCAGCAGCAGGATCGTCTCCGAGTCGTCGGCGACGAGGATCATCGCCATCAGCTTGCCTCCGCCGGGGTGCGTCCCTGACCGCTGGCGGCGCCGTCGGCGGGCGCCGCGGTCGCGATCGGCAGTAGCACCTTGAAGGTCGACCCCTGCCCGACCGTCGAGGTGGCGCCGATGCTGCCGCCGTGCAGCTCGACCAGGGATTTGGAGATCGCCAGGCCGAGGCCGGTGCCGCCGACGCGCTGGGTCAGGCCCGCGTCGCCGCGGGTGAAACGCTCGAAGATCCGCTCCAGCTGGTCTGCCGGGATACCGGGCCCGTTGTCGCTCACGGCGATTTCCACCTCGGCGCCGGCGGCGCGGGCCGCGACCTGGATCGACGCGCCCTCAGGCGAGTACTCATGCGCGTTGGTAATCAGGTTCACGAGGATCTGCCTTATCCGGTCGGGCTCGACGTTGATCGGCGGCAGGCCGGGCTGGATCTGCTCGGTGAGCGTCTGACTGGCGGCCTCCGTCTGGGCGCGCATCGTACGCACGACGTCCTCGATCAGCGGCGCGACCTCGGTCGGCTGTGGACGGATCGCGAGGCGGCCGGCGTCGGAGCGGGCGAGATCGAGGAGGTCGTTCAGCAGTCGCACCAGGTGGCGGCAGTTGTCGAGGATGACCTCGACCGTCTCCGCCTGGCGCGGCGTCAGCGACTCGCGTTCGAGCATCAGCAGCTCGGCGAAGCCCTGGACCGAGGTCAGCGGGCTGCGCAGCTCGTGCGAGGCGGTGAGGACGAACTCGTCTTTGAGCCGGTCCAGTTCTTCGCGCCGGACCTCCTCCTGCTCGAGCTCCTCGGCCATCTCGTTGAAGGCGGCGCCGAGGGTCGCCGTCTCCGAGAGGCCGCCGACCTCCACGCGGGCGCTGCGATCGCCCGCGGCGAGGCGGCCGGCGGCGTCGACCAGCTCCTCCAGCGGCCGGCGCATCGAGGCGATCAGGCCGCTGAAGAGGAGCAGGGCGCCGGTCAGGCCGGCGAGCAGCCCGGCGGCGACGAGGAGGGCGGTGTCACGGGTGTCGCCGGAGATCTCGTCGCGCAGGTCCTCGCGGCGCTGCGCCTCTTTGGCGACCGTCGAGCGCGCCGCCTGGCCGCCGGTCCCCTGCGCGATCCGCACCCGCGCATCCATCTCCACCTGGTAGGAGCGGGCGATCGCGTCCTCGAAGTCCTGGCGCTGCTCGATGAAGCGGCCGACGCCGATCACCGCCATCGCCGTCAGCACGGCAAAGCCGATCGCGAACCCGATCCGCAGCCGGTTCGCGAGCGACGGGCTCAGCCTTCGATTGGATCGTGAATATGCTTGCGCCCCTATGGCTGACGAGGCTACCGAGCAGGGCGGAACCGCAGCGGCTCCGGACGGAATCGACCAAAAGCCGCTCGAAGCCTGGTTAGGCGAGAACGTCTCCGGGGTTGACTTCCCGCTCCGCTTCGAGCGGATCGCCGGCGGTCACTCCAACCTCACCTACGGGGTCACCGACGCCGCCGGGCAGAAGTGGGCGCTGCGGCGACCGCCGCTCGGCAAGCGGCTCGGCTCGGCCCATGACATGGGACGGGAGTTCAAGGTCGTCTCGGCGCTGGGCGGGACCGAGGTCCCGGTGGCGCCGGTGGTCGGGCTCTGCGAGGACGAGAGCGTAAACGGCGCCCCCTTCTACGTGATGGAGTTCGTCGAGGGACCGATCCTGCGCGGCCTCGCCGAGGCTGAGATCTTCCCCGACGAGGGCGACCGGCGGGCGATCGGCGAGCGCGTCGCCGACACCCTGGTCCAGATTCACTCGGTCGATCCCGACGCGGTCGGGCTCGGCGACCTCGGGCGCAAGGAGAACTACGTCGCCCGCCAGCTGCACCGCTGGCACGGGCAGTGGGAGAAGTCGAAGACGCGGGAGCTGGAGCCGATCGACCGCGTCCACGAGGCGCTCTCGGCGCGGATCCCCGAGCAGGGACCGGCGACGATTGTCCACGGCGACTACCGCCTCGACAACATGATCCTCACCGACTCCGGCGAGGTCGCGGCCGTCGTCGACTGGGAGCTCTGCACCCTCGGCGACCCCCTCGCCGACGTCGGGTTGCTGATGACCTATTGGCCCGAGCGCGGCGAGAACACCCTCGCCCTCGGCATGCCCGCCAACCTCGCCCCGGGCTTCCCCACCCGTGAGGAGCTGAAAGCCCGCTACGCCGAGCGCTCCGGCCGCGACCTCTCCGACCTCAACTTCTACATCGCCCTCGGCTACTGGAAGCTGGCGATCATCCTCGAGGGCGTCTACGCCCGCTACGTCGCCGGCGGCTACGGCAAGGTCGACGAGGGCATCCACGCCTTCGCCACCCTCGTCGAGCGCCTCGCCGAAGAGGCCGAGCGGGTCGAGCAGGCGGGCTGAACCGCCATCGGGCAGGCGTCCAGACCGGTTGACGCCGTCCGGGGTGGGTGAAAAGGTCCGGTGGCCTGACCTAAACAGGGAAACCGCCGCAAGTGCGGAATTTCCCAAGTGCATCGTCCCTATCCCCTTGCAAGGAGATCAATTCGTGAAGCAGATTCGTAAGCGACTCACGTACGCAAACGTGATGTCGTCTCTCGCCCTCTTCCTGGTACTCGGTGGCGCCACCGCCTTCGCCGCCACGAAGATCGGCGCTAACCAGTTGAAAGCCAACTCAGTCAAGACCGGCAAGATCGTCAAAGAAGCGATCACCACCAGCAAGATCAAGAACGGTGCTGTCACCACCAACAAGATCGCTGACAACGCGGTGACGGGTGCGAAGGCCGACGAGGGCACGTTTGGCCAGGTTCCGAGCGCCAAAACCGCCGACGTCGCGGGCAGCGCTTCCAATGTGCTGTGGGCCGTTGTCTCCAATCCGAGTGGGGTCAGCAACGCAACTCTGGTCCGATCGAGCCAGCCCGCCCCGGCGGTCATTGAGTCCACCGGCGTGATCGTGCAGTTCAACCGCAACATTTCGAACTGTGTTTGGAATGCAACCCGCGGCGCGACCGGCGAGGGTGTCGAAACTGCCGGCTTCGTTGAGGTCGGCGGCGCGGACGGCAACCCGAACGCAATTGATGTTCGTACCCGCGAATCGGACGGGTCGATCACCGACGGCAACTTCCACCTCGTGGTCATCTGCCCATAAGGCGGTAATTGGTACGTCTCGGGGCCGGGCGCAAGCCCGGCCCTTTTTTGCTGTTGCCTCCCCTATGGAAGAGGTTGGATTTTCGTCAACGGCGGCAGTTCGCTCGTCAAGGGCGAGGAGTAGTAGCTATGCGCGATGCCGTTGGAGAAGGCGGTTTCTGCGCTTCCGGATGACTCGATCGGCCAGTCCATCCGACCGGCTCCCTTGGGCGCGTTCCAGTTGAACCAGAGGAAGGCCTTCACTTTCGGGAAGCTGAGGGGAACTTCTCTCGTCAGGGCATTTGCTACCCAGGCCGCCTTGTCGCCCCCGATGGCGGTGGTTGCCGTCTCCCCAATCATGATCGGCTTTTCCGGCGCTAGGGCGAGCAATTCTTCGTAGGTGGGGCCGAAGACCGATTGGAAGCTTCTCCAGGTTTCCGGCTGCGGTGAATTGGTCCCCCAGTTGTAGCCGTCCATGCAGGTCCAGTCCACGTACTGGGTTCCTGGCCAGAGGCTCGACAGAGGGGTGCTCCCCGGGTATTTCACGTTCGGGCACCACACCCAGGTGACGTTGGTGGCTCCGGCTGCGACGACGATGTCGTGGAAATGTCGCCAAGCATCCACATAGCTTTTCGGATTCGAAGCCGCTTCCTGCGCCCAGACGAAATCCCCTCCGGCGAGGTTCATCTCCCAGTTCCACCGCAGGAAGAAGGGTTTCCCATACGCTTTCACTTCTTTCGCCCAGGATTCGAGCTCTTTGTCTTTCGCGCCGGCAGCAAGTTGGGCAAGGGACACATGCGTGCCGAAACTGGCCGCGTCACTTCGCATGTCCATCAGCCCGAGCGCGTTACGTTCTTCACCCCAGGCAAGGTCAAGCGGTCCCTTCTCGAAATATTTACCCGTTTCAGGGAACAGGATCCAAGGCGGGTTCTGACCAAAATGAACGACGGAGACCCCCTTTTCTCCAGTGTGCTGTTCGAACAAACTCCAGGTTTCGGAATCCCATGGAGCATCGCCTCGAGGAGCTTTTTCCCCTTCTCTGGGCATAAGTGCGACATCACCGTCCATCCAAGCGCCCCAGTAGACCCTTGGAGACGATGGTTTGAGGTCCAACTTGAGGAACGCCGCCGAGACCGTGCGAGTTGACGTCGTGGTCCCCGAGAGGAAGCGAAAATAGATTTCGTCGAGTAGGGCCTGGGACCCTTTGAGGTCCACAGGAACGGAGTGCCAACCGATTCCGCTCTGCGTGCTGCTTGCATGCAGCGTGTCGCCGCCGAGCGGGTTTTGTTTAACCCGAACGTCAACCCTTACTGCAGCTGCCGTCGATAAGTAGAAGTAGGCAGTAGAGCTGTTAATCGTGTCACCGACAAGAGGAATCGTCCCGATGTCTACCCCCCAGTTGCCGGATTGGCTGGTGGAGTTAGAGATGAAGTCGGCGTTGTTCGGGGTCTGAAGCTCGGTAACAGGATCGTCCAGGGCTTCCCAAGCATTGCTGGCCCCCGTAATCGTCCAGCGATCTCCGGGGTAGTCGGCGACGGGACGTAGGTACAAGTTGTAGGCGCCGGCATCAGCAGCAGAAATAGAGGACAAAACGACGGCGATCACCGCGACTGCTGCGATGGCAAAAGGCTTGAATATTGGGCTCCCTTGGAAAGAGGAATTTATGCAAAGGAGCCTATTGAAGGAATGATCGCCCTTCGAGCTGCCCTTCTCGGCCTACACCATCCGCGCTGCGTGCCGGGGCTCGAGGTTCCCTTCGGCTTCGGCCTCGGCACGCTTCGCCCAGCGGTTTAGCTCGCGGCGGGCGAGGACCATTTTGTGGACCTCGTCGGGGCCGTCGGCGAGGCGGAGCATGCGGCTGAAGCGCCACATGATCGCCAGGGGGGTGTCGTCGGTCATGCCGAGGGAGCCGTGGACCTGGATCGCGCGGTCGAGGACGTCCATCACCATGTTGGCGGCGACGATCTTGATCGCGGAGATCGCCTGGCGAGCGGCGCGCTTGCCCTCGGTGTCCATCTTCCAGGCGGCGTAGAGGGTGAGGAGGCGGGCCTGGTCGATCTCCATCCGCGAGGCGGCGATCGACTCCTGGACGAACTGCTTGTCGCCCAGGGGGCCGCCGAAGGCGGTGCGTTCGTTGGCGCGGCGGCACATCATCTCGTGGGCGCGCTCGGCGGTACCGATCGCGCGCATGCAGTGGTGGATGCGCCCCGGCCCTAGCCGGTCCTGGGCGATCGCGAAGCCGGCGCCGCGCTCGCCGAGCAGGTTCCCCTTCGGAACCCGGCACTCTTCGTAGCGAATCTCGCAGTGGCCGGGGCCGCCGTCGTGGCCCATCACCGAGATCGGCCGCACGAGGTTGAAGCCGGGGGTGTCGGTGGGGACGCAGATCATCGAGGCGCGGGAGTAGGGGGGCGCGTCGGGGTCGGTGACGACCATTGCGATCGCCAGGTCGGCGCCGACGGCGCCGCTGGTGAACCACTTGTGGCCGTCGACGATCCACTCGTCGCCGTCAAGGGTTGCCTTCGCCTGCAGCAGGGTCGGGTCGGAGCCGGAGACCTCGGGCTCGGTCATCGAGAAGCAGGAGCGAATCCGCCCCTCCATCAGTGGCTCGAGCCAGCGCTCGCGCTGTTCGTCAGTGCCGTGCTCGGCGAGTATCTCCATGTTGCCGGTGTCCGGGGCAGCGCAGTTGAAGGCCATCGGCGCCGCCATCGGGCTGCGCCCCATCTCCTCGCAGAGCAGCCCGTACTCCCAGTTCTTCAGGCCCGGGCCGAAGCGCTCGTCGGGCATGAAGAGGTTCCAGAGCCCGTCGTTGCGAGCCTTCTCGCGGACCGCGATCAGGTTCTGCGGGTAAGGCACGCCAGGCGCCACCTCCGCGTCCAGCGCTTCCATCAGCTCCCGCTCCTGCGGGTAAATCTCCTCGTCCATGAAGTCGAGGACGCGCTCGCGCAGCTCTGCGACCTCGGGGCTCGGGTTGAAGTCCATCGGTTCCTCTCCTCGTCTCCTGCGGAGCGAGGAACGCTATTCGATGGGCGACATCAGGACCGCCGGTAGCGGGCGAAGAGCTCTCCGTCCTCCTCGAGTAGCCAGACGAGCTCCATCCCGACCACCCCGGGCAGCGCCCCCTCGAGAATCCGCGGCGCGGGGCCACCGCTTAGCTTCGGCGCGATCGTGACGAAGAGCTCGTCGACGAGGCCCTCGGCCTGGAGGGAGCCGTGCAGGGTCGGCCCCCCCTCGCACATCACCGCCCGCACACCTTCCTCGTGCAGGGTCCGGAGCAGCTCCGGGAGGTCGACCGGTCCGCTCTCGTCGCTTCGCACCACGACGAGCCTCTTCTCGAGGTCGGCGTAGCGCTCGGCCCGTTTCGTCCCGGCGCCGATCATCACCGCGTCAAACCGCCTGCGCAGGCCCGAGAGCATCCCCGTGTCGGTCTTCGAGCCGATCGGCCCAGAGACCCCGCCGATCGTTGCCCGGCCGTCGAGGGTGACGGCGAAGTTCATCGCCACGAAGGGTCGTCCCTCGCGCTCTTCCTCCATCGGCCGATAGGTATCCAGCTGCTCGGAGACGCTGGTCTCGCCGGGATCTGGCAGCAACCGCCGCATCGGTGCGGAAGCTACCCGCGCTGGCTCAGGAGTAGTCGTGCCAGCCGGCAAACTCGCGGCCGGCGAACTTCTGCAGCTCGGCGACGTCCTCGGTGAAGCGGGTGCGGACGGTCTCGAAGAGGTCGTCGGGGAGCTTCGGCTTCGGGGCCGGGGGCTTGTCCGGGTCGTGGACGACTTTCTCGACGATCCAGCGCATCGACTCGGGCAGGCGGTCGAAGTTGCGGTCGAAGGAGCGGAGGCCGGGCAGTTTCACCAGCTTCTCCATCAGCTGGTATTTGTCGCCTTCCTTGGCGCTGGACTTCTCCCACTCGCGGTCGAACTGCTCGGAGGTGAAGGTTTCTTCGACGCCGGCGAAGGCGAAGGCCTTCCGCATCGTCTCGTCGCGTTCGGTCTGCAGCTCCTCCTGGGTGATGATCGCGATCTGCTCGCGGTCGAAGCGCTCGAGGTAGGGCTGCAGCTGCATCCAGTACTTGGAGCGGTTCATGTACTGGGTGTTCGGCTGCGAGAGGACCTCGACCAGGTCGCCGTGCTCGTAGCCGGCGCCGGTGGCGTGGACCCAGTGGGAGAGGATGCGCTTGATCGGGTCGCGGACCATGTAGAGCAGCCGCGCGTCGGGGCAGTTCTGCTTGATCCGCTCGGCGGCGCCGTCGAAGCGGGGGAGGTTGGTGTAGTGGGGCGAGGACTCGCCGCGGACCTTGAAGCGGTCGTCGAAGCGGCTCGCGTACCAGTCGAGGCCGAGGTCCCAGTTCATCTCCTCGACGAAGAAGTTGAGCTCCTTCGGCTTCGACATCTGGATTTCCGGATGCAGGCCGAGGTAGTGGTGGATGCTCGTCGTCCCGCACTTGAGGCCGCCGATGATGATCAGGTTCGGCAACTGGGCGTGGCGCTTGCGGCGCCGGCGCCAGCGACTCTTGCGATCGCCCGCGTAGCGCTCGCGGGCACGGGCGCACATCGCTTCGTCAGCGGGGTCCTTGGCGGCGGTGGGTGGCAACGTATGCGTGTCGGTGTCCGGCACGAGCGTGGCTAGTCTAGCTGCGATGCCCACCGCTGATCTTCAAGGCAGCTTCAGGCGCTTCTTCGACGCCTCGACCGAATTCTTCCGCCACCTCTCGGAAATCGACTGGACGGTCTTCGCGCTCGCCCTGCTCTGCCTGTTGGCAATGCAGCTGGCCCGCGCCTGGGCCTGGCGCAACGTCCTGCGGGCGGCATATCCAGACAAGCCGATCCCCTATCTGCCGCTCGCGGCCGCCTACCTGGCGGGGGCCGGGATCAACGCGATCATCCCCGCCCACGCCGGCGACGCGACCAAGGTCTTCCTGGTCAAACGCCAGATCCCGGACTCCTCCTACCCGGCGGTTACCTCCTCGTTCCTGGTGCAGACGGTCTTCGACACCTCGGTCGGCATCCTCGTCCTGCTCTACGCGATCAGCCAGGGACTGCTGCCGCCGTTGCCCCAGATCCCGAAGCTGCCGGCCTTCGAGATCTCCTTCTGGGCGGAAAACCCGAAGCTCTTCTTCCTCACCGTCGGCCTGACGATTCTGGCGATCGCGATCGCGATCTACATGCTCGCCCACCGCGTCCGCCGCTTCTGGGAGCGGGTGCGCCAGGGGCTGGTCATCCTCAGCGAGCCGCGCCGCTACATGCGCGAGGTATTCGCCTGGCAGGGGATTGGCTGGCTCTGCCGCTTCGCCGCCTTCTGGTTCTTCCTCGAGGCCTTCGGGATCGACGGCTCGATCGGCAACGTGATGCTGGTGATGAGCTGCCAGGCGATCGCCAACATCGTCCCCTTCACCCCCGGCGGGGCCGGCGCCCAGCAGGCGCTGCTGGTGGCGACTCTGAAGGGACCGACCCGGACCGCCGTCCTCTCCTTCTCGGTCGGGACGCAGATCGCGATGGCGGCCTGGTCGGTCGTCCTCGGCTTCCTCGCGGTGCTGCTCGTCTTCCGTACGACCGACTGGCGCGGCCTGATCCGCGATGCCCAGGAGGAAGCGGAGAACGAGCAGGCCGCCGAAGCGGTCTCCTAGCTCGACCAGCCGGGGTAGCGGCCGTCGACGCGCCACTGCCACGGCGGTTGTTCGGAGGCGGGGAACTCGTAGTGGTTGCGGCCCGGGAGGGTCTCGAGCGGGACCAAGGCGGGGTCGTCTTCGGCCAGGACGTCGACGCCGGCGGCGGCTTCGACGTCGGCCTGGGTGGCGCGGCGGGCGAGCCGCTCCCAGCCGAGCGTCGGCCGGTAGAGCCAGTAGACGAGTTCGACCCAGCCGGCGGAGGCGCGACGGTCGACGAGCTCGGTGAAGGCGGTGGTGCGGCGGCCGGAGGCGGTGAGGTGGGGGCCGGCGGCGACGGCGCAGCTCTCGCGGCGACAGCGGCGGAAGTCGACCGGCATCAGCGGCGGGCCGGAGGGGCCGGGACGGGCGCTCGGGGCCGGCGCCAGAGCCCTCGCCAACCGCGCCAGGGGCCAGCCGTAGGCAGGCACCAGCGGATGGTGCCGGCAGCCGTCGGGGAGCCGCGGCGCGCAGGTGATCTTCCGCCCCAGAGCTCCGGCCAGGCGTCGGCCGGCTTCGACTTCGCCACCGGCCGCGATCGCGGCGACGCCCGCGGCTACCAGCAGCGCGATCAGCGCCGCCAGGGCCACATGCTCGACGCTCGCCGAGCCCTTCTGCGAAGCGGTTCCTCCCATCGTTGGGACGCTAGGGCGCCGCGGCGCACAGGTGGCGCGCAGAAAGTGCCGAGTTCGGGTCGGCGACGTCACGGGTCTGCTTACATGCAGGGCGATGGAGGGCTTCAACCTTTTCGGCGACCCAGAGGAGTTCCGCGCCCGGATGGAGGAGCTGCAGGAGCAGATGCAGTCCTCGCAGCGGGTCGCCTGGGCCGACAACGCGATCAAGCTCGCGGTCGAGATGACCGTCGCCTCGATCGGCCGCCTCGATCTCACCGGTACCGCCGACGAGCAGGCGATGCAGGTCCGCGACGCGATCCGGGTGCTCTTCCCCGAGGCAGTGACTCTGGTCCGAGAGGCCAGAGAAGGCCTCAGCTAGCTCCTCCTAGAACAGCTCGACCTGAACCGAGACGACCGAGCCGCGGCGGGCAAGACCGCCGGCGAGCTCGACCGGGACCGCGATCAGCATCGCCGGGATCGCGAGGACGATGCTGGCGAGGGCGTCGATCCGCCGCTGCCAGGGCTCCGGCGCCGGCACCGCTGGGGTTCCGCGCAGGGCGCCGAGGGCGACGTTGCGGCCGAAGGTGACGCTGTTGAGCAGGGTCTGCCAAGTCGCGGCCAGGCTCGTCGCCGGCTGCCAGCGGCGCTTCTTCACGACCTGGTCGCGGCGGGCGACCAGGCGCCGCACCGCCTCGGTGGTGAAGAGATAGCGGGCCTGCGGTTGCAGTCCCGACCAGCCGGCGCCCCCGAGCGAGCAGGCGAAGCTGGCGCGGTTCTCGATCCGGATCGTGTCTCCGTCTCGCAAAGCGTCGAGCTCGCGCAGCGCCTCCTCCGCGCCGCCCGGCTCACCGACGACGGCGAGCCCGCAGCTCTCGCACCGGCGCACCGGCCCGGCCATCCCCCGCTTCTGCCCGATCCAGCCGAACAGCGGCTCGCCGCAGGCGGGGCAGGGTGGGTTCTCGGGGCCGGCGCCGGCCTCGAGGGGGACGACTGCGCGGGGGCTCTCGACCTGGTCCATGCTCGGGTAGCGTACGCGTCGTGCGCCTCAGCGAGATCATGACCGCCGGCGTCGTCACCGCTACGGCGGCGGCGAGCGCTCTGGAGGTGGCGAGGCTGATGCGCGACCACCGCGTCGGCTCGGTCGTCATCGTCGATTCCGCCGGCAAGCCGGTGGCGATGGTGACCGACCGCGACCTCGCCCTGCGCGTCTTCGCCGAGGGGGCGGAGCCGGCGACCCCGGCCCTGCAGCACGCTTCGCGGCCGCTCGTTTGCGGCGAGCCGGAGATGGAGCTCGACGAGGCGGCGGCGCTGATGGTCCAGCACCGCGTCCGGCGCCTCCCGGTCGTCCGCGACGAGGAGCTGGTCGGGATCGTCAGCCTCGACGACATCGCTGTGCGCAGCGGCAACCTCGAGGTGGCGCAGAAGATGACCCAAGACGTGATCGAAGGGGCCTTGCCCCAGTTCTACTTCCACGAGAGGGGATAGATGTCAGACAGCAAGTCCGCGGTGCGGGCCAGGGAGCAGCGCTGGGCAATTCCGGTTGGGATCGCCAGCATCCTCGCGGTCGTCCTGCTGATCGTCGCCAGGCCACTCAACGTCAGCGGCGACGGCGACGCGGACTTCCTCCGCGAAGCGCACGAGCACGCCGGCTCGGTCCTGCTCTCGGGCATGCTGAACGTGTTGGCCTTCCTCCTCCTGGCGCTGCCCCTCCTCTACCTGTTCCGCGCCGTGCAGGCCCGCAGCGACCGGGTCCGCCCGCAGCTGATCGGGCTGATCGTCGCCGCGCCGCTCTTCCTCGCGGTCTCTTCCGGGCTTTCGATCGGCGTCACCAACGAAGGCGCCGACAAGTTCGCCAACGGCGACGCGGAGCCCTCTCTCACTACCAAGGAAGCCAAGGAAGACTGCGAAGACGAGCGCACCGACGACGGCAACGACTTCCTCGTCGACGAATACGACCCGACGAAAGGCGAGAGCCCCTTGCGCGCCTGCGAAGACCGCAAGCTCGAAGACGACGCGGCTTCCGACGCGGTGACCGAAGCCTCCCTGGCGCCGCTGGCGACCGGCCTCGGCCTCGCCGGCGCCCTCGGCTTCGCGATCTCCCTCCTCTACTGCGGCCTCTGGGCGATGCGCACCGGTATCCTCTCGCGCTTCTGGGGCTCGCTGGCGATGGTCGCCGGGATCGCCTTCCTGCTCGGCCCGCTCTTCCTCGTCACCCTCGTCTTCTTCGTCTACTTCGGGATGCTCGCCCTCGGCGTCGTCCCCGGTGGGCGGCCACCGGCTTGGGCGGCGGGCGAAGCGGTCCCCTGGCCGACTCCTGGCGAAAAAGCAGCCGAGGAACTCGAGCCCGAGGGCGGCTGGGACGAGGACGACCTCGAGGCTGACGAAGTCGACGAGGAGACCGGCGAGCGCCGCAAGCGCAAGCAGCGCGAGTAGGAGGCGCTACTCGGAGTGGCCGGCGCCGACGCGCTTGCGGTGGGTGCGGATCTCGCTCATGATCCGCTCCAGCCGGGGCTCGGCCGAGGTGTCGACGTGGGACATCGCGGCGGCCACTCCGGGGTGAACGGCGGCGATCCGCTCGTGCATCGCCTGGGCGACGGCGCGGTAGGTCGGGTGGCCCTCGCGGCCTGAGCGCAGCTCGATCAGGTGCATCGCCTCGCGGGCGTTGAGGTCGAGGGTGTAGCGGATCCGGTAGGCGAGGCTGAGGGCGTAGGGGGCGAGGTCGGCATGGCCCGCGTCGGCCAGGCGC
The DNA here is from genome assembly GCA_035764545.1 of Solirubrobacterales bacterium. Lineage (GTDB taxonomy): Bacteria > Actinomycetota > Thermoleophilia > Solirubrobacterales > 70-9 > VAYN01. The sequence goes on along the minus strand of DASTYZ010000003.1, from coordinate 10,636 downwards.
TCGTACTCGTTGCGGGAGACCTCTAGCGCGCGCTCGAACTCGCCGCCGACGCCCGCTTCGCGCACCTCCTCCGGGATCCCAGCGCCGAGGTCGGGGGTCAGCCGCTGCCACTGGCAGGTGAGCATGCGGTGGCGCTGCAGGTCGCGGAAGGCGCCGTAGTCGGAGACGATCTCGAAGCGGTAGCGCAGCGCCTCGAAGCCGCGTCCGGGCCGGTAGCGGCGGTTAGCGCGATCGCCGACGAGGGCGCCGAGCAGCTGCTCCCGCTCCTCGCGGTCGAGGACGTCGATGCGGGCGAGGATCTCGGGCTCCGGCGTGCTGGCGACCTCGAACAGGGAGGAGGCGAGGAGCTCCTCTTCGGTGCCGTCGACGTGGAGCAGCTCGACTGAGGGCGCGTCGTCGCTCTCGCCGCGGCGGTCGAGGCCGAGCCGGGCGACCCAGCTCTCGGTCTGCTCGCGGCGCCGCTCCAGGTAAGAGATCCACTCGCCGCCGCGGTCGGGCCGGTCGACCCGGGAGACGAAGCTCGGCACCACCTGCTTCAGCTCGCCGAGGACCATCCCGCCGAACTCGCGCGCCTCCGGCAGCGGCGAGGACATCAGCCGCATGATCAGCTGCTCGTAGGCCTGCCCGGTCGCGTAGATGCCGACGTGGCTGAGGGTCGCGGCGGGTAGGAGGCCGCGCAGGAGGTCGAGCGCCTTGGCCTTGATCGAGCGCCTCCAGGCCCCCTCGGGCTCCTCCCCGCGGGGCCAGCGCTCCGCCGCCCAGGCTTCGACCTCCTCGAGCGAGCGCGAGTAGATCGCGAAGATCTCATCCATCGCCCGCGCGAACTCGGGCCCGAGCTCATCGTCGCGGTAGAAGCGGTAGCCGCCGTCGGGCAGCGGCTTGTCGTAGGGGATGTAGCGGGTCGACTGCTCGAGGTAGGCGGCGAGGCGCCCCCGCTGCAGGATCTTGGTGAGGATGTTGGAGACCCACTCGCAGGCGACGTGGGCGCCGCCGAGCTGGGCGATCGAGTCGTCGCCGTAGCCGACGAAGATGCGCTCGTAGAGCTGTGCGGCGCGGGCTCCCTCGTCCTCGTCGAAGGGCCGGCCGCCGGCGGGCGCGTCGGCCGCGAACTCCTCCAGGTAGAGCCGGCGGACCGTCCCGGAATAGCGCGAATAGCGGGCAAAAAGCGCTCCTTTGACCGTCTCCGGCAGGTTGACGAGCGCGAATACGGGCCGGTCGAGGTTGGTGAAATGAGGGGCCAGCAGGGCCCGCTCCTCAGCGGTGAAGTCTTCGACCGGGTAGATCACCGGGGCATCGTAATCGGCGGTGCGGCCATCAGCTCGATCCGGTGGCCGCCGGGGGCGATCGCCAGCGCCCGCGGCTCGCCCCAGTGTTCGCGTTTCGGCTCGACTTCGAAGCCGCGCTCGCGCAGGCGCTCGACCGTGCCGTCGAAGTCGGCGACGACCACCGCCAGGTGTCCCGGCGAAGGAACCGTCGGCGCCTCCTCCGGCATCAGGTGCACCTGCGTCCCCTCGCGCTCGAGCCAGGTGAACTCCGAGAGCGTCGGCGGCGGCTCGACCCGAGCAAACCCGATCAGCTCGAAGAAGTCGGCAGCGGCCTCGACATCAGCGGGCGCAACCTCGATTCCGACGTGATGGAGCACAAGAAGAATCTACAAAGTTGGCACAGGTACGTAACATATTGTCTGCTACGGTTATCGTCATGAGCGTGAGAGAAGCATGGACCGACGAGCGGTTGGACGACCTGAGCAAGAAAGTGGATGACGGCTTCGCCAAGGTCGACCGCAGGTTCGAGCAGATTGATCTCAGGTTCGACGCAATGCAGCACCTACTGATTCGGATGGCATGGGCATACGGAATCGGGATGCTGGCTTTCGCCGGCGCTCTGCTTGGCCTCATCGCCGCGAAGTTCTGATCACAGCAACAACGACCCAAGCGCCGCCAGCACGACGATCGCGGTCGACCAGGTAACGGCCTCGGCGGTGATCTCCATGTCGAGGCCGTAGGCGTGGGCTATGACCAGGGAGTTGAGGCCGGAGGGCATCGCTGAGAGGAGGCGGTAGGCGGGGGGGAGGTCGATCAAGGGGGCGGCGAGGAGCATGAGAAGGGCTGGGACGATCGCGAGGCGGGTGGCGATCACGAGCATCACCGGGCGGGTCAGGGGCGGCGGCATCGGCAGGGCGCCGTGTTCGGCGTTCTCGGCGAGGGTGGCGCCGACGGCGAAGAAGCCGATCGGGAGGATGGCGACGATCAGGACCTGGGAGGCGTCGACGAGGAGGTCGGGGGCGAGGGCGTCGGGGGCCAGCAGGCCGGCGATCGCGGCGTAGAGGGGCGGGTTGCGGGTGAAGAAGGCGACGACACGCTGCTGCGGCGTTTCCCCCGCCTTGGTGCCGAAGGCGGCGCCGACGGCGAAAGCGCCGAGCAGCAGGCACGGCCCGGTGACGAGGACGTCGTAGAGGACCGCGGTCGAGAGTTCGTCCCGCCCCAGCAGCGCCACCGCCAGCGGGTAGCCGAGGTAGCCGGTGTTGACGCTGAGGACGGTGCAGACGACGGCGCCGACCTGGGGACGGGTGAGGTCGAGGAAGCGGCTGGCGACGCCCCAGGCGAAAAAGGCCCCGAGCGAGGAGGCGACGATCCCGAGCACGAGGCCGACGCCGTGGCTGAGGTCGATCTCGCTGGCGGCGATGTTGAAGAAGATCACCGGCGGCAGCAGCACGTAGAGCAGCAGCGTCAGAGCGCTGCGCGAGGCCTTCGCCGCCCCGGCCGGCCAGCGGCCCTCCGACCAGACGCCGAAGGCGACGGCCGCGACGATCGCGACGGTGGTGAGGAGGACGCCGATCGGGTGGTTCTACCCGAAGAGGGCGGCGCCCGCGTGCGAGGCGAACTCGACCAGCGGCTGCGGGATGACGCCGAAGAAGACCGTCGCTGCGCTGGCGAGGAGCGCCGGGCCGACGATGTACCAGCGGCGGCCCGCTTCCGGGTCGACCGGATCGGCCTCAGGTGAGGCGCCGGCGATCACCGGCCGCGCCCCCGGCGCCACCTCGGTCTCGGGCCGCATCCACATCGCCGCCACCACCCGTAGGTAGTAGGCGAGGGAGATCATCGTCCCGATCGCGATGAAGACCGCGAGCCAGGTGTAGTCGCCCTCGACCAGGGCCTCGATCAAATAGAGCTTGCCGATGAAGCCCGCGGTCGCCGGCAGCCCGGCCAGGGCCAGCATCGAGATCGTCAGCGGCCAGGCCAGCAGCGGCCGCTCGGCGCCGAGGCCGCGGATGGCGCGGATGTCGTCGCCGAAGATCGTCTCCCGCTCGCGGGCGACGATTACGGCGAAGGCGGCGAGGTTCATGAAGGCGTAGGCGGCGAGGTAGAAGACCAGGGAGCTCGTCCCCGCCTCGGAGAGGACGACGACGCCGCCGAGCATGTAGCCGGCCTGGGCGACGCCCGAGTAGCCGAGCATCCGCTTCAGCGAGTCCTGCCCGAGGGCGCCGACGTTGCCGACGATGATCGAGATCGCCGCCAGCGCCGCCAACGCCGGCTGCCAGGCGTCGAGCTGCGAGCCGAGGGCGACGTCGAAGAAGCGGAGGAAGACGGCGAAGGCGGCCGCCTTGGTGGCGACGGCCATGAAGGCGGTGATCGGGGTCGGGGCGCCCTGGTAGACGTCGGGCGTCCACTGGTGGAAGGGCGCGATCGAGGTCTTGAAGGCGAGCCCGACCGCCGCCATCGCGATCCCGATCAGGATCAGCGGGTCGCCGTCGAGGCCCTCGCGGACGATCCCGTCGGCGATGCCGGCGAAGTTGGTGGCGCCGGTGCCGCCGTAGAGGAAGGCCATCCCGTAGAGCAGCGTCGCCGAGCCGATCGAGCCGACGATCAGGTACTTCAGCCCCGACTCCAGCGAGCCCTCGTGCCGCAGGTTGGTGGCGCAGAGGATGTAGAGCGGGATCGAGAGCATCTCCAGGGCGACGAAGAAGGTGACGAGGTTGGTCGCCTGCGCGAGCAGGACCATCCCGAGGACCGAGCCCAGCAGCAGCGAGTGGTACTCGCCGGAGCCGGCTTCCTCGGTCGCCCGCTCGCGCAGCGAGAGGACGACGCAGAAGGCGGCCGTCAGGATCGCGATCAGCGAGATCGAGATCGCCAGGTCGTCGAGCCGCAGCGCCCCGGTGATCAGCGTCTTCGGGTCGTCCCACTGCCAGATCAGCAGGCCGGCGGTGGCGGCGAGGACGATCGTCGTCAGACCGGGCGCCCAGCGCTTGGTCGGCTTGAAGACGGCGCTGAGGAGGACGACGCAGAGGCCGACGGTGAGGGCGATCAGCGGCGAGATGCCGGCGTAGTCGATGTGCGGCTCGTTGACGTTCATCGGTTGTTCGCGCTGGTTATGACGATGCCCGGTTGGCTCGTCTTGTTTGCCAATTGAGCCTCAGGCGCGTCGGCGCGGTTCACCTTGGCGACCGTCTGAGCGACCGAGGGCGCCGTCCGCTCGAGGATCAGCTGCGGGTAGAGCGCGAGCCCGACGATGCAGAGGACCAACGGCACCAGAACGAGGCTGTCGCGGACACCGATCTCCCGCGAGAGCAGCCCCTCCGGAGCCCGGTTGTGCATCGTCTGCTGGTAGAGCCGCAGCGCGTAGTAGGCCGACATCGCGACGCCGCTGATGGCGATGAAGGCGAAGACGATCTTCTCCTGGAAGAGGCCGTTGAGGATGTAGAACTCGCCGATGAAGTTGGCCGACCCGGGCATCGCCAGGGTCGCCAGGGCGACGATCAGGAACAGCGCTGCCAGCACCGGCGCCCGCATCGCCATCCCGCCCATCTCGCGGATGTCTTCGGTCCCGGTGCGCTCCAGCAGGATCGCGACGATGATGAACAGCGGCGCGACGACGAGGCCGTGGTTGACCATCTGCAGGATCGCCCCGTCGGAACCGTCGGCCCGCAGGGCGAAGATGCCGGCGGTGATGAAGCCGAGCTGGGCGACCGAGCTGTAGCCGGCGATCAAGCGGACGTTGGTCTGGGTGAAGGCCATCACCGAGCCGTAGAGGATCGAGGCGAGGGCGATCACCAGGATCACCTCCTGGAATTCCACCGTGGCATCGGGGAAGAGCGGCAGCACCACCCGCAGGAAGCCGTAGGCGCCGACCTTGGCGAGGACGCCGGAGAAGACCGCCAGCGCCGGCAGCGGCGCCGCCCGGTAGGCGTCCGGCATCCAGCCGTGGAGCATGAAGGCGGGCATCTTGACCAGGAAGGCCGCGGCGAAGAACCAGAAGATCCACTGCTGGCTGCCGTGGCTGAGGCCCTGCTCCTGCAGCTCGGCGATCGAGAAGGTGAGGTGGCCACCGTCGGCGGCGATGATCCCGGTCGCGATCGCCGCGACCAGCATCAGCAGCGAGCCGATCAGGGTGTAGACGATCATCTTCAGCGTCGCCGCCGACGCCGTCAGTCCGCCCTCGGCGCTGCGGTCGTGGCCCCAGGCGCCGAAGAGGAAGTAGAACGGCACCAGCATCAGGTCGAAGAAGAGGACGAAGAGCAGCAGGTCCTGGGCGAGGAAAGCGCCCAGCGTCGCCGTCTCGGCGACCAGCATGAGGAAGTAGAAGCTCTTGGCCCGCTCCTGTTCGCGCAGCGCCGCGAAGGCGACGCCGCCGACCCAGAGCGCGGCGGTGAGCAGGATCAGGAAGAGGTTGAGCCCGTCGATGCCGAGGCTGTAATCGACGCCGAGCCCGGAGATCCAGGGCTCGTCGACGGCGTACTGCAGGCTCGAGCTGCCGCTGTTGAAGTCGAGCGCGATCGCGATCGCGACGCCGAGCGTGGCGACGGCACCGAGGACGGCCCAGGGGCCGACCGCCCGTCGCGGCAGGAAGAGGCCGACGAGGCCGAAGGCGAGGGGGGCCCAGAGGAGGACGCTGCTCATGAGCTGCTCAGCAGGAAGTAGAGGGCCAACCCGGCGAAGCCGGCGATCAGGAGCAGCGCGTAGCTGCGGACGAAGCCGCTCTGGACGGCGCGGACGACGCCGCCGGCGCCGCGCACGGTCTCGGCGGTGCCGGTGACGAGGCCGTCGACGACGAGGCGCTCGAAGGTCCGGTTGGCGAAGCGGCCGATCGCCAGCGCCGGGCGGACGACGAGGAAGTCGATCGCCTCGTCGAAGTACCACTTGTTGGCGAACAGCGTGTGCAGCGGGCGCAGGCGCGTTTCCAGCTGCCGCGGCAGCTCCGGCCGGCGCACGTAGAGGACGTAGGCGATCCCGATCCCGACGATCGCGATGAGGCCGCCGATCCCGAGCCCGACGTAGTCCTGGCCGAGCGTCGGCTCGATCGCCGCCAGCGGCGAGCCCTCCCAGACCGGCTCGAGGAACTTGGTGACGACGTCGTCGACGCCGGGAATCTGAACGAGCCCGCCGACCAGCGCCAGGACCGCGAGGACGCCCATCGCCACCCGCATCGGCAGCGACTGCTCGGCGATGTGGTGCTCGGCGCCGGGGAAGCCGACGCCGGTGTCCTCGGGCTCGCCCGTCGCCGGGTTCTTCGGCGCCTCGTGGGCGACGTGGCCGGTGTCGATCAGCTCTTGCGCCTCCTTGCACGGCGTCCCCGGCAGGACCCGGAAAACGAGTCGGAAGCTGTAGACCGCCGTCATCAGCGCCCCGACGTAGCCGAGCACGGTGAAGATCAGGTACATGCCGCCGCGGGCCTCGGCGAAGGCGAGGATCTCGTCCTTGGAGAAGAAGCCGGAGGTGCCGGGGAAGGCGGCGAGGGCGAGGGCGCCGCAGACGAAGGTGATCGAGGTAAAGCGCATCGCCTTGCCGAAGCCGCCCATCCGGTCGATGTTCTGGTCGTTCGCCATCGCGGCGATGATCGAGCCGGCGGCCATGAAGAGGAGCGCCTTGAAGAAGGCGTGGGTCATCAGGTGGAACATGCCGGCGCTGTAGGCGCCGATCGAGACGCCCATGATCATGTAGCCGATCTGGCTCATCGTCGAGTAGGCGATCGCTCGCTTGAGGTCGGTCATCACCAGCGCCATCGTCGCCGCGACCAGCAGCGTCGCCAGGCCGACGAAGGCGGCGATGTCGGCGGCGGTCGGGGCGAGTTCGAAGAGGACGTGGGTGCGGGCGATCAGGTAGACGCCGGCGGTGACCATCGTCGCCGCGTGGATCAGCGAGGAGACCGGGGTCGGACCCTCCATTGCGTCGGGCAGCCAGGTGTGGAGCGGCAGCTGCGCGGACTTGGCGAAGGCGCCGACGAGCAGCAGCAGGCAGATCGCGACGATCGTCCACTCGTTCGTCGTGAAGGCCTCGGGCGCCCGCTCGAAGACGGTGCCGTAGTCGAAGCTGCCGAGTTCGCGGAAGATCAGGAAGGAGGCGAGCACGAGGCCGATGTCGCCGACGACGTTGATCACGAAGGCCTTCATCCCGGCGCGGGTCGCCGTCTCGCGCCGGTACCAGAAGCTGATCAGCGCGTAGGAGGCGAAGCCGACGAAGGCCCAGCCGACGGTGAGGAGGACGAAGTTGCCGGCGAGGACCAGCAGCAGCATCGAGAAGACGAAGAAGTTGAGGTAGCTGAAGAAGCGGTGGTAGCCCTCGTCGGACTGCATGTAGCCGTAGGAGTAGAGGTGGATCAGGGTCGAGACGCCGGTGACGACGAGGACCATGAAGACCGAGAGCGGGTCGACGAAGATCCCGAGCTTGATGTCGAGGCCGGCGACGCTGGCGTAGTCCCAGAGCGAGGAGGCATGGTGGCGCGCCTCGGGGTCTTCGCCGAGCAGGCTGACGAGCGCGGCGATGCCGCAGCCGAAGGCGAGGGCGATCGAGAGCGTGCCGATGATGCCGGCGACCTTGGCCGGCAGCGCCCGGAAGCCGAGGCCGATCACGATCGAACCGAGCAGGGGGAAGAGCAGGACCAGCCAGGCCCAGGCGGTGGCGCTCATCCGCGCAGCTCCCGCAGGTCGTCGACATTGAGCGGCAGGCGGCGGCGGAAGATGGCGACGATCAGGCCGAGGCCGACGACGACCTCGCAGGCCGCGATCACCATCACGATCACCGCGAAGACCTGTCCCTGGCCGTTGCCGACCATGCGGCTGAAGGCGACGAGGGCGAGGTTGCCGGCGTTCAGCATCAGCTCGAGGCAGAGGAGGATCACCATTGGGCTGCGGCGGAGGAGGATGCCGACTGCCCCGGTGGCGAAGAGCAGGGCGGAGAGGACAATGAACCACTCGGTGGTCATGCGTTCTCCTGGCGGCGGTTGGAGGCCAGGACGATCGCTCCGACTGCGGCGAGCAAGAGCAGGATCGAGGAGGCCTCGAAAGGCAGCAGGAACTTTTCGAGGAGGAGGCGTCCGATGGCGGCCGGGTCGCCGAAGCCGGCCTCTACTTTGGGGCCGTCTTCGCCGAGCGCGAGGAGGGATGAGGAGAGGACGGCCACCGCCAGCTCGATGAAGAGGGCGATTCCCAGCAGCGGGGCTAGGAAGCGTTGGCCGGGGATCGGCTCCCAGGCTGACTCGCCTCCGCCTCCTACGTAGGCGACTACGAAGACGTAGAGGACCATGACGGCGCCGGCGTAGACGACTACTTGGGCCGCCGCGACGAAGGCGGAGGTCAGCAGCAGGAAGAGGGCCGCGAGGCTGAAGAGGTGGACGATCAGCGCCAGCACCGAGAAGAAGGGGTTGCGCATCGCGATCACGCCGACGGCGCCGCCGAGGGCGCCGATCGCCGAGATGAAGAACAGCACCTCTTCCACGGCTACTCGCCCTCGCTTTTCAGCGGCGTCCGCTCGATCGGCTCGGCGAGCAGCATCTCCTTGGTGAAGATCAGGTCGCGGCGGTCGTAGTCGGCCATCTCGTAGTCGTGGCCCATCGTGATCGCGTCGAAGGGGCAGGCGATCTCGCAGTAGCCGCAGAAGATGCAGCGGCTGAGGTTGATCTCGTAGACGGCGGCGTAGCGCTCACCGGCCGAGACCCGGTCGCCGGGGATGTTCTCCGCCGCAACGACGCGGATGCAGTCGGCCGGGCAGGCGGCGGCGCAGAGGCTGCAGCCGACGCATTTCTCGAGGCCGGTGTCCTCGAACTTGTGGAGTTTGTGGCGGCCGCGGAAGCGCGGGTAGACCGGCGTCTTCTCCTCGGGGTACTCGATCGTCATCGGCCCCTCGATCAGCCGCGCCATCGTCGTCTTCAGCCCGCGCAGGGTCTCGCCGAAGGCGCGGTAGGCGCCGCCGACGCCGCCCGGCTCGGGGCCGCGCTGGACCTCGACGACCTCGATCGAGTCGAGGTAGGAGGCGGACTTCGGGTCGAAGCCGTTGCCGTTCTTTGCCGCGCTCATGAGAACACCACCACGAGGACGGCGGTGACGAGGACGTTGAGGGTGGCGAGGGGGAGCAGCACCTTCCAGCCGAGGCTCATCAGCTGGTCATATCGAAGACGCGGCAACGTCGCCCGCACCCAGATGAAGACGAGGACGAGGCCGAGCATCTTCGCCAGCATCCAGATCGGGTCGAGGAAGCTCGGGCCGGGGCCCATCCAACCGCCGAGGAACATCGCCGCGGCGATCCCCGAGACGACCAGGATCTCCATGTATTCGACCAGCAGGAAGGAGCCGAAGCGCATGCCGCCGTACTCGGTCATGAAGCCCTGGACCAGCTCGGCGTCGGCCTCGGGCATGTCGAACGGGGTGCGGTTGGTCTCGGCGAAGCCGGCGAGCATGAAGATCAGGAAGCCGACGAACTGGGGGACGATGAACCACATCTCGCCCTGCGAGTGGACGATCGAGACCAGGGAGAGCGAGCCGCTCATCATGATCACGCCGAGCAGCGCCAGCCCCATGCTGACCTCGTAGGAGATCAGCTGCGCGGCCGAGCGCATCGCCCCGAGCAGGCTGTATTTCGAGCCCGAGGACCAGCCGCCGAGGAGGAGGCCGTAGAAGGCGATCGAGCCGACGGCGAAGAAGTAGAGGATGCCGATCGGGACGTCGATGCCGTAGAGGCCGACCCCGTCCTGGACGTCGCCCCAGGGGATGATCGCCAGCGAGAGCACCCCGGCCAGGACCGGCAGCAGCGGGCCGAGGATGAACAGGGTCGAGATCGCGTTCTGCGGCCGGAAGCTCTCCTTGGAGACGAGCTTGCCGACGTCGGCAAGCGGCTGCAGGAGGCCGTACGGGCCGACCCGGTTGGGGCCGTAACGATGCTGGAAGCGGCCGATCAGCTTGCGCTCGAGGACCGTCAGCAGCGGCAGGACGCCGAAGATCACGGCGAAGATGACGACGCTCTTGAGGACCATGATCCAGGTCGCTTCGGCGAGCTGGGTGTCGGCCAGGGGCAGGAGCATTTAGGCGTCGGCCTCGCTGAGCTTCTCGATCTTGACCTGGACGGGGCCGCCGTTGAGCAGGGCGTTGGCGTTGCCTTCGAGGACGCCCTCGGCCATGAAGACGACTCCCTCGCTGACGCGCTCTTTGACGTGTACCTCGGCTTTGGTTCCGTTGACGAGGACTTTGTCGCCGGTTTTGAGGTCGAGGCGCTGGGCGTCGGGTCGGGAGATCTCAACGCGCTGCTGGGGGGTGAGGAACTTGAGGGGTGGGTTTAGCTCGGTTACGGGGCCGGCCCACAGATCTCGGTAGGTGCCGAGGAGCAGAGCGCCGTCGTCTGAGGTGGGGAGGGACGTCGGGATGGACTCG
>DASTYZ010000002.1:0-2234 GCA_035764545.1 Solirubrobacterales bacterium | reverse complement strand
ATGCCGAACGAGCTCTCCGGCGGCATGCGCAAGCGCGCCGGCTTCGCCCGGGCGCTGGTCCTCGAACCGGCGATCGTGATGTTCGACGAGCCCGACTCCGGCCTCGACCCGGTGCGGACCGCGCTGCTCTGCGAGTTGATCGGCGAGGTCCACGCCGAGAACGGCGGCTGCTACCTGGTGATCAGCCACGACCTCGGCACCGCCCGCCGTATCGCCGACTTCATCGCGGTGCTGTGGAGCGGCAAGATCGTCGAGTCCGGTCCGAAAGAGGAGCTGTTCGACTCCAGCAACCCGTTCGTCAACCAGTTCCTCAACGCTGACGTAACCGGGCCGCTCTCGATGGACTGAGGTTGGACGCCGGAGCCCTGTTCGGGCGCGTCGCGGCGTGGGCGGCGAGGCGCGCTCGACCGCTGATCGCCGTCACCGCCGTCCTCGCGGTTGCCGCCGCGGTCGCGGCGACCCAGCTGCCAACCGACGCCGGCGTCGACACTCTCGCCGACTCGGGCTCGGCGACCGTCGAGGCGACCGAACGGGTGCGCGAGGACTTCGGCGAAGAACCGATCGTCGTCCTCGTCAAGGGCGAACTGCCCGAACTGTTGCTCACCGACGACCTCTTCCGGCTGCTGCGTCTCGAGGGGTGCCTCGCAGGCAAGGTTCCGAAAGGGGCTGAGCCGATCCCGGGCCCATGCACCGAGCTGGCCGAGTCCGGCGCGGTCGAGTTCCTCACCGGGCCCGGCACCTTCCTCAACGAGTCGGTGGTGCAGATCGACAACCAGCTTCAGCGGCTGGCTGAAAACGTCCCTGCCGACCGCTTCCGCGAATACCTGCTGGCGGTGGCGACCAAATACGGGATCACCAGCGTCCCCAGCATCACCAACGAAGAATTCGTCGCCACCGTCGTCTTCGATTTCGCCCGGCCGCGGGGGACGCCGAAGGCGCGCCTGTCCTACCTCTTCCCGAACGCGAAGTCGGCGCAGATCGTCATCCGGCTGCGGCCTGACCTGAGCGAAGCCGAGCGGCACCGCGCGATCGGGCTGATCGAAGCGGCGGTCGAGGACACGACGGCGCGCAAGGCATGCAAGGACGGTGGGAAACCGGCGCCGTGCTTTGAGCTCGAAAACGGCAGCTACGTCGTCTCCGGCGCACCGGTCGTGATCGACGGCGTCTCGCGGGCACTGAAGGACGCCTTGGTCATACTCTTCGCGGTCGCGCTGGCGGTGATGGCGCTGGTCCTCTTCCTCGTCTTCAGGTCGCGCTGGCCGCTATTGCCTCTGCTCGTCTCCTTGATCGCTGCCGGCATCACCTTTGGCCTTCTGACCTTGGTGGGAGGGTCTTTGACGATGGCGTCGATAGCGGCGCTGCCGATCTTGATTGGCCTTGGCGTTGATTACGCAATCCAGTTCCAAGCGAGGTTCGACGAGGTGGGATCTGCCGGGGGGGCGGGATCACGAGGCGGCCCAACCATTGCTGCGGCGTGCTTCGCGACGACGGTCGGGTTCCTAGCGTTGCAGCTTTCGCCGATTCCGATGGTCCGAGGATTTGGATGGCTCCTGATCGTTGGCGTTGCGGTGGCCTTTGGACTAGCGCTGACTCTTGGCTTGGGGACGTTGACGCTCCTCGGGCGGGTGGCGCGGGGTGGGGTTCTCGCCCGCAGCTTGCGAGGACGAGAGCCCCACCCCGGCGACAGGACCCGCCCGCCGGAGCTCCTCCTGTCCCTCGCTCGGTCGGAGCCGGTGGCGGTGCTGGCGATCGGTGTTGCTCTGGCGGTTTGTGGGTGGATTGCTGGGACGCGGGTGGAGACGGTGTCGGATATTCGGGAGCTGGCGCCGCAAAGCATCCACGCGGTTGAGGGACTGAACGAAGTGCAGGACACGACCGGGGTGTCCGGCTCTCTTGACGTCCTCATCGAAGCCGACGATCTCACCGATCCTGAGGTAGTCGAGTGGATGGCGGGGTTCAAGCGGCGGGTGCTGGAGGGCAACGGGTTCGGGGGGGAAAATCCGAGCTGCTTGAGGGCCGACATCTGTCCGGGGCCGGCGCTGTCGGATTTCTTGGTCAAGGGGGAAGAAGAACCCACCGCGAAACGGATTGATGCGACGTTGTCGGCGCTCTCGCCCTATGCGTTGCGGCAGGTGGCGCCGCTGGATCCGGAGACGGGAGAAGTGGGGCATCAGGCGTTGATCTCGTTCGGGATCAGGGCGCAGTCGTTGGAGGACCAGCAGACGCTGGTGGAG
>DASTYZ010000001.1:0-29177 GCA_035764545.1 Solirubrobacterales bacterium | reverse complement strand
GGCATGGAGCCGAGCCAACTCCCTTCGGGGCGTCAGCCAGCGACGATCCTCTCGGCGGAGGTGCTCCCAGCGACCCCCACCGGCTCCTCCCCCCAATTGAGACTTAGGCGAAAGCCTGGGTGGCGCGACGGCGGAGATCGGCGTTGAGCATGCCGGTGACCTCGCTGGGCCGGTGGCCGGCGGAGGGGACGGCGGCGCCGATTAGGCCGTCGGCGCGGAAGCCGTAGAGGGGGGCGACGAAGCCGAGCTCGCGGATCTTGCGGACGAGCTTGACGGCGCCCTGGGTGTCGGCGCCGGGGCCGCAGAGGACGATCGCGGTCGGGTCGAGGGCGCCGAGGGCACGGCCGAGGCGCTCGTCGCCGAGCTCATTGGAAAGAACGAGGACGCGGAAGCCGGCGCGGCGGAGGGAGAGGTCGAGGGCCTGGGTGTAGACCTCCTCGGCGTCCTGGCCGTGGCTCGAATCGAGCAGGAGGATGCCGGCCGGTCGGGCAGCAGCGGAGGCGAGGCGGCGGGCGCCGTGCAGCCAGCCGGTCGCCCAGCGGGCGGCGAACTCGAGCTCGGCCTCGCGCTCGGGGTCAGCGGCAAGCTGGTCGATTGCCGGCAGCAGCAGCTCCTCGACGGTCCGCTCCAGCGAGCGCAAGGCGAGGCTCTCCTCGACGGCGCGGTCGGCGCCGGACTCGTCGAAGTTCTCGAAGGCGGCGAAGAGGCTGCCATCGTTGGCCGGCGCCGCCTGGCGCTGGCGCGCCAGCTCGATCGCCGAGGAGATGTTGCCGGTCTCAGCCAGGGCGTCGCGAAGGGCCTGCAGCTCCACCAGCTCGTAGTTGCGGTGGTTACCGACGGTCCGCTTCGGCGTCGGGTAGCCGTAGCGGCGCTCCCAGCTACGCAAGGTGTTGGGGCTCACGCCGAGAACTTCGGCGGCGGCGTTGGTGCGGATTCCTGGCATTTAGATAAGAAGGTCGAACGGGTGGACTGCGCGTCTATTCGACGTCCGGCGACGATTCTCCCACCGGATCTCCGGGTTTACACCGGTTATCGGCAGATTTCGCAGAAACTGTTAGCGATCTTGCAAGGCGCCGACGCCTACAGGCTGCCCAACCGCGCGTGCCCGCCACATCGCCGCGTCGGCCTTGTGCAGAAGTTCCTCGGCGTCTGCGCCGTGGTCGGGGCAGGCGACGACGCCCGCGGAGATGCAGATCCGCAACCCCCCCGCGCGCTCCAGGTCGTCCAGCTGCCCGAGCAGGCGCTCGCACATCTGCACCCCTTCGACCGTGCCGATGTTGGGAGCGAGGACGCAGATCGCGTCCTCCTCGAGGCGGAAGGCTTCGTCGACGATGCGGATGCTGTCCCGCAGCGCCGCTCCGACGATCGAGAGCACCGTCTCCTGCCCCCCCGCCACGTCGTGCGACCGAACCCCGGGCCCAGAAGCATCAAACACCGCCAGTCCGAACGGGTGTCCATACCGCTTGTTGGTCTCCAACAGCTGTTCCAACCTACGCCGCATATGCCCTGGCCGATACAAGCTCGGCAGTTCTTCGAGCTGCGCCTCGGCCGCAGACGAAGCCGAATCTCCGTTAGAGGGCGTCAGGGGGGTGCCTGAGGAGCCCTCCCCATCTTTGCTCCGGAAGGCACCCCGCTGGCGCCCTCCGTTCGCTTGCGCAGCCTCTATCGCCGCAGCGGTCACCGAACCGAACTCGCCCGCCAACCGCTGCGCGGCAAGAACAAAGTCCTCTCCATTGGTCCCAATCTCCTCGTGCAAGCTGCCCAAGAGATCGGCGTGAAGTTCACCCACCTTGAGGGCGAGGCGGCTCGCCGGCGAGCCGTCTTCACGGCGGCGACCGAATTCGGACTGGTCAGACACGCCATGACCTTGGCGAAAGCAGCGGACGCCCGATTTCCGAATTCGCGCTATTTGCGAAATGACACCCGTCCAGGACGGATGTCGGGGTGCGCTTATTCCAGGCTTCTTCGCCCCGCCAGCGCCTTGCCGAGGGTGACCTCGTCGGCGTGCTCGAGGTCGGCTCCTACCGGCAGACCGCTGGCCAAGCGGGTCACCGTCACCTGCCCGCGCAGCATCTCGGCGATGTGAAGCGCGGTCGCCTCGCCGGTAGTGGTGGGGTTGGTTGCCAATACCACCTCGTCGATGCCGCCGCGCTCGACCCGCCGCCGCAGCTCACCGATCTTCAGGTCTTCGGCGTCGACGCCGTCGATCGGCGAGAGGGCGCCGCCGAGCACGTGGTAGAGGCCTCGGTATTCATGGGTGCGCTCGATCGGGATCACGTCGGAGGGCTCCTCGACCACGCAGATCGTCGCCCGGTCGCGGTTTTGGTCGGCGCAGATCCGGCAGAGCGGCCCCTCTGCGAGGTTGAAGCACTCTTCGCAGAGGCCGACCTTCTCCTTCACTTCACGGATCGCGTCGCCGAGCGCGAACGCCTCTTCATCGGGCGCCCGCAACAGGTGGAAGGCGAGCCGCTGCGCGGTCCGTTGGCCGATGCCCGGCAACCGCGAGAGCTCGGCGACGAGGCGCGCCAGCGGTGCCGGGCCCTCGCTCAACCGAGCATGCCCCCGAGGCCGCCGATGTCGCCGCCGGCGATGCCGCCCATCTTCGAGCTGGCCAGCTCCTGGGCGGCGCGCAGCCCCTCGTTGACCGCCGCCTGCACCATCTCTTGGAGCAGGTCGGCGTCCTCGGGGTCGATCGCTTCGGGGTCGATGATGATCTCGCGCAGGGTCAGGTCACCGCCCATTTTCACCTTGACCATGCCGCCACCGGCGCTGGCCTCGACGACCTCGTCTTTCAGTTTCTCCTGGGCCTCCAGCATCTCGGCCTGCATCTGTTGGGCCTGTTTCATCAGGGCGTTGACGTCAAAGCCGCCGGGCCCTCCTCCTCGTGCCACCTAACTGACCTCCTCCGCGTCGAACTCGCTCTTCAGCCGCTCCAGCAGCTCTTCCTCGTCGATCTCCTCGCTGCCGGGCGCCGGCGTATCCGGCGGCGCCTCTCCGTCGAGCAGCACATAAGTCGGCCGCAGCCCCACCCCCGTCACGGCGGCGAAAGCTGCCGCCACCGTGTCACGGCGATCGGCGCCCTCGGCCTTCTTCTTCAAGAACGTCATCTCGGTCGGGAAGGCAACCTCGAGTCCCTCGTCGCCGAAGCTGATCGGGCGGGCACCCTCGAGGGTTGCGGCTAGGGCGGGGGCGGTCTCTTGAAGCTTGTGAAGGACGGCGGGCCAGACGCGTTGGATCTCCTCTAGGGACAAATCTGCAGGGACGGGGGCGGTTTGGCCGGCGGGTCCTGTCTCCGATACGGCCCCCTCGCCAACTGGCGAGGGGTCCGCATCGTCGCCACCCGCCGGAGGGGCCGGGTTGCCTGATTGCGGGCTCTCGGCCTCTTCTTCATCCGCTGGAGGTGGGTCGACGGGTGGCGCCGGGGGTTCGGCCGGAGGTGGAGTGGCTTGACTAGGCGGGTCTCCCGTGGGTGACGTCGTAGGGGGGACCGTCTCCTGCGTAGTTGCAGGAGACGGTGGGTCCCCTGCGGCGGCAGGACCCGCGGGTCGAGCGGTTCCGCCTTGCTCCAGTCTCTCTATCCGCCTCAGTAGTCCCGCGGTATTCGGATCAAGGTCAGGACGCGCAGCCTTCAGCAGTGCGATCTCAACAGCCATGCGAGCGTCGTCGCCCTCGCGCACGGCGGTGAGCGCGGTTGCCAGCTCGTCAATCGTGCGGATCAGGTTGGCGGGTTTTATCGCCTGGGCCTGGGCCTGCATGCGGCCGGTGTCAGTGGCGGTGACGACGAAGGTGGTTGGGACCTCGCCGGTCGTCTGCACGATCAGCAGGTGGCGCAGGTGGGCGAGCAGATCGCGGGCGAACTGCGAGGGGTCGCGGCCGGAGCGGGCCATCCGCTCGATTCCGAGCAGCACCTGCTTTGGGTCTTCGGCGATGACCGCGTCGATCGTCTCGAAGAGGAGCTCGGCGTCGGCGGCGCCCAGCATCTCGAGGACGCTGGAGAGTTCGACCCGGCTGCCGCCGAAGGCGACCAGCTGGTCGAGGGTGCCGAGGGCGTCGCGGAAGCTGCCGGAGGCTGAGCGGGCGATCATCGCCACGGCGCCATCGTCGACCTCGATCGACTCAGCCGTAGCGACCCGGTTCAACACCTCGGATATCTGCTCGAGCGAAGGGCGCTGGAAGTCGAAGCGCTGGCAGCGGTCGGCGATCGTCCCCATCACCTTGTGGGACTCGGTGGTGGCGAGGACGAAGACGGTGTTCGGCGGCGGCTCCTCGAGCGTCTTCAGGAAGGCGTTCCATGCCTCTTTGGTCAGCATGTGCGCCTCGTCGAGGATGTAGACCTTCCAGTGGCCGCCGGCCGGTGCGTAGGCGACGCGCTCGCGGAGGTCGCGGACGTCGTCGACGGAGCGGTTGGAGGCGGCGTCCATCTCGATCACGTCGACCGAGGTGCCGGCGGCGATCGTCACACAGGACTCGCATTCGCCGCAGGGGGTGACGGTCGGGCCGCCGCGCTCGCAGTTCAGCGAGCGGGCGAGAATCTTCGCCATCGAGGTCTTGCCGGTGCCGCGGGAGCCGACGAAGAGGTAGGCGTGATGGACCTTGCCCTGCTCGACCGCGTTGCGCAGGGTGCGGACGACATGGGTCTGGCCCACGACCTCGTCAAAGGACCCGGGACGGTGGCGGCGGTAGAGGGAAGTCGACTCGCTCATCGGCTGTCGAGCGAGTGTATCTATGGGCACCGGGCTCCTCGGCGGGCCGCACCGATACCGTGCCGCCCGTGTCGAAGGGGGCCCGCAACTGGCTGACGCCCGCCGCCTGGGTCGCCGCGGTGAGCGGCGTGCTGCTGCTGCTCTTCCCCTACGGGTTCCCCAACTACGACACGATCTACGCGCTCGTCTGGGGGCGGGAACTTGCCCATGGCGAGAGCCCCGACTACGGCGCGGCGCTGCCGCCGACGCCGCACCCGCTGACCGAGTTGTGGGGGCTGGTGACGACGCCCCTGGGCGACGGGATGATCACGCTGACGATGATCGGCGCCTACGTCTCGCTAGGGCTGATCGGCTACTTCGTTTACCGGCTCGGCGCGATCTGGTTCGACCGCTGGATCGGCGCCGCCGCCGCGGCGATCGTCCTCACCCGGGCGCCGTTCCTCTCCAACGGCCTGCGCGCCTACATCGACCTCCCCTACATCGCCCTCTGCCTCGGCGCGCTGCTGATCGAGGCGAAGCGCCCGCGCGCCGGCTGGCCCGTCCTCGCCCTCCTCGCCCTCGCCGGCCTGCTGCGACCGGAGGCCTGGCTCTTCGCCGCCGTCTATTGGCTCTACCTGGCGTATACCGCGGACCGCAGCGACCGCTCGCGGGTGAAGCGAGAGCTCGCTCCCCTGGCCGTACTGGCCCTCGCCGGGCCGATCCTCTGGGCCCTCTTCGACTGGATCACCACCGGCAGCCCGACCTACTCCTGGACCGGGACGAAAGAAACGGTCGAGACCCTGGAACGGCAGACCGGCCCAGTCGACCTTGTCCTATACGGGCCGCGGCGGCTCGGCGAGGTGCTGCAGTGGCCGGGGATGGTCGGCGCTCTCGGTGGCGTCGCCCTCGGCCTCGCCTTCTTGCGTCGCCGCTCGGTTCTCGGCGTCGCCGCCGCCGCGCTGGCTCTCGCCGCCTTCGCCCTGCTCGCCTGCGGCGGCCTCGCGATCCTCCCCCGCTACACGATGCTCGCCGCCGCGATCCTGGCGATCTTCGTCAGCGTCGCCCTGCTCGGCTGGCGGCTACTGGAGCCCGGCCACCAGTGGCGGCGGCCGTGGCAGGCGTTCGCGGCGCTCGTCGCGCTGATGTTCCTGGTCTGGCTCCCGAACCAGTGGGACCTCGACTCCCGCGTCGACACCGACCTCACCAACCAGGCTCGGATCGAGAACAACCTCACCGACCTCGTCGACGACGGCGCCTTCGAGCCGCTCTGCGGCAAGGTCGCGGTCCCGAACCATCGCGCAGTCCCGCGGCTCGCCTTCGGCCTCGACGTCAAGCCAACCGAGATCGTCAGCGCCAGCGAGGAAGACGTCCCGAAGCGCGGCTACTTCGTCGCCCCGGCCTCTGACTTCGTGATCCACAACTTCATCCTCGACCCCAACGACCCGACCGATCCGTCGTTCCCCCCGCCCAACGGCTTCGAGCGAGTCGCCGCCAACGACTCCTGGGTCGTCTACCGCCGCTGCTGAACGCCGTGCTCCACCGCCGCCACCGCGGCGTGGGTCGCGGCGGCCAGATCGGGGTCTTCGAGCTCGATCGCCGGCGGCAGCTCGATGTGGAGGTCGTCGGAGAGATCGATCCGCGCCCGCAGCTCGCCGCTGCGCGAATCGAGGACGTGACCGCCTCGGCTGCGGTCGGCGCTGGCGAAGTGCAGGTGGTAGCCACCGACCTCGATCCCCTCGACGTAGCTGGGGAAGCGGAAGCCGATCATCGACCCCTCGACGTCCTCCAGCTCGAAGACGTGTTGATCGGCGACGACCTCGGTCAGCGGTCGGTAGGGCGGCTCCTGCCGCGGCACCGAGCGGGCGCGCACCAGCTCGAAGCGACCGTCGAGGCGGACCGCGCAGGAGGAGGCCCCAGGCGGGACCAGCTCGTCGATGCGCGCGAGTAGCTCTTCGTGAGAGAGCACGCCGCCGTCCAGCACCTGGTCGATCTCGGGTTCGAAGTCGGTAACGACGGCGAACGGGGTCCGCTCCTCCGGGGCGACGCGGTGCAGCCGCCCCTCGACGTCGGCGCGGAAGAACTCGCCGTCGAGCGCGATCATCTCGCCATCGAGGTGGTTCAGCGTCCCCAGGCCGAGGTCCCCGTGCTCGGCCAGCTCGGCGAAGGAGAGGTCGCCCTCGAACGCTCCCTCGAGCAGCGCCCCGAT
This sequence comes from Solirubrobacterales bacterium, assembly GCA_035764545.1. Classification (GTDB taxonomy): domain Bacteria; phylum Actinomycetota; class Thermoleophilia; order Solirubrobacterales; family 70-9; genus VAYN01. The sequence continues at coordinate 22,289 of DASTYZ010000001.1, read as the reverse complement.
CGTCGAAGCCTGGAAGAGAACGTGCGGCTCGCGCTCGCGATGCAGGTCGGCGCGGCGCATCGACTCGACGTGCAGCGACCTGATCCAGCGCTCGTCCAGCATCGGCGCCAGTCTGCCAGGCGCCGGGATAGGCTGCCGCCGGTGTTCTCGGGGGACTTCAAGCGCTCCTCGCGCTTCGGGCTGATCGGCGTCTTCGTCGTCGCCGCCCTGGCGGCGGTGATCGGCCTGACCGCGGGCGAAGGCGAATCGAACCCGAAGCTCGCGCTGGGGCTGATCTTCGGCGTGATCGGAATCTTCGTCGTCGTCCTCCTGCTGCTCCAGCGCGCCGACCTCGAGCACGCCGCCGGCGGCGACGCAACCGCACGCAGTCGCGCCGCTGCCGAGAGCGGGCGCCCGGTCGCGAATCCGACGGCGGTGAGCGAAGCCGAGCTCTGGGCCTCGCTGGCGATCGCCCCGATCGACGCCGATGCGGTGGAGGCACAAGCCGAGATGTGGGAGGCCGGCCGTCGCAGCATCAAGCTCGGCGCCGTCATCTTCGCCCTGATCTTCCTCACCGTCCCCCCCGCCTACCTGCTCGAATCGCTCGTGCCGTTGCTGGTCGGGGTGCCGCTGATCGTGATCACCGCGCTCTACGGCACTTTCCAGGCGATCGGCCCCGGCGGCGCCTTGGACCAGGGCTACGAGGGGACCGAACGGGCGATGAAGCCGCTGGGGCTGGCGCTGACGGCACGTCCCAAAGGCGGCTTCGAGCCGCGGGGACCGACGATGCCGGGCTTCGACTACCGCCTCCGCGGCGTCACCGAGCTGAGCGGCGAGCGGCATGGACAGAAGGTGGTGATCCGCTTCGGCGGTTACGAAGAGGCCGGGCAGAGCCAGGTCCACGTCGCCGCTTCCTGCCGCGACTACGACGCTGAGTCGAAGCGGGTCGCGGTCCACAGCGGCCCTGACGGGCTGATCATCTCCCGCTCCAAAGCGAAGCCGGGGGACTGGCTCTGCGACCTCTGGCTCGCCGAGCGCTTGCTCGCCGGCTGACCCGGCATCTACCAAAAGGTCCGCTCATGAAACCATCAGGTCATGGCGGCGATAGAGCTACGCAACGCGGTCAAGACCTTCGGGCCGATCACCGCGGTCGACGGACTTGACCTCAACGTCCCGGAAGGCATCTGCCTCGGGCTGCTCGGGCCCAACGGGGCGGGCAAGTCGACGACGATGCGGCTGCTCACCGGACAGGCGATCGCGGACTCCGGCGAGCTGCGCGTGCTCGGCTACGAGCTGCCCCGGGATGCGAAGACGGCCCGCTGGCAGATGGGCGTCGTCCCCCAGCTCGACAACCTCGACGTCGACGTCACCGTCGAGGACAACCTGGCGATCTTCGCCCGCCTCTACCGGGTCCCGGACGTTGCCGCCGCGGTTGACAAAGCGCTCGACATCGCCCGCCTGCAGGAGCGGCGGCACGATGCCGTCGACGAGCTCTCCGGCGGCATGCGCAGGCGCCTACTGCTCGCCCGCGGCCTCGTCCACGAGCCGCGGTTGGTCTTGCTGGACGAGCCGACCGTCGGCCTCGATCCCCAGATTCGAACCGAGCTTTGGACCCTGATCGGCGACCTGAAAGCGCGCGGGACGACGATCTTGATGTCGACCCACTACATCGAGGAGGCCGAGCGCCTCGCCGACGAGGTGGCGGTGATGCACGAAGGCAAGATCATCAGCCGCGGCCGTCCCGTCGAGCTGATCACCGAGCACGCCGGCCGCCAGACCGCCGAGATCTATGGGCCGCCGGACAAGCTGGCGGAGACGCGCGCGGAAGCCGAGTCGAAAGGGCTCTCGGTGCGCCCGGCCGGACCGGCGATCGCGATCGTCGGCTCCGAGCAGGCCGACGGCTTCATCCCCGACGACGCCGTCGTCCGCGCCGCCTCGCTCGAGGACGTTTTTGTGCTGCTGACCGGCGAGGAGGCGGACTGATGGAGGCGGCGACCCGAGCGCAGGGACAGGTGACGCCGGCGCCGCGCAAGCTGCGGCGCCTGGAAGGGGCGGCGATCGCCGGGGTGATGAGCCGCGAGGTCGCCAACTTCCGCACCTACTGGAAGGGCACGACCTTCTCCAGCGTGATGGAACCGCTCGTCTACCTGCTCGCCTTCGGGCTCGGCCTGAGCGCGACGCTCGTCGACGAAGTCGAAGGCGTCCCCTACATCGAGTTCGTCGGCACCGGCATGGTGGCGACGGCGGTGATCTTCTCCAGCGCCCTGCCGGCGATGTTCGGCACCTTCGTCAAGCACCGCTTCCAGAACACCTACGACGCGATCCTCGCCGCCCCGGTCGACGTCGAGGAGCTGGTCAGCGCCGAGATGCTCTGGATCGGGCTGCGCTCAGGCAGCTACGGCTGCGTGCCGCTGCTGGTCACGATCGCCTTCGGCCTCGATCCCGCTTGGGGGATGCTGCTGACGCCGCTCTTCTGTTTCGTCACCGCCCTCGGCTTCGCCGGATTCGGCGTGGCGATGGCGGCGACGGTGGCGAAGATCGACCAGTTCAACTACGTCACCGCCCTCTTCGTGACGCCCTTGTTCTTGGTCGCCGGCACCTTCTTCCCGATCGACGGCCTGCCCCAGGGGGTGCAGATCGTGGCGCAGTTCAACCCCCTCCACCAGCTGGTCGAACTGGTCCGCGGCGGCGCCTTCGGCTTCGAATGGGAGGACCTGCTGCGCTTCGCCTTCCTCGCCGGGTTCGCGGTGCTCACCTGGCGGGTCGCAATCCGCCAGATGCGCAAGCGCCTGATCGATTAGGCGCGCCGCTGAAGTTATGGACCGTGCACCCGTCCTTCGAAACAAGATCACCGGGCGTGTCCGTCGCTTTAGGCTCAGGTCGGGCTCGCCTGCGGCACCCGCGGCATCCGCTTAAGGCTGCTTCCTTCCGGACCTGACCTGATTCGCGTGCCCACGTCGCGCAGGACCCGGCCGTCAACGCCGCCGCGACGCACTGACCCCGACGGTCAGTCCCTCGGAACGGTAGTCGGCCCCGCTAAGCGGATTTCGGGTCACAAGGCACCGCTGACACCCCGCCTAGCACGGTCCAGGGGTGATCCTAGCGGGCGGCGGCCATAGGATCACCGCCGTGATCACGGTTGACACCGACTCCTTCTTCGCGATCGTCGTCGTCGCCGCGATTGCCTCGATCACCGTCGCCTTCGTCCCGAAGCAGTTCGCGCCGCCGGTGGTGGTGCTCGAGCTGATCCTCGGAATCGTGATCGGGCCGGAAGTCCTCGGCTTCGCCCACAGCGACGACTTCGTCAACTTCTTCGCCGATCTCGGCCTGGGAATGCTCTTCTTCTTCGCCGGCTACGAGATCGACTTCGACCGGATCAAAGGCAAGCCGATGAAGCTCGGCGCGCTCGGCTGGGCGCTGTCAGTCGCGATCGCCTACGGGCTCGGCGGAATCCTGGCGAAGGCTGGCGTCGTCGTCTCCTTCCTCTACACCGGCTCGGCGATGGCGACGACGGCGATCGGGACGCTGATCCCGATCCTCCGCGACAACGGTGAGCTGAAGACGCGCTTCGGCACCTACCTCCTCGCCGCCGGCGGCGCCGGCGAGTTCGGCCCGATCCTGCTGGTGACGCTCGTCCTCTCGACCACCAACCCCTTCCACGAGGCGGCGATCCTGCTCGCCTTCGTCGCCCTGGCGATCGCCCTCGCGGTGGTCTCGGTCCGCTACGCCTGGCGTGGCTGGCCGGCGCTGGAACGGACCTTCGAGGCGAGCAGTCAGCTGGCGGTGCGGGTGACGGTGGTGCTCGTCTTCGGCCTCGTCCTCCTTGCCGGGCAGCTCGGGCTCGACATCCTGCTCGGCGGCTTCGTCGCCGGGATGATTACCCGCCTGGCGCTGAAGGGACACGAGTTGCAGGTCTTCGAGTCGAAGCTGACCGCGGTCGGGTTCGGCTTTTTCGTCCCCTTCTTCTTCGTCACCAGCGGCATCGAGTTCGACCTCGCCGCGCTCGGCTCGGCGGAAGCGATCGCGAAGCTGTTCCTCTTCCTCGGCCTCTTCCTGGTCGTGCGAGGGGCCCCGGCGATGCTGCTCTACCGGGGCCTCCTCAGCGCCCGCGACCGCGCCGCCCTCGCCTTCTACAGCGCCACCGAGCTCCCCCTCGTCGTCGCGATCACGACGATCGCGATCGACGCGGGAGAGATGCGGCCCTCGACCGCTGCCGGGCTGGTCGGGGCCGCGATGCTCTCGACTCTGATCTACCCCTTCGTCGGCATGGCTCTGCGCAAGGAGCCGGCCAGCGACGCAGCAACCGCAACTGCTTGACCGACTGCGGCCCCTGCTCGGCCGCGTCGTACAATCTCCGTCCCGGGCGCGTAGCTCAGTGGGAGAGCGCTCGCTTCACACGCGAGAGGTCGCTGGTTCGAAACCAGCCGTGCCCATGCCAGGACTTCAGATGGCGTTAACGAGCGCCCCGCCGGTTGAGTCGGTGAAACCCTTCTCAGTCTGGTGAATAACGACTATCCCTTGTTCGGCAAGCAAGGAACAGAGATCGGCACGAGGCTCTCTAGGGAAGAGAGCGGCGACGTGCTTCACCTCTCCCGGTTGGAACAGGCGCCGGTAGTCGCAGAGCTGGCCAATAACCATCCGAATCGCATTGCGCTCGACGGTTCCCTTGGCCTCTACCAGCATTCCAGAGGTGAGGTCAAATAGATCAGTGATGATTGGGCGACCCTCGCCGGACGGCAGCAAGCGTTGTCGTTTCACTTCATGTCCCTGGTTCTCCAAATGCTTTTTGAAATCAAGAACCAGGGTCTGCTCGCGCCGCTCGACCTCATATGGATCACCCGTCGGGTTCACATAAGTTTTCTCCGTCTCCTGCCGCTCAACCTCTACATCGACGCGCGTCGGACCAGAAAGAACTTCATCTAGTTTGGACGTCGCCGCGGGCGGTTCAAAACCGATCGGGCGAAGGCGGAAAACAAAGACCTCCCGCAAACGACCGGTTTTGGTCTCAGGCGCGTCCGTTCGTTCGAAGGGTTCCGCATCGTCAAGCTCAAACTCGCCCTCATAGGTAACGATCCCCCCTGCACCTTGAAAGACCCGTAGCGCCCGTTCTTCAGCCTTGTGGTTGAGGATCACGGCGTTGCCGTCCTTCATCACTTGATCCCCTTTTTGCCCTTCTCCCGTGTAGTGAAGGCATCCATCCGATCGCCATTCGTCGTAGTACCCATGCTGATGACCGGTCTTCGGGTCGTAGAAAATGAACACGTTCGGAGACTGGGCCGAGGGACTTATCCCACCTCTAGTACGACCTCCAAATCGCTTGTGAAGGTCTTTTCGCGCAATCTGCTCTTTAGGCTCTAAATCCCACATCGTCACGATCCTATGACGCCCATACACATCATCGAGCGAGAGCAGCGCGTCGAGCTCCCGATCGACCAAGCCTTTGCCTTCTACGGGGACGCGCACAACCTGGAGCGGATCACTCCGCCCCTGCTTCGGTTCGAGGTCGTGACGCCGCGGCCGATTGAGATGGGGGTGGGGACCTTGATCGAGTACCGGCTGCGGCTGCATCGGGTGCCGGTGCGATGGCGGACGCGGATCGAGGCGTGGGAGCCGCCGCGGCGGTTCGTCGACGCGCAGATCAAGGGGCCCTACTCGCTCTGGGAGCACACGCACACATTTGAGGAGGACGGGCCGGGGGCGACGATCATCCGCGATCGGGTCCGGTACTCGATCCCGTTCGGGCCGCTGGGGGAGCTCGCCGACCGCCTGCTGGTGCGCCGCGATCTGAAGCAGATCTTCGACTACAGGCGCGATGCCGTCGCCCGGGAGATGACGGCCGGGACTCAGTAGTTCGCGCCGTCCGATCGGCGGTCCCATGCCGATTGCGCGCGCCCGCCGGAGATCTAGCTTGCGGGAGTGGAGGGAAGCGGACAGATGCGCGAGGCCTTCGTACCCAGCCGGCGGGTACGACTGGCGAGCGACGTCGCCGGGCTCTCGGCGGCGCTGCTCTTGATCGGGCTGCTCGGGGCCGCCTTCACCTGGTGGGGGCGCTCGGACCTCTTCGACCTCGCCGGGAGTTCGCGGGAGGCGATCAAGATCGACACCGGCTTCCTGATCGGGCCGGCACTGATCCTGGTCGCACTGCCGCTTGTCGTCGGTCGGGATCGGCAGCTGGCGCTGAGGCGGTATTTCCGGGTGCGGCTCCTGATCGCAGCGCTGCTCTGGCTGGCCGGACTGTCGGCCCTCGTTGCCCGGGCCGCGGCCCTCGACGGGAGCTACTCCCTCGAGGCCGGCTTCTACGTCGCCGGCGGCTTGATGCTGCTCGGCCTCGCCTCCACCCTGGCGATGTGGCCGCGTGACCTGCCGGTCGTCCAGGTAGACCGCCGCGGAGTGGTGCGCGAGCCTACTGCTGCAGTACTGAGATGACGTTCCCGGAGGGGTCCTCGAACCAGGCGATCTGCGGACCGGGGCCGCGGACGATCCCCTTCTCGTCGTGGTCGAAGCTTTCGTAGCGCTGGAGCTTGACCCCGCGCTCGTCTAGCTGGTCGACGGTGCCGTCGATGTCGCCAACCTCGAAGTTAAGGATCGTGTAGCTCGGCGGGGTCATGTCGGCGCTGAGGTACATGAGGACGTCGTAGCCGCCACCCAGGTGGAGCATCGTCACGCCGTGCTCCTCATCGAGCACCTCGACCCGCAGGCCCAGCGCTCCCTCATAGAACTCTTTGGCACGGTCCATGTCCTTGACCGCGAAGCCGCTGGTCGCTTTGGTCTCTCCGAGCATTTGCTCACTCTAACGGCGGCCGCTGCCGCCTGCTCTTTTTTTCTGCGGTACGCCGCTTCTGGTCGAGCCGGCGGCGGCGGGAGGCGCGGGTCGGCTTGGTCGCTCGGCGCTTGCGCCGGACTCGTAGCCCGGCGGCGATCTTCGCCGCCAGCCGCTCCAGCGCCAGCTCGCGGTTGCGCGCCTGCCCGCGCGCGTCCTGGGCGACCGCGGTTACGGCGCGGCCGTACCGCTCGCCGAGCCGCGCCCGCTGAGCCTCGGTCAGGCTCGCCGACGCCTCGACGTCGAAGATCGCTTCCACCCGGGAGGCAGTGACGTTGGCGTGCTGACCGCCCGGACCCGAGGAGCGGCTGGTCCGCAGCTCGATCTCCCCCAGCGGCAGCGATAGCCGCTCGTCGATCCGCAGCCGCTCGGCCATGACCGCCTTCTACCCGGCCAGCTCGGGGATGTGGCGCTCGAGGTGGGCCGCGATCGTCTGTCGGACCCAGCGTTGGGTCTCCGAGTCGGCCATCCGGTAGCGGCCGAGCAGCATCTTCTGCTCCTCCAGCGGCAGGCCGGCGATCTCCCAGCGCACCGCGAGGCGCTCGAACAGCGCCTCGTAGCGGCGGTGCCAGGCGTCGTCCACCGAGGTGGCGTCCCCCGCCGGCGCCTCCCCCACCTTGGCGATGGTGCCGGCGCTCAGCGTCTGGCGCAGGGTGAGGACGTTGCCCTCGGGGTCGACGTAGTCGACCGTCGGCGCCTTCTCCCGCGCCCGCCGTTGCTTCTTCCGCTTCGCCACCGGGTCGTTATGCGAGCGCGTCGATCTTGCCGGCGAGCTCGAAGTCGGCCGCGGTCAGGCCGCCCTCGGAGTGGGTGGAGATCGTCACCGTCACCGTGTCCCAGGAGATCGCCACATCCGGATGGTGGTTCATCCCCTCCGCCGGCTCGACGAGGGCATCGACGAAGCGGACGCTGCCGACGAAGTCCTCGCGCTTGAAGCTCTTCTCGATCGCGCCGTCCCGGCGCTCCCAACCGGGCAGGGACGCGAGCTTCTCGGTGATCTCCGCGTCGCTGAGAAGGGCCACGCGCTTATGCTGGCAGGCGAACGATGGCGAAGCAATCCCCGCAGAAGCCGATCCTCTGGCAAATAGACATCTCGCACTACGCCGAGAAGGTCCGCTGGGCGCTCGAGTACAAGGGCATCGACCACGTTCGTCGCTCGCCGCTTCCCGGCACCCACATTCCGATCGCGCTGGTGCTGACCAAAGGCGCACAGCCGACCGTCCCGGTCCTGCAACTGGAAGGGCGGGCGATCGGCGACTCGACCGAGATCATCGCCGCCCTGGAGGCGAAGTACCCGGACCCGCCGCTCTACCCGATCGACGCCGAGGAGCGGGCGCGGGCGATCGAGCTGGAGGACTGGTTCGACGAGAACCTGGGACCGCACGCGCGCCTCCTCCCCTTCTACGAGTTGATCCAGGAGCCAGAGGTCTTCGCCGAGGTCGCCGCGGAATCGGTACCGGGCCCGCTCGGCAAGGCAAAGCCGGTTGTCGGCGCCTACGCCCGCGCCTACACCAGCGTCCGCTGGGGCGCCAACAGCGACCAGGAGGCCGTGCGGGCGCGCGAGGCGATCGGCGCAGCCTTCGACAAGCTCGAGCAGGAGCTCGACAGAGGGAATAGCGAGTTCATCGTCGGTGAGCACCTCAGCGTCGCCGACATCACCGCCGCTTCGCTCTTCTATCCGATCGTCGTCCCACCCGAGGGCCCGCTCGACCCGAGCCTGCCGCGCCCACCGGCGCTGGAGCGGTTCCGAGACGGGCTCAGCGACCGCCGCGGCTTCAAGTGGGTCGAGGAGACCTTCCGCAAGCACCGGCGACGCGGCTAGAAGATTTTCAAAGAAGTCACTTTCTCAGACAATATGTTGCATTTTTTCGGCTAGGGTGCTATCCATGCAGACCATGGCACCGCCCGAAGATGCGATGAAGGAGCGCTTCGCCCGGATCGACGAACGATTCGACCGCACCGACGAAAAGATCCTCGACGTCGACAGGCGGGTGGCTGAAGCGGCGGAAGAAACGGGCCGTCGTTTCGAGGAAGTGAATCGGCGGATCACCTCTGCGGGCGAAGACACGGATCGTCGGCTGAAGGAAGTCGATCGGCGGATCACCGAGACCACGGCCGCCACTCAGAAACGACTGGAGAACATCGAGTCCAAGGTCTCCGGACTCAACCAGGGCATGACTTCCCTTCATGTCGACATCCACCGCGCCACCATCGCTCTCTGGGTTGGCTCAGCGGGCGTGATCGCGGCGATTCTCGCCAAAGGCGGCTGAGCTAGCCGCCGATCGGGGCGCGGGGGTTGGCGCCCCAGAAGACGACCGTGCCGAGCATGCCGAGGATGTGGACGGCGACGATGTTGAAGACCATCGACTTGGCGGTGGCGGTGCCGACGCCGACGGGCCCGCCGGAGGCGGTGTAGCCGTAGTAGCAGCCGACCAGCACGATCACGGTCGCCATCACCATCCCCTTGATCAGGCTGAAGATCAGGTCGGTGGGGTCCTGGAACATCCAGAAGATCAGCGAATAGCCGCCCGATGAGACGTCGGCAACCTGCTCGACGACGGCGAAGTAGCTGGCCAGGTACATGATCCCGATCGAGGTCAGGTAGAGGAAAGGCAGCGCAATCCAGGCGGCGAGGAGGCGGCTGCCGCAGAGGAAGGTCATCGGCGGCACGCCCATCACTTCGAGCGCGTCGATCTCGTCGGAAATGCGCATCGCCCCGAGCTCGGCGACGATCCCGGTCCCGACCTTGGCCGAGAGGATGTAGCCGAAGGCGTAGGGGAGCGCCTCGCGCAGGTCGCACCAGGCGGCGAAGAGCCCGGCGTACTGCGGTACCCCCTGGGCGCGGAAGAAGTAGGCACCCTGCAGCCCGCACTGGAGGCCGAGGATAAAGACGAAGGCCCAGATGATCAGGGCCGAGCCGAGGATCAGGATCCCGGCCTGTCGGATTCCCTCGCCGAAGAAACGCAGGGCGCGGCCCGAGTAGACCAGGCCCATCACGCGGAGGCCGAAGCGCCCGATCTCGCCGAAGGCGTCGAGCCAGCCGCGCGGGACCGCGAGCCAGGTGTCCACCGCCTCCCTCACCGGATCGTCTGCAGCTCCGGGTTGGTCGCCAGCAGCACCGCGGTGAAGACGTAGTTGAAGGCGAAGACGCCGACCAGGGCGATCACCACCGCCTGGTTCACCGCCCGTCCCACCCCGGCGGCTCCGCCGGAGGCGGTCATCCCTTTGTAACAGCAGACGATCGCGATGATCGCGCCGAACAGGGTGCACATCAGGACCGAGCCCCAGAGGTCGGTGACCGAGGCATTGGAGAAGAGGGTGGCGAAGAAGCCGCCGAGCTTTTGGTGGTAGAGCAGCTCGGCGGCGATGCCGGCGGTGAGGCCGAAGACGATCGCGAAGATGTCGAGCAGGGCGGTGACGACCATCAGCGCCAGGAACCGCGGCACGACCAGGTTCTTGACCGGGTCGACCCCGAGCACCTGCAGGGCATCGAGCTCCTCGCGGATCTTCCGGGCGCCGAGGTCAGCGGTGATCGCGGTGCCGGCGACGCCACCGACGACGACCGCGGTCACCAGCGGCCCGATCCAGCGGATCGCCGTGAGGACGAAGAAACCGCCGAGCCGATCGAGGGCGCCGAAGAGCTGCAGCGGGCCCGCCGCCTGCAGCCCCGGCGCCCCGAGGCAGAGGGCGAAGGTCGAGATCAGGAGCGGGAACCAGCAGAGCTTGAGGGTGAAATAGAACTGGTCGACCAGCTCCTCCCCGTAGGGGTAGGGCGGCCGCACCGCGGAGATGATCGTCCGCGTCGTCAGGATCATCATCGTCCCGACTTCGGTGAAGAAGCCGGAGACCGATGCGGCCCCCTTGCTCAGCGCGCCCGCCACCTGCTCATCGCCCTTCCCAGAGGGCCGCGGCTGCTCGCCCGCTGCCGCACCTCCTGCTCGCTCTCTCGCTGCGCCGCCGCCAGCTGGGCGATCAGCGTGTCCCGCGTCTGCTCCAGCTCCTCGACCCCGGCGACGTGGGCGACCGCTCGCTTCGGCGCGGTCGGCAGCTCGGCTTTGAGGTGACCGGTGTAGCTGGCCAGCTCGGCCTCGAGCCGGGCGATCTGCCGCCGCAGCTCCTGGCGTACCTCCAGCGTTTCGCTCTCCTCCGGCAGGCTCGCGCAGGCCATCGCCACGATCGCCAGCTCCCGCGCCCCCAGCCCCGCCTCGCTGGCACGGCGCAGAGCGTCGGCTGCGATCTCCTCGAGCTGCGGAGCTGACTCGACCCCGTCGGCGACAAAGGTGCCCTGTCCATGGCGGGTGGCGACAAGCCCGTCCCGCTCCAGCCCCTCATAGACAGCCCGCACCGTCCCGACATTCACCCCCGCCCACTCGGCCAACTGGCGAAAGCTCGGCAGCCTTTCCCCCGCCCCCAGCTCCCCCGTCCGAATCAACGCCCGCAACCGCCAGCCGAGCTGCAGCCCGACCGGCAGCTCGTCGGCGGGATCGATGCGGAATGGGTTCTCGAGCTGTGTCACCTTGCCGCACAGTAAAGCCAGCGGCTGTGTGAGTCAACTAGTACAGCTAAGGCGTCAAGACGATCTTCAGCGCTTCCCGGTTGTCGTAGACCTTGTAGGCCTCGGCCGCCTCGTCCAGCGGCATGTGATGGGTGACCAGCGGCCCCGGATCGAGCTTGCCGGCCTCCATCAACGCCAGCACCCGATCGACGTGGGCGATCACGTTGGCGAGCCCGAGCCGCAGCTGCAGTCCCTTCAGCCAGGCGAGCCCGAGCGGGACCTCGCCCTTGCCGGCGTAGGCGCCGATCCCCGAGACGGTGCCGGCGTCGCGCGCCAGGCTGACCGCCAGCGCCAGCGGCCCCGGGTCGCCGACCGCGTCGACGACGACGTCCACCCCGAGGCCTTCGGTCGCCGCCCGCACCGCCTTCTTCGGGTCCTGCTCGGTCAGGTGCAGCGGGGTGGCGCCGAAGCGCTCGGCCATCGCCAGCCGTTCGGCGACGGTGTCGACCGCGAAGACCTCGGTGGCGCCGCCGGCGAGCGCGGCCTGGACCGCGCAAAGCCCGACCGGGCCGAGCCCGAGAACAGCCACGGTGTCGCCCGCCTTCATCTCGGCGTGGGCGATCGCGTGGTAGCCGGTCCCCATCACGTCGCCGGCGAAAAGGGCGACCTCGGCGGACATGCCCTGGGGGACCCGGCGCAGGGTCAGGTTCGCCCGCGGGACCAGCAGCAGCTCCGCCTGCGCTCCCTGCAGGTCGCCGAGGTGGGCGCCGTGGCCGAAGGTCCGCTGGTTGCGGCAGCGGTGGTAGTCGCCGCGCAGGCAGGAGACGCAGGTGGCGCAGGCCGTGTGGAAAGTGCCGAGGACGCGGTCGCCGACGGCGACCCGCTCAACCTCGTCTCCGGCCGCGACAACGGTGCCGACGAACTCGTGGCCGATCGTGAAGCCCGGCTCGACCGGGACGCGACCGTGGTAGATGTGGAGGTCCGAGCCGCAGATGCCGCTCGCCTCGACCCGGATCAGCGCGTCGTCTGGGGCGCCGATCTCGGGATCGGCCTTCTCCTCGATCCGCACCTCCCCCGGTGCCTGAAAAGTGACCGCGCGCATGCCCGCGCAACGGTACCGGTCTGCGTCTAGTTGACGCCGGCGACCTGGAAGCGGCTGGCTTCGCCGCCGGGGCTTGCGGTCTCTTCGATCCGCGCCTCCAGCGCCAGCTCTTTCTCGAAGTCAGCCGCCTCGCCGTGCTGGAAGGAGACGTCTTTGCCCTCGAGCAGCTCGATGAAGATCTCGACGAAGCGGGCGTCCAGCTGTTTACCGGCGACCCGCCGCAGCTCGACGATCGCGTCGTAGCTCGACATCGGCGTCCGGTAGGAGTCGCGGGCGGTCATTACGTCGTAGGTGTCGGCGACGGAGATGATCCGGGCCAGCTCGGGAATTTCGTCGCCGGCGAGACCGCGCGGATAGCCTTTGCCGTCGATCCGCTCGTGGTGGGCGAGGATGATCTCCGCCACCGGGCCGTAGCCGTCAAGCGAGGAGACGACGCGGGCGCCCTGCTGGGGGTGGCGCTTGATCAGCATCCAGTCCTCGTCCGTCAGCGGCACGTTGGCCTTGAGGATGCGGTCGGGGAGGATGAACTTGCCGATGTCGTGGAGCAGGGCGGCGATGTGGACGAGCTCCTCCTCGCGGCGGGAGTAGCCGGCGCGCTGGGCGATCGCCCGCGAGTAGCGGGCGACGGCGGCGCTGTGGCGGGCCGTCATCTGGTCCCTCAGGTCCAGCGTGCGCAGCATCGCGCTCAACATCCCGACCTGGAAGCTGGCCAGCTGCTTGGAGCGCAGCTCCAGCTCTTTGGCCCGCTGCTGAGAGAGCAGGAGCTGGCCGAGCAGGTACTGGAAGGTGACGAGGACGACGCCGAAGAGAGCGATCGAGGCGATCCCGATCTCGTGGTAGATGTAGGCGACGGCGACGGCGAGCATCGCGCTCGCGAACTCGGAGGGCAAGACCGGGGGCAGGACGCGCAGCTTGGTCTTGAACGAAGAGCGCTCGACGTAGCAGCCGTAGGTCGCGATCATCACGAAGTTGATCGCCAGGGCGAGCTGGAAGAGGCCGAAGACGCAGACGTAGAACCACGGTTCCGATGGCGTCAGCCCGAGAGCGAGGATCCCCTCGTGGAAGGCGATGCCGCCGACCAGGGGGAAGAAGGCGTAGGTGAGGATGTTGTTGAGCAGGTAATGCCACTCGTCGCGCCAGCGCAGCCAGCCGGTCAGGATCGTCGCCACCCCGATCAGCGCCGCCGGGGTGCCGCCGAGGAAGACCATCGCGATCACCAGCGCCAGGAAGCTGCCCGAGATCTTCACCTTCGACTCGGTGGACACCGCGGTCAAGTCGCTGAAGATCGAGAAGGCGAGCAAGACGGCGAAGAAGCCGAGGTCCCAATCGCACTGGGGCGCGCGCCAGACGCCGACGGCGACCGTCAGCAGGAGGGCGCCGACCATGACGGCGATCGCGGCGGGGGTGGGTCGGGTCTTGGCCATCTGATTTGGATTTGGGCACTGCGGGAACCCGTGCCGGACAATCCGGCTAATGCTTCTTCACGGGCGCCTTCTTTTTCCCTGCGAAACGCGACAACTTGCCGCTTCCGCTATTTCAGGGATTCAGAAGTTAGACCGCTATGTATTGAATCGGCAAGACCTTTAGCCAGATGGCCAAATTCGCCCAAAAGCCCAAACCGGCCCAAAAAAAAGGGCGCCCCCATCCAGGGCGCCCTTAAAAGACTGATGCAGACCTTCCGATCAGATGGTCTGCGGGGGAATTCCTAGTGACGAAAGCCCATGTTTTCTGCCCCTTCCGTAGTCGTTGAAGCCCGCAACGTTGTGCGCTGCATCGTGGAAACTTCTTAATAGCTGGTCAGTTTGTAGCACAGCTTGGCGGAAACTTGTGCATCTGCAGGAAAAGTTGTGCAGAAATGCAGTAGTACCCACGGCCACCAGATGCCTAGCCCACGCCTAACCGCCCCCCTACGCAGGCCCCTCTTCAGGCGGCTTGCCGCCTCGTACGCGATCAACGAGCTCGGCGACTGGATGGGGATCATTGCCCTCTCGGTGCTGGTCTACGACCGCACGGAGAGCGCCCTGGCGACGGCTGCGCTCTTCCTCGGGACGCGATTTCTCCCCGCGCTCTTCGCCCCGGTTTTGGTTGCCCACGCCGAGAAGCCGCCCCCCCGGTACGCCCTGCCGGTCATCTATTGCGGCGAGGCGGCGGCCTTTGGCGGCCTCGCCCTTCTTGCCGGAAACTTCTCCCTGCTGCCGGTAATCGCCCTCGCCGCCGTAGACGGCGCCCTTGCCCTCGCCGGTCGGGCGCTGACCAGGGCGGTGGTGGCAACGGCGCTGGAGCCGAGCGGTGAACTGCGAGCCGGCAACGCCCTCCTCAACGTCGCCTTCACCGGCGGCGCCGCCATCGGTCCCGCCCTCGCCGGCCTGATCGTCGCTGGATTCGGTGTCCAGTCGGCGCTGCTGCTCGACGCCGTCTCCTTCTACCTGGTCGCCTGCATCCTCTTCGGTGCAGGCGACATGCCCCAGGCCGAGCCCGAACCAGGGCGGATGCGCGAGCGCGTCCGCGCCGGGATCGCCTACATCCAGGACCAGCCGGTGTTGCGGCGGTTGCTGACCGCGCAGGGGGCCGCCTTCGTCTTCTTTGCCGCGGTCCTCCCCGTCGAGGTGGTCTACGTGAAGGAGACGCTGGGCTCCACCGACACCGGCTACGGGCTGATGCTCGCCAGCTGGGGGGCGGGGATGGTCGCCGGCAGCTTCCTCTTTGCCGGCCTGCGCCAGGCTTCGCTCGCTTCCCTGCTGTTCTTCAGCACCCTCGCCGTCGGTGCCGGCTACCTCGGCCTCGCCGTCGCGCCGACGCTCGCGGTCGCATGCCTTGCCTCCGTCGTCGGTGGCGCCGGCAACGGCATCCAGTGGGTGGCGACGATCAGCGCCGTCCAGGAACTGACCGCCGAATCGATGCAGGCGCGGGTGATGAGCGTGCTCGAGTCGATCGGCGCGGCGATGCCCGGAGTCGGGTTCGCCGTCGGCGGCGTCATTGCCGCCGTGTTAAGCCCGCGGATGACGTTTCTTGTCGCGGGGGCGGGGGTAATCGCCATCGTTGTCGTGATGACGCCGCTGCTGGGAGGGAATTGGCTGAAACGCGACGAACTGACTAAAGACTCGTCGCTTGACGGGCGCGACGACGTTGTGGTGGAGTTGCTACCAGGGTTACAAAAGCCCGGCAATCCGGATTCGGAGGGAATACTTTGAAGAAGCTAGGGGCAGTCATCGCGGTTCTGGTTCTGGCAGCGCTCGCGACGGTCGGTTTGGCGTCGTGCGGGGGCGGTGACGACACCTCTGGCGGAGGCGGCAAGCAGGGCGGCATTCTCAACGCCACCTATGCCTCCTTCCCGGATTACATGGACCCGGCCCTCTCCTATACGGCGGAAGGTTGGACGGCGATGGCCGACGTCTACATCCCGCTGCTCACCTACAAGCACGCCAACGGTGAGGAAGGCAGCGAGGTGATCCCCGGGCTGGCCAAGGAAATGCCGAAGATCAGCAACGGCGGCAAGACCTACACGCTGACCCTCCGCCCCGGCCTCAAATACTCCGACGGCACTCCCGTCAAAGCCTCCGACTTCCCCTTCGCGGTGGAACGGATGATCGAGCTCAACTCCGGCGGCTCGCCCTTCTACCTGACGATCGAAGGCGCCGAAGAATTCGCCGAAACGAAAAAGGGCCCGATCCCCGGGATCAAAGCCAACGACAAGACCGGGGAGATCGTCATCAACCTGGAAGGGCCGCGAGGCACCTTCACCAACGAGCTCGGCCTGATGTTCGTGGCGCCGCTGCCGCAGGACACGCCGATCGAAGACCTCTCGGCCAACCCGCCCCCCGGCACCGGGCCTTACATGATCACCAAATCGCAGCCGGGCAAAGGCTTCGAATACGAGCGCAACCCCTACTGGGCGAAAGCCAACGGCAAAGCGATGACCGACCTGCCGGAAGGGAGCGTCGACGGCGCCAAGATCACGATCGTCCGCAACCCGGAGAGCCAGGTCGACGACATCGAGCAGGGCACCTACGACTGGATGCAGAACCCGCCGCCCTCCTCGCGCTACAACGAAGTCAAAGACAAATACGAAGGCACCCAGTTCCGGGTCGAGCCGACGATCAGCACCTATTACTTCTGGATGAACACCGAAGAGCCGCCGTTCGATGACGTCAAAGTGCGGCAGGCCGTCAACTACGCGGTCGACGCCAAGGCCCTGGAAAGGATCTACGCGGGCCAGATCGCGGGCACGCAGCAGATTCTGCCGCCCGGGATGCCGGGATACGAAAAGTTCGAGCTCTACCCCCATGACATGGCCAAAGCGGAAGAACTGATGAAAGAAGCGAATCCGTCGGATACCGACATCACCGTCTGGACCGACACCGAAAGCCCGAACAACGAAGCCGGCGAATACTTCAACGAGGTCCTGAAGGAACTCGGCTTCAACACGAACCTGAAAATCCTCAACGCCGACAACTACTTCACGGTCATCGGCAACGCGACCACGCCGGAGCTCGACGCCGGCTGGTCGGACTGGTTCCAGGACTACCCGCACCCGAACGACTTCTTCCAGCCGCTGCTGGCCGGGGAAAGCATCCTCCCGACCAACAACGGCAACTTCGCCAAACTCGACGACCCGGCGATCAACAAGAAGATCGAAGAACTGGGGGCGGAGCAGCTCGGGCCAGAACAGGAAGAGGCCTACAAAGAACTGGACAAAGAAATCATGGAACTGGCTCCCTGGGCGCCGTACGGGACCAGGACCCTGTCGACCTTTGTCTCCGACGCGATCGATCTCGAAAGCGTCATCTTCAACCCCACGTTCGGCCACTACCTGAGCAGCTTCGAATTCAAGTAGCGCCCCAGGGGTAGAAGAAGCTCGTGCCTACTGAATCGAGCGCAGAGCGAGGGCCCTGGTCCCTCGCTCTGCGGCGGTTCCTGCGCAACCGCCTCGCGGTCGCCTTCCTCGGTCTCTTCGTCCTCATCGTCGTCTTCGTGCTGGCGGCGCCGTTGTGGGCCGACCATGTCGCCGAAACCGGGCCGAACGAGGAGCACACGGTCGAACAGATAACCGTCGACGGCGAAAAGAAGGACGTCGTCACGGTGGAAGGCACGCCGATCGGCCCGCAGTGGTTCGGGGCCGGCGGCAAATTCTTCCTCGGCGCCGACAGCCGCCTCGGCCGCGACGAGATGGTGCGGCTGATGTACGGCGGCCGCACCTCGCTGCTGGTCGGCATCAGCGCCGCCCTGATCGCCACCCTGCTGGCGATCGTCCTCGGTCTCATGGCGGGCTACTTCGGCGGCTGGGTAGACAGCCTGATCGCCCGCACCCTCGACACGATCTGGTCGCTGCCTGTCTTCTTGATCGGGCTCTCGGTCGGGATCGCGCTGGCGGTCGGCGGCCTCGACCTCGGGGTGGTCGAACTCTCGGGTGGTTCGCTCTGGATCCCGATCCTGATCATCAGCATCTTCACCGTCCCCTACATCGCCCGGCCGATCCGCGGCGAAGTCCTCGCCCTCAGCGAGAAAGAGTTCGTCGAGGCCGCGGTCGCCCAGGGCGCGGGGCCGATGCGGGTGATGTTCAGCGAGATCCTCCCCAACCTCGCCTCGACGGTGATCGTCTTCTTCACCCTGATGATCGCCAACAGCATGTTGTTCGAGGCGGGCCTCTCCTTCCTCGGCGCCGGCGTGCAGCCGCCCAACTCTTCCTGGGGGACGATGATCACGGTCGGCGTCGACCTGCTGAAGATCCAGCCGCTGCTGGCGATCCTCCCCGGCCTGATGATCATGCTGACGGTGCTCTCGCTGAACATCGTCGGCGACGCTCTCCGCGACGCGCTCGACCCGCGCGGCAAGGCGCGGCTGGACGCGGCGCTGCAGTTCGAGGCGCAGTCCGCCGCCACCCAGCCGGTCGGCGAGGCGAGGGTCTGATGGCCCGCTTCATCGCC
Organism: Solirubrobacterales bacterium; assembly: GCA_035764545.1. Taxonomy (GTDB): domain Bacteria; phylum Actinomycetota; class Thermoleophilia; order Solirubrobacterales; family 70-9; genus VAYN01. The sequence continues at coordinate 3,969 of DASTYZ010000001.1, read as the reverse complement.
AGGCGGCTGGCCGGGATGATCGCCGTCCTCTTCGCGGTCTCGGTGATCGTCTTCGTCGTCTTCATGGTTCTGCCGAAACAGAACCCCGCCCAGAGCCTGGCCGGCAAGAACGCGACGCCGCTCCTGGTCAAGAACATCGAAGAGGAATGGGGCTTCGACGACCCGCTGCCGCAGCAGTACCTGACGATGATGGAGAAGGTCTTCACCGGCGAGCTGGTCCAGTACGAACCGCGGATCCCCGTCTCCGACCAGATCATCGAAGGCATCCCGGCGACCTTCTCGCTGACGATCGGGGCGGCGATCATCTGGCTCTTCTTCGGCCTCCTGCTCGGCTACCTCTCGGCGATCCGAGCCGGCGGCTGGCTCGACCGCATCCTTACCGGCGTCTCGATCGCCGGCATCTCCCTCCCGGTCTTCCTCCTGGCGCCGGTCCTCATCTACTTCTTCGCCAACAAGCTGGAAATCTTCCCCAACGGCCAGTACGTGCCGTTCAGCGAAGACCCGGGCGAGTGGCTTAACCACCTGATCCTCCCCTGGATCACCCTTGCCGTCTTGTCAATCGGCTTCTACAGCCGCGTCCTGCGCTCGAACATGCTCGACGTGATGAACGAGGACTACGTCCGCACCGCCCGCGCCAAGGGCCTGAGTGAGCGCAAGGTGATGACCCGGCACGTGCTGCGCAACTCGCTGATCCCGGTCATCACCCTCTTCGGGCTCGACTTCGGCGCCACCATCGCCGGAACCGCGATCATCACCGAAGCGATCTTCTCGATCGACGGCGTCGGTCGCTACGCAGCCGACGCCGTCGGCAAGTTCGAACTGCCGCCGATCATGGGCGTGGCGCTGTACGGAGCCTTCTTCGTCGTCCTCATGAACACGATCGTCGACATCGTCTACGCCTACCTCGATCCGCGGGTGCGGCTGGGAGAGAGCGCGTCCGCATGAGCGAGGCGCCGCTGCTGTCCGTCGCCGACCTCCGCGTCGGCTTCGCCACCGAAGAGGGAGTCGTCCAGGCGGTCGACGGCGTCAGCTTCGACCTCCGCCCCGGCGAAGTGCTGGCGATCGTCGGCGAGTCCGGCTCCGGCAAGAGTGTCACCGCGCAGACGCTGATCGGCCTCACCCGCGCCAACAATGCCCGCATCGAGGGCTCGGTGAAGCTCGGCGGGGACGAGCTGACCGAGGCCAGCGACGCCGAGATGCGGCGGCTGCGGGGCGAGCGGGTGGCGATGATCTTTCAGGACCCGATGACGTCGTTCAACCCGGTCTACCGGCTCGGCGACCAGATTGCCGAAGCGATCGGGGCGCACCGGCCCGACACCTCGAAGGCGCAAAAACGGGAGCGGGTGGTGGAGCTGTTCGAGGCGGTCGGGATCCCCAACGCCGCCCAACGGGCCGACGACTACCCGCACGAGTTCTCCGGGGGGATGCGACAGCGGGCGATGATCGCGATGGCCCTGGCGCTGGAGCCGGAGGTGCTGATCGCCGACGAGCCGACCACCGCGCTCGACGTCACGATCCAGGCGCAAATCCTGCAGCTGCTCGAGCAGCTGAACCGGGAGCGCAACCTGGCGACGATCCTGATCACCCATGACCTCGGGGTCGTTGCCGAGGTCGCCGACCGGGTGCTGGTCATGTACGCGGGGAAGGTGGTCGAGGAAGGGACCCTCGACGAGATCTTCTACGACCCCCAGCACCCCTACACCTGGGGCCTGCTCGGTTCGCTGACGAGAATCGACCGGCCGCGCCCGCACCGGCTGCCGCAGATCGCCGGGTCGCCGCCCTCGCTGCTCGACCTGCCGGAGGGCTGCCCGTTCCGCCCCCGCTGTCCGCACGAGTTCTCCAAATGCACGCAGTACCCCGGCCTCGAGGCAAGGCTGCCCGAGGCCTCTGAGCACCGGGACCGCTGCTGGCTGACGCCGGAGGAGAAGCAAGCGAAGCGGGTGGTCGAAGGCCAGATCGGGCTCGAACCGCCGCGCGAGGCGCGACAGGCATGAACGAGCCCGGTACCACCGGCGGGGCACCCCTGCTCGAGGTCACCGACCTCGTCAAGCACTTCCCGATCAAGCGCGGGATCCTGATCGACCGCGAGGTCGACCAGGTGCGGGCAGTCGACGGCATCAGCTTCCGGGTTGAGCGCGGGGAGACGCTGGGGCTCGTCGGCGAGTCCGGCAGCGGCAAGTCGACCGCCTGCCGGGCGGTGCTGCAGCTGATCAAGCCGACCGCGGGCTCGGTCAAGTTCGAGGGCGAGGAGATCTCCGGTCTCGGGCGGCGGCAGATGCGACCCCTGCGGCGGCAGATGCAGATGATCTTCCAGGATCCCTACGCCTCGCTCAACCCGCGCAAACGGGTCGGCCAGATCGTCGGCGACCCGCTCAAGCGTCAGGGCGTCGCTTCCGGCTCTGAGCTGCGGCGCCAGGTGCAGGAGCTGCTGGAGCGGGTCGGTCTCTCCAGCGAGCACTACTACCGCTTCCCGCACGAGTTCTCCGGCGGCCAGCGGCAGCGGATCGGGATCGCGCGGGCGGTCGCGCTGAAACCGAAGCTGGTGATCTGCGACGAGCCGGTCTCCGCCCTCGACGTCTCGATCCAGGCCCAGATCGTCAACCTGCTCGACGACCTCCAGGACGAGTTCGGGATGGCCTACCTCTTCGTCGCCCACGACATCGGCGTCGTCCGCCACATCTCCGACCGCATCGCGGTGATGAACGAGGGCAAGATCGTCGAGCAGGGAACCGCCGACCAGGTCTGCGAGAACCCGAAGGACGAGTACACGAAGAAACTGCTGGCGGCGGTGCCGATCCCGGACCCGAAGGAGAGTCGCGAGCGCCGCGCCGGTAGCGTCAAGTAGGTGACGCTACCCCTCTCCCCGCCGATCAAGCCGCAGCTTGCGCTTACCCGCAAACAGCTGCCGGAGGGCGAGGATTGGGCCTACGAGCCGAAGCTCGACGGCTTCCGCGCGATCGTCTTCGTCAACGGCGACGACTTCTACATCCAGTCGCGCGGCGGCAAACCCTTCAACCGCTATTTCCCCGAGCTGAGCTTCGCGCCGGGGCGCTGGGTCCTCGACGGCGAGCTGGTGATCCGCGACCCCGACGGCAACCTCGAATTCGACTCACTGCAGGAACGGATCCACCCGGCGCAGTCGCGGATCGAGATGCTCTCGAAGGAGATTCCCGCCACCTACATAGCCTTCGACCTCCTCGCCGAAGGTGACGAGGTGCTCTGCGAGCAGCCGCTGCGTGAGCGGCGCGAGCGGCTGGAGGCGATCGCCGAGAAGGCCGGCCTGGAGCTGACGACGCTGAGCGCCGACGCCGAACAGGCGGAGCGCTGGCTGAACAGCATCGAGGGGGTGATGGCCAAGGACCTGAGCGCCCCCTACGTCCAGGGCAAGCGCAAAGGGATGGCCAAGGTCAAGCGCGAGCGGACGATCGACTGCGTCGTCATGGGCTGGCGGCCGGGCAAAGAAGAGGGCACGGTCGGCTCGCTGATCCTCGGCCTCTACGACGACGGCGAGCTGCGCACCGTTGGCCACATTTCAGGCTTCTCGAAAGCGGCGAAACAGAGCATGCGGGCGATGCTGGCGCCGTTGGAGACGGGGAAGAGTGGGAGTGCGGAGCCGAGTCGTTGGACCGGCGGGCGGGAGCTGGAGTGGGTTGAGTTGCGGCCGGAGTTGGTGATCGAGGTTGGGTATGACCATGCGGCTTCTGGGCGGATCAGACACGGGGCTCGGTTTCACAGATTCAGGGATGACAAAGAGCCGTCCGAGTGTCGGTTCGAGCAGTTGGACGAAGGTGGTTAGAAGAAGACGCGTCGGACTCTCGCCCCACCCCGCTGTGTCAAAAGTCGGCTACGGCAACTCGCCTCGGATCACGTGGCGCAGACGTCGACTTTTGCGGTAGGGAGGGAGGGGTCCGAAGCAGAGCCGCTGTCGAGGAGGGTGTCGGTGGGGGTCCCGGGGCACTGAGCACGGAG